>CALIXC010000134.1 GCA_938046755.1 uncultured Lautropia sp. | reverse complement strand
CGCATCCATGCCGAGATCCAGCTGGAAACTAGGCAAGGCAATAACGGCTACCGCTTTGACCTGACGCATCTGTCGGCAGGTGACGCGCTCATGGTGCTCAACGAAGCCTATCGGTACAGCGCGCATAACCGTGGCACGACAGCGAAATGGACCGAGATCTCAACTGTCGGACGAGAGGCAGCGCTCCCAATAGAATCAGGCAAAACAGCCAGAACCATCTGTAACCTGCTACGTCAATGCGCCACTTATCAGTTCCATGACACATCGGCCAACGCCAGTATCCGCCAACGCTGGGATACCAGCGACCATGCGCGGCTGCGTTCGGACGGTGGCAATCTGGCCGCAGTCCTGCTGGATCTAAAGGAAAACGACGGCACCCGCTACCGCCTGATCGTTCAGCAGATACAACGGGTCTTTCCATTGCTGGAGGACTTTGTGCTGGACTCTGTGGCCGGCAAGGTGCTGCTACGTTGGAAGAGCCGATACAGCGACAAGGTATTCGGTGCGCATCTCACATCAGACGGCTCGCTACGGCTCTTCTGCCTGATGACCCTGCTGAATCTGCCCGAGAGCCGACTGCCAGCCATCATGTTCTTGGACGAACCCGAACTGGGGTTACATCCCCATGCCATCACGCTGGTCTCAGAGATGGTCAAACGAGTGGCCCAAACGCAACAGGTCTTCGTAGCCACCCAGTCTCCATACATGGTGGACTGCTTTGCATTGGAAAACATCATCATCGCCGAAGCGCAGGACGGTGCTACCACGCTGCGCAGCCTGCCACGGGAAGAATATCAGGCTTGGCTAGACGACGAGTATGCGCTTTCCGACATCTGGTTGCGTGCCCCAGTGGGAGAGCCGGTGTGATACGGGTGTGCATTGTCTGTGAGGGACAGACAGAAGTGGCATTCGTGCAGTGCTGCCTAGCGCCACATCTTCAGGGCTTCGGTGTCCAAGCCTACCCCAGCATTCTGCGCACCCCCTCTTCCGGCCAGCACCGTGGTGGCCGGGTCACGGTAGAACGACTGGTGAAATTCATGGCCCATGAATTTCGCAATTGCCAGGGCATCACCACCCTGGTGGATTTCTACGGCTTCCATAAAAAAGCCACGCGCACCAATGTCGAATTGGAACAATCGATCCTGCGAGGATTGCAACAAGCCATCCCCGGCCTAAACCCGAAACGGGTACGACCCTATCTACAGATGCATGAATTCGAAGCCTTACTGTTTTCCGATGTCAAGGCCTTCCAGCTGATAGATGGTTGCGACGTACCAGCCCGGCAGGCATTACAGGACATCAGGAACCGCTACGAAAGCCCCGAAGACATCAACGACGGCAAAGAGACAGCGCCATCAAAGAGAATCCTGGGCTGTCTGAAGCCGGGCTGCTACAGCAAGACTGAGCACGGTCCGCTCATTGCCGGACACATTGGCCTAGCCACCATCCGCCGGCAGTGCCCGGGTTTCAACCAGTGGCTGGCCTGGCTTGAAAACTGGGGGCGTCCGCAAAAGGGCTGAATCATCCCAGATACTCGCCCCTATTTCGCCGGTGGCCAGTCCCGCCGGCGGAACACCCAGCGGTCATCGCTGGAGGCGGCCTCATCCAGCGCGTAGCCGTCACGATCAAAGCCACGCAGGTCAGCTGGCTGTTTCGCGTCGATGTCGATGGCGTAGCGGGTCATCATGCCGCGGGCCCGCTTGGCATTGAAGGAAACCACCTTCCACTTGCCGCCTTCGGGCGACCTGGCGTCATCACGCCATTCCTCGAACGCGATCTTCAGCACCGGATGCGCCAGCCGCTTCACGTCCACGGCACTGAAATACTCGTCCGAGGCCAGGTTGACCAGCACCGGATGCCGATCGTTCGCCAGCGCCTGGTTGAGCGTGGCCGTGATGCGCTCACGCCAGAAGGCGTACAGGTCCTTGCCCGCCGGGTTGGGCAGCTTCGTGCCCATCTCCAGCCGGTACGGTTGCATTAGGTCGAAGGGTCGTAGCACGCCATAGAGCCCGGACAGGATGCGCACCAGCCCATTGGCGCGCTCGGCCTCAGCCCGTGTCAGCGTGCGGGCCGACAGACCGTCGTAGACATCACCGTTGAAGGCATAGAGCGCCGGGCGGCTGTTGGTCTCGTCGAAGGTGTCCGAGAAACGCTGGTAGCGGGCCACGTTCTCGCGCGACAGCGCCGCGCTGATGGACATCAGCCCGGACAGCGCCACTTCGTCGTAGCCACGCATGATATCGACCAGCGCATGGGTCTGCTCGGGAAACGCCGGCAGGCTGGCCGGTACGTCGAGTGCAGGCGTGGTGTAGTCCAGCGCCTTGGCAGGGGAAAGAACTATCTTCATGGCAAATATTATAGAGTATTTTTATGACATCACCGACTGGATGCTACGATGCGCGCTGCGATCGGCCCTCCCCTTGATCCCATGCCACGTCTCGTCATCGACACCAACATCTGGCTCGACCTGCTCGTCTTCCACGATCCGTGCGTGCAGGCGCTTCAGGACGGACTGGCCAGCGGCCATTACCGCGCCATCGGCACCCACGCCATGCGCGCCGAGCTGGCCGCGGTACTGGCCCGCCCCCAGTTCCGACAGGACGAGAGCCAGCAGCAGGCCGCGCTGGCCCGCTGGGATGCGCTGACCGAAGAAGTGGCCGTGGTGCCGGCCTGCAACCTCAGCTGCCGCGACCCCGATGATCGCAAGTTCCTGGACCTGGCTGTGGCCCACCGTGTGGACTGGCTGCTCTCGAAAGATCGTGCTCTGCTGGCCGCCCGTCGCTTTGCCCAGCGCCGCTTCGGGCTGAACATCGGCACGCTGGAGCAGATGCTGAAACAGGAGCAGGCCGCCGCCCCGGAAGAACACCCATGAGTTCTCCGCGCGACGCAGCCACGTACCGCCCCGACCAGCGCTGGCACCTGCTGTGCCAGGTCATCGACAACTTCGGCGATGCGGGCGTGATGTGGCGACTGGCCCGGCAGCTGCATGAAGAACATGGCTGCCATGTTCATCTTTTCATCGACCAGCCCGAAATGCTGGAGCGACTGGCCCCCAAGGCTGAACGCCCGCCTGTCATGGTCAGCCGGCTGGATGACGATGCTGCCGTGGGCCAGGACGCGGACGTGATCGTCTGCGGCTTTCAGGTGCGGCTGCCCCAGAAGGCGCGGGCAGCGCTGAAGACCCGCCAGCGCTGCCCTCCGCAGCTCATCCAGCTGGAGTACCTGAGCGCCGAGGACTGGGTGGCCGACGGCCACGGCCTGCCCAGCCTGCAACCGGACGGCCTGACCGAGCACTTCTTCAACCCCGGCTTCTCGGCCGATACTGGCGGCCTGCTGCGTGAACGCGACCTGCTGCAGCGCCGCGATGCCTTCCTGGCCGATCCTGCCCACAAAGACCAGTGGCTGATGGCCCATGGCATCCAGCCGGACTTTCCCGGTCGCGCAACTGCTGAAGCACCGTCCCCCGCAAGCAGACAGTTGCTGGCCAGTGTCCTGTGCTACCCGTCCGCGCCGCTGCTCGCGTGGCTCACCGCCTGGCTGAATCAGCCCACGCTGCCCCCACTGCACCTGCTGCTGCCCGGCGCCGACACCCAGCCCTGGCTGCAGCCCCTGGTTCCTCTGGCCCAGGCGCACCCCCATCGCCTACGGCTCTCACCGCTGCCTTTCCTGCCGCAGACCGAATTCGATCCCCTGCTGTGGTGCTGCGACCTGAACCTCGTGCGTGGCGAGGACTCCTGGCTGCGCGCCCTATGGGCCGGCCTCCCCTGGCTGTGGCAGGCCTACCCGCAGGAAGACGCGGCCCACCTGCAGAAACTGGAAGCCTTCCTAACCCGCATCACCCCCTGGCTGGCCGACGAACCCGCCTTTCCCGCCTGGCAGCGCGCCCTGCGCGCCTGGAACCAGGCACCCAGCCACGATACCGCCGACCTGGTCGCCTGGCTGCAACACCCCTGTGTCGCCGCCCTGTCCAGACGACTGGCCAGCGCCACCGCCGCCCACGTCCCCGACCTGGCAGGCAGCTTGATGGCATTTGCGCAGGCGAAGCGGACGGCGTGAGCCAAGGAGGGCTTCCCAACGTGAGGCGCCCCTCAACGAAGCCGTCTGCAACCAGGACAACACCCGACATAAGCCTGAGCGCCCCGGGACGGGGTGCCTCCACAGGCGCTCTGGAAGCGAAGCGGACAGCATGAGCCGAGGAAGGCTCCCCGGCACGGGGCGCCCTTCAACGAAGTCGTCTGCAACCAGGACCCGGCCCCCAAACCCCACCGACCCGCGATATAATTGCGAGTTCAGCTCAACCCCGGACACAGTACAGATACACCCATGAAGACCGCCCAGGAACTTCGCGTTGGCAACGTGATCATGATCGGCAACGACCCCATGGTCGTCATCAAGGCCGAATACAACAAATCTGGCCGCAACGCTGCCGTCGTCAAGCTGAAGATGAAGAACCTGCTGACGGGTTCCGGCACGGAAAGCGTCTATCGGGCCGACGACAAGTTCGAGATCCAGGTGCTGGAACGGACCGAGGTCACCTACTCCTACTTCTCCGACCCCGCCTACGTGTTCATGGACCATGAGTACAACCAGTACGAAGTGGATGGTGAGAACATGGGCGACGCCCTGAACTACCTTGAGGAAGGCATGCCCTGCGAGGTCGTCATGTACAATGGCCGCGCCATCTCGGTGGAACTGCCCACCACGCTGGTGCGTGAAGTGGAATACACCGAACCCGCCGTACGCGGCGACACCTCCGGCAAGGTGCTCAAACCCGCCCGCATCAAGCCCACTGGCTTCGAGGTTCAGGTTCCCGCCTTCGTCGAAACCGGTGACAAGATCGAGATCGACACCCGCAACGGCGAGTACCGCAGCCGCGTGAAGTAAGCCTTCCGGCCTTCACGGCAAAAGCCCCGAAACTGGACAACCAGCCGGGGCTTTTTCTTTTGCAGCCAGACGGGCTGCAAATTAGTCGTTGAGCGCCGGCTCGGCTGCTCGGGACCCGGCGTTCCGCCGACCGGCAAAGGCCGCCTTCTGCCTCTGCGGGGCCAGCATGCCCGACGCTTCCCGCAGACCCGAGGGACGCTGCACACCGGTGGCAATGGCCATGGCCAGCTCCATGTCGACGGCACAATGACTGCTGCCCGGCCGCCAGACGGGTACGGCCGTAGGGCTGAGCTGCATGGAATCGACCCTGGCACCATCGCCCCCGCCCCGCAGGCCGACACGCTCGACACCCCGGCAGGCGCCGTGCGACCTGCAACGCTTCAGGGCCAGTCGCCCGCCCACGAAATCCAGACCGGACAGGCATTGGTGGCGAAGCCCGTCCAGCAGCCGCCAGACCAGCCCAGGCTGCACCGCGTCAGGCACACGCTCGTCGTCTGCCAATGCAATGGGACCGATGGCGCCACGCTGCCGCCGGCCGGCCGTACGCAGCAGGATGCGCCGCACGGTGCCGTGCAGCGCCGACATGGACAGCGGCTTGACCAGATAGCCGCTACAGCCCAGCATAGCGGAACGCAGCAGGTCGGAAATGCCCGACCGCGTGCTGAGCACCACCACCGGCACATTCGAGCCCGTGGCGCGCTTGAAGCGGCGCATCATCTCCAGCCCGCAGCCATCGGGCTGCTGCGGATCGACGATGACCAAATCGTAGTGGCGCATCGACAGCACGTCACTGGCCTGCTCTAGCGTCCCCACGCCGTCCACGTCGATGCCCAGCTGCCGCATGCCCACAGCCACATGACTACGGCTGGAGGGACTGGGATCCATCACCAGAACACGCAACGGCGTGTCGACCGGCATCTGCTGACGGGCCGACAGCAGGCTGCTGGCCGACAGCGTGTTGCGGTTGACTGCATGCTGATGCGCACGCGCCACCAGCACATCGGCCGAACGGTTGAGCACAGCCAGGATGTCCTGGGCGAAGGAGGTGAACAGCAGATCGTCGGCCCCGCGCAGGCGGTTGGCCCGGCGTCCCACGCCGATGACCGGGATGGCACGCGGCAGGCTGCGCAACCGGCGGGCCGTATCCACGCCGCCGGGAATGGTGAGATTGACCAGCGCGATGTCGAACTCCCCGCCCGTGCGGGTATCGGCCAGCTGGTAGCGGTGCGGGTTCTGGGCCTCGCACTGGAAGATCAGCTCGATCAGACGCATGAAACGCTGGCCCAGGCCGAACGCTGCGACACGGAACGGCAGGCGCGGCGCTTCGGCAACCATTGCCGGCGCTGCTGTCGGGCTCTTCAGGCCACGCGGGTTGAAAGGCGTCTTCCACATGGGATCGATGAGACCAGAAAGCCCGCCAAAGAGCAACTGGATAATTAGAAAACGTCGTTAATTCAGATGTTTAGCTGCGCTGTCTGCGACTGAACTGTAGCTTTTTTGACAAGCTCGGTCCCGGAAAGGCTGCGACTCACGTCAAAGACTGTTGATTGGCAGCTTTTTGACCACAGCATGCCGCGCTCAATCCAGCGCTTCGGTCCGCAGCCGGTTGTCCAGCGCGAAGTTGAGCACGAAGTTGTGCGCCAGCGGCTCGACGTCATGCAGGCGGCGATCGACGATCACGCACTTGAAGCCCTGGTACATGGACGGCAGCACATAGGGCGAATAGCCCAGGTGGCACTGGCCGACGCCGGAACGCGCGCCACTTTTCTTGTGAGGCCGGAAGGCCGCCATCACGCCCGCCAGGCGTTCGGCCCAGTCGCTGGGACGGAAGCGGCGACCCTCATGGGTCTCGCCGATGATGACGAAGCGGGCGGCGTGACGGACATGCGCCAACAGGTCGGACGAAGCCTCCAGGCAAGCCGGCGCGACAGAGGGTGCGGCATGAGTCGTGGCGTCGGATGCCGGGGGCGGAATGCTGCCAGCGAGTGTCTCCTGACCCGGGATCCCGTCGCCGACAGACGCGGATGGGTTCATTGGTTCTTGCTGCATGGAAGTATGATACCGGTACATGGATGGAAAAACCGAGACACGCGCATGACCTGCCAAGCCCCCCTGATGCCGACCTACCTGCGCCAGCCCGTTGCCTTCACGCGCGGCCAGGGCGCCATTCTGTTCGATGAGGCGGGCCGACGATACCTCGACGCTCTGAGCGGTATCGCCGTCAATACACTCGGTCATGCCCACCCCGATCTGGTGGCCGCGCTGCAGGATCAGGTGGCGAAACTGATACACAGCTCGAACCTCTTCGAGGTGCCACTACAGGACGCCGTGGCCCGCCAGCTGGTACAGCGGGCAGGCATGACCAACGCCTTCTTCTGCAACTCCGGCCTGGAAGCCAACGAAGCAGCGCTCAAGCTCGCCCGCCTGCACGGCCATGCCCGGGGCATCGCCGAGCCCCGGGTGGTGGTGTTCGAGCATGCCTTCCACGGGCGCTCGCTAGCCACGCTGTCGGCCACGGCGAACCCCAAGGTCCAGAAAGGCTTCGAGCCGCTAGTGCCCGGCTTCCCTCGCCTGCCCTTCAACGATCTGGCGGCTCTCGAGGCGCTGGCCAGACAGGACAGCGCCGCCCCGAGCATTGCTGCCGTGCTGCTGGAGTCCATTCAGGGCGAAGGCGGCATCACGGCCGCCACGCCGGAGTTCCTGCAAGGCGTGCGGCGGCTGTGCGACGAGCACGGCTGGCTGATGATGCTGGATGAGATTCAGAGCGGCATGGGCCGCAGCGGCCGCTGGTTCGCCCACCAGTGGGCCGGCATCACGCCGGATGTGATGTCGCTGGCCAAGGGGCTCGCCTCAGGCGTGCCGATCGGTGCAGTGCTGGCCCACGGACCGGCTGCCAGCCTGTTCCAGCCCGGCAACCACGGCACCACCTTTGGCGGCAACCCGCTGGCCATGCGCGCGGCTCTCACCACACTGGAGGTGATGGAACGCGACGGCCTGGTGACCCGTGCTGAAGCACTGGGCAAGCGCCTGCGCCAGGGCTTCGAGAAGGCGCTGGCCGGCACAACGGGCTTCACCGGCATGCAGGGCAAGGGCTTGATGATCGGCATCGGGCTGGATCGCCCCTGCAGTGCGCTGGTGAAGATGGCGCTGGACGAAGGCCTGGTGATCAACGTCACGGCCGAGCGGGTCGTGCGGCTGCTGCCGCCGCTCATCCTGTCCGATGCCGAAGCCGACGAGCTGGTGCAGCGGCTGGCGCCCCTGATCCGGCGCTTCCTGCAGGAAGGACAGACTGCCGGCTGAACAGGCTGC
>CALIXC010000133.1 GCA_938046755.1 uncultured Lautropia sp. | reverse complement strand
GAGCCTGAGCCTGAGCCTGAGCCTGAGCCTGAGCCTGAGCCTGAGCCTGAGCCTGTGCGTGGCTGTGGCTGGCCGGAAAGGCGCGCGTGTCCGCTGCCAGGTCGATGCGGACGAAATCGCCTGCACGCTCCTGGGTGAGCCGCTTCACCAGCGCTACGGCGCGGTCTGCGCCATTGGCCAGCAGGGGGCCCACCACCCAGCCGCGTCCGAAGCGGCGCAGGATGCCGTAGCCGCACAGACGGCCGTGTGCGTCCACGCTCACGGCACAGCGTTCATCGGCATCCATCTGTGCCAGCAGGGCCTGCAGCAGCTCCGGGCGCACCAGACCGCGTTCGCGCCGGTCGTAGGCCAGCAGGGCGGGCAGGTCCTGCGGTTGCAATAGCCGGGTCAGCTCGTCGGTCGCGATGGAGGACGTGGGCCCGGCCTCTGCGGGGGGCTGCCAGTGCCCGTGAAACTGTCGTGCATGGCCGATGGCAGAAAAGCCCAGCGATTCATACAGCGGCCTTCCCTGGGTGGTGGCCTGCAGCATTACGTCACGGCCTTGCAGAGCCTGCAGCAAGCCGCTGAAGAGCCGCTTGCCGATGCCACGACGCTGCCAGGCATCGTCGACGATGACCATGCCGATGCTGCCCTGTTCACGTCCCCATTGCCAGGCCAGCCCGCAGCCGATCAGTTGCCCATCGGCACGCACGGCCAGGGCTGCGCCGTGTGCCTTCGCCCAGGTAATGAACTGCTGCCAGTCGGCCTCGCGGTGAGGCCAGCGCAGCGCCTGGCTCAGCTGCCAGCAGGTGTGGATGTCGGCAGCTGTCAGAGTGTCTAGGGCGAAAGGTTCTTGCATGGGACAGGCGATGCGCGGGCAGAGAACGGGGCAGGTTACTTGTTCTCGTCCTCGGGCTGGGTGATGAAGCCCACTTTCGAGAGGCCGGCCTTGGAGGCATCGACGATAGTCTGTGCCACGTAGCGATAGGGCGTGTTCTCGTCGGCGCGCAGGTGGACGTTGGGTTGCGGGTCCTCGGTGCTGGCCTTCTTGAAGCGCTCGGCGGCCTCCTCGCGGCTGATCTGGTCATGGCCCCAGTAGAGGTTGCCGTCCGCGTCGATCGAGAACTCGATCGTGGTGGGCTTGTTCTCGGTGGGGCTGGTGGTGGCGCGCGGCAGCGCGAGCTTGACCGAGTTGGTCAGCAGCGGTGCGGTGACGATGAAGATCACCAGCAGCACCAGCATCACGTCGATGAGCGGAACCATGTTGATCTCGCCCATTGGGGTGCTGCTGTTCTTGGAATCAAAACTGGCAAAGGCCATGGTGGATCGATCCTTCGGTGAAGGGGCGCCACCGTGGCGGCTGGCGCCCCTGGAACTGGAATGACGGGCTTGTTCAGGCTGCCTGCTGCGGCTTGCTGCTGTCGACGTGCGTGTGGCCGCTCAGCGTCTTGCCGGAAGACAGGAAGGTGAACAGCTCGAAGGCGAAGGCGTCGAGACGCGCCGTCAGCACCCGGTTGCGGCGGGTGAGCCAGTTGAAGCCGATGACCGCCGGCAGCGCCACGGCCAGGCCCAGGCCGGTCATGATCAGCGCCTCGCCCACGGGGCCGGCCACCTGGTCGAGCGAGCCGGAGCCGCTCAGACCGATGTTGACCAGTGCATGGTACACACCCCAGACGGTACCGAACAGGCCGAAGAAGGGGGCGGTGGCGCCCACGGTGGCCAGCACCGACAGGCCGTTCTCCAGGCGCACGGTCTCCTCGTCCAGCACCTTCTTGATGGTGCGGGTCAGCAGGTCGGCCGTGGTGCCGGAATCTGCCATGCGGTTGGACGGTGCCGTGCGGGCATAGTGCTGGATGGCCTGCAGGGCGTTGGCGGTGACGCGCGAGAACGGGTCATGCACGCCATGGGCGACGATGTCCTTGGCCACGGCCTGCATGGACGGGGCTTCCCAGAACATCTTCAGGAAGCGCTCGGCGCGCGAGCTGCGGATGAAATGGGTGATGCCCTTGACGAGGATCAGCGTCCAGGACACCACGGACATGCCCAGCAGGATGACCAGCAGCGCTTTGCTGACAAAGTCGCCCTGCGCCAGGAAGTGGGCGAAGCCGAGGGTGGGGGTATCGTTCACGTTCAGTTCTCCAGTTCGAAGACGATTGGCATCCGCACATAAGCTTCACGCGGCTTGCCATTTTCCTTGTGGGGTGAGAGGAGGGCATTGCGGGCCGCATCGATGGCGGCCTTGTCCAGGCGGTCGGAGCCCGAGGATTGTTCGAGCTTGATCTCCTTGGGCCTGCCATTCACGTCGACCAGCACGCGCAGCATGACCTTGCCGGTCTCGCCGGCGCGCTTGGAAAACGCCGGGTACACAGGCTTGGGCTGGCGTATGTAGGTGACCTGCGAGGAGCCCAGCACCGGCGGCGGACCGACGGGACCCGGCGTGCCGGAGCCTGGCTGCGGCGTGGCACCGGCCGGCGCATTCGGCTCTCCCTGCACGGGAGGTGTGGGTGGTCCCGGAGGCAGGTTGGAAGGCGCAGGCGGTGCAGGCTCGGCCGGGGGCGGCTCGGGCGCAGGCTTGGGCGGCGGAGGTGGCTCCTTGGGTTTCGGCTTCGGTTTCGGCTTGGGCTTCAGTTTTGGCTTCGGCTTCGGCTTGGGCACCTCGTAGACCGGGGCGGGTTCGGGTGCCGGCGGCGGCTCGGTCATGACCGGTTCGGGCTCCGGCTCAGGTTCGGGCTCGGGTTCCGGAGGCGGCGGCGGAGGTGCGGTGGGCTCGGGAATGACGGGCGGTTGCGGCGGCGCGTTGACCAGCTCGACATAGACGGGATGATCTTCGCCACTGGCAGCCTGCAGCACGTTGTCGGTGATGCTGATGCCGTACAGTAGTGCTGCATGCAGCAGCAGGACCCCGCCGAAGGCGGGCAGCATGTGCCAGTGCGGAGGGGGACGGTCCAGCGCGAGGGCTGATTCCAGATCCACGGCGCGGGCCTCGCGCCGGTCGGCTGTCTGGGGGGCCTGCGAGGAAGCGCCCGGAGCCGACGGAGGGGAGGACGGTGGTTTCACACGAGAGCGGATGGAGGTTGCTGGGAAAACGGCATGGGTCGACCGATGCTCCGTCACCTGGCTGAGAGACTGGCCGGCCCATCAGGGACGGCGTGCTCAGGGCAAGGCAGGGGCAGTCTCCGGGTGGAACCCATGCGGCAAGAGAGCGAACAGAAGCACGACCCGAACAGGCGTGCTCCTGGGACTTGCCGGAAAACCAGCAGGATGCGGACGCAGGCGCGTTCGGACGGACGGTGTCGAGGCGTTCCGGGTGTTGCGCGCTACCGGGCGGCTTGTTCTGGAATGAGCTGCGCAATGGTAACGATTCTCATTGGAATCCTCAAACCGGCCGCTGGCAATTCTTCCCGGGATGAGGTCGGCTTGCAAGCATGACCCGATGCCGTGAAGGGGGGTTGCCTGGGCCCTATTGTTGCAGCGGTTTCGCAGAATGCGCAACGGTCGGCGACCATTCGTCAGCCGGACTGGATTTTGCAGGGGATGCATCTTGTCCTGAGACGGTTGTCATCGATGCTGACGACTGTGTCGTGGCGCGTACCTGACGCGGAGAATCCGGCCAAACACTCTATACAATCGTCGGATGCACACCCAAGACTCTTCTTTCCTGTCCGACTGGCAGCGCCAGCGGCTCTCCATCCATGTCGACCGCGCAGTGACCGAACTGCGGCGAGGGCGGCCTCTTCTGATGGTCGATGGCGACAGCATTGACAGCCTGCTGCCGAAAGGGGTTCAGGGCCCCTCCAACGTCTGGCTGTTTGCGGCGGTGGAGACGCTGACGCCCGAAGGCTGGGCGCGGTTGCGGCGGCTGGGGGGCCAGGGCTTTGACTTGTTGCTGTCCGGGCAGCGAGTCGAGGCGCTGGCGCGTCGGGAAGGCTGGTCAAATCTGCTGCCCCAGAAGGGTGGCAACCTGGAGCGCCAGGACTTCGAGCAGCCTTTCGTGTTGCTCATGACGCCGCAGGATCACCACAGTTTCGGGGATCTGTCATGGATCCGGGCCTTTGCCGGGCTGGATGGCGCGATCTCGCGCGAGGCGGCGCTGGCGTTGCGCTACCGGGTGCTGTCCCTGGCGGGTGACCCTCATGCTTCGGACTGGGGGGCACCGGGCAAGGAATCCGCGCCGGCAAAACCCGATGACGATGGGGCCTGGCGGACGATGCCCCAAGGCGTCAATCCGCCCTTGCAGTTGGCCCGTGAGGCGCTGGCGCTGGCCCGTGAGGCCCGTCTGGCACCGGCGGTGGTCTGCTGCAAATTGTTGTCGAATGAGGCGCACGGCTTGCTGGATGCTGGTCTGATGCGTGTCGACCCGGCGCAGGTACAGGCCTTCGTGGCCGCTCGCCCCGTCCAGCTGGAACAGGTCAGCGATGCCCCGGTGCCGCTGGCCAGCGCCTGGGCGGCCGATCGGGCGGCTGCAGCCCGGAGGGATGGGGCCCAGCCGGTCGGTGCCGTCGGGACGGGGGCTGCCCAGCCGGGTGTGTTCGCCGGACACACCGATGGCGATCACGCCATCGACAGCCGCTTCGTGGTCTTCCGCGAGAAGGACAGCGACTTCGAGCATGTCGCCGTCATCGTCGGCAATCCGGACTTCAACGGCAAGGAGCCGGTGCGGGTCCGGCTGCATTCCTCGTGCCTGACGGGCGATCTCTTTGGCAGCCTGCGCTGTGACTGCGGCGATCAGCTGCGCGGCACGGTGCAGCGACTGGCGAAGGACGGCGGCGGCATCGTGCTGTACCTATCGCAGGAAGGGCGGGGCATCGGCATTGCCAACAAGCTGCGCGCCTACCGACGGCAGGATGCGGGGCTGGACACCCTGGACGCCAACCACGCGCTGGGCTTCCGGATGGACGAACGCCATTTCGAGGTGGCAGCCGCCATGCTGAAGTCGCTGGGCTGCACGCACATCAATCTGCTGACCAACAACCCGGCCAAGATCGCGTCACTGCGTGACGCCGGCATTGACGTGGTGGAGCGTGAAGGAGTCAAGGGCGGCGTCAATGCCCACAACCAGCGCTACTTGCTCACCAAGATGAAGCGCGGCGGCCACCTGTTCGATCAGCAGGATCTGCGGATGGACGCCGACAGTACCTCGGGCGGGGCGTCGGGCATGGCGCCTGCCGTGGGCGATGAAGGTACGCCGCACGGTGCAGTGACCCAGGCTGAGGCTGACCATGCTGCGGCCGGGGGCGGATCCGCGTCGCCCGCGCAGGCACTGGGCATCGAGGGGGGCGCATGGCGTCTTCTGCCGGTGGGCGCGTCGGGGGCTGAGGGCGCTGACGACACGCCCGAAGGCCGGCCCCTGTCGGTCGCCATCCGCGAAAGGCTGCAGTTTGCCAACCGGCGCTTCCACGCCAACGACAACATTGCCGACTTCATTCACGACGAGGCCGAGCTGGACGCGCTGCAGGATGAGGTGGCAGAGCGGATGCAGGCGCTGCTGGAATCGCTGGTCATCGACACCGAGTCGGACCACAACACACAGGACACGGCACGGCGCGTGGCGCGCATGTACCTGAACGAGGTGTTTGCCGGCCGCTACCGCAAGGCGCCGGCCATGACCGAGTTCCCCAACGTCGAGAAGCTTAACGAGCTGCTGGTGGTGGGTCCCATCACCGTGCGCTCGGCCTGCTCGCACCACTTCTGTCCCATCATGGGCCGGTTGTGGATCGGGGTGCTGCCCAATGCCGACTCCAACCTCATCGGCCTGTCCAAGTATGCGCGGCTGGCTGACTGGATCATGAGCCGGCCGCAGATCCAGGAAGAGGCTGTGAAGACGTTGGCTGACGAGCTGGAGCGGTGCCTGCTGCCGGATGGCCTAGCCGTGGTGATGAAGGCCGACCACTTCTGCATGCACTGGCGCGGAGTGAAGGACGAGAGCCAGATGACGTCGTCCGTCATGCGGGGCGCCTTCCTGCGCAATGCCAGCCTGCGGCGCGAGTTCCTGGGGCTGATCTGACCCCTGCGGGGTTGATCCAATCCCGGGCGCTTCGGACCGTTCACCGGTTTTCTGTGGCCTGTATCATGGCCTTTCCGGATGGGGTATGGCATGTTCCACGTCGTGTCGTCGATGTCCGTGCCGTGATCCCGATAACCCTCGCCCGGTGTCCGGTCTGCCTGTTGCGAACCGGACGATATGGAAAAATAGCCTCCCATGGAAAAACAGACTCTCCTCGTGACCGGCGGTGCCGGTTACATCGGCTCCCACACCGTCGTGGAGCTGCTGGCCGCTGGCCATGACGTGGTCATCCTCGACGACTTCAGCAACAGCTCGCCCCAGGTGGTGGACCGCATTGTCGAGATTGCCGGCCGCCGTCCCGCCCTGGTGGAGGGCGATTCGGGCAACCGTGACACGCTGCGCCGCCTGCTGGCCCAGTACCCGGTCGATGCCACCATCCACTTTGCCGGCTTCAAGGCCGTGGGCGAGTCGGTGGCCAAGCCGCTGGCCTATTACGGCAACAACGTCAGCGGGACCGTGGTGCTGCTGGAATGCCTGGAAGAGGCCGGGGCGCGCCGCCTGGTGTTCAGCTCCTCGGCCACCGTCTATGGCGATCCGGCCAGCGTGCCCATCCGGGAAGACTTCCCCACCGGCCCCACCAACCCCTACGGCCGCACCAAGTGGCACATCGAGCACATGCTCAATGATCTGGCGGCGGCCTCGCCCGAGTGGTCGATCGGCATCCTGCGCTACTTCAACCCGGTGGGCGCCCATGCCTCGGGTCGCATCGGTGAGAATCCGCGTGGCATCCCCAACAACCTGATGCCCTTCGTCACGCAGGTGGCGGTGGGCAAGCGGCCGAAGCTCTCGGTGTTCGGCGGTGACTACCCCACGCATGACGGTACCGGCGTGCGCGACTACATCCACGTGGTGGACCTGGCGCTGGGCCATCTGGCGGCGTTGGAGAAAGTGGTGGCCGGCAAGGGCGCCTGGACGCTGAATCTGGGCACCGGCAAGGGCTACTCGGTGCTGGACTTCGTCAAGGCCTTCGAGAAGGCTAGCGGGAAGCCCATCCCGTACCAGATCGTCGATCGCCGCCCCGGCGACGTGGCGCAGTGCTATGCCGATCCGTCGCTTGCGGCCGAGCTGCTGGGCTGGCGTGCGCAGCGTGACCTGCAGCAGATGTGTGCCGACAGCTGGAACTGGCAGCAGAAAAATCCGGACGGGTACTGACCGGCGTGGCTGACAGAGCCCGGCCTTGCACCAGACGCATGGCCGGCTTGGAGTCGGAAGCGCTACCTGGCGGATGCCCGAACGCATCTGTGGTCTCTCTTCAAATGGCACCATCTGGTGCCATTTTTGTTTCCAAGCTTTATGAAAATGTGTGGAATACCCGAAGATGATGGGTGAGAAATACCGGCTGGTATTTTGTCCCCATCCTCCGTGGATCGGCTTGTGGTGCTTGATTTCAGGTGATTGAAAAACAAGTCGACGGCTTTTTGGGTGATTCGTTTGAAGCCCCACCATTATGGGGTCTTTGTGATCCGTCTAATCTGGGTTGATATAATGACATCCGTCATGCGACGATAATTTTCCGGCAATCACCCATTTCATCATTCATATGTCGGGAATATTCGGTCAGCCTTTAGCTGTACTTTTCTTTCGTGTGTCGGGCAGATGTCACCCTGGCAGGGCGGTGCTGCAGCGTGTTTTCTGTTTATCCGCTGTGCCAGGTCGTGACGGGGCGCCCATGCTCCTGCGGGAGTTCTTTCATGGCGCCCATTCGGGGGATTTCTGCTGTTTTCCGCACCCTCGGCTCAGGCATTTTCTTGGATACATCCCGTATCCCCTTCACCCTGCACCGGTGTTGCAGGGCATGGACCGCCTTCATTCGGGCTGGTCTGTCCCTTCTGCCCGCGCTTAGGCACGGGCGGCCGGTCAGAGGGTCGGCGTCGCTTCGTCCGCCAGGACGCATCGTCAGGCCTTCCATCGAGAAGAGGAGTCCATCATGTCACGTTCCAACCTGCTGTCACCCGTTGCCGTTTCGGCTTCGTCTCCGGCATCGCCCATCGTGCGCCCGTCGGCGCCTGCCTGGCGCCTGCTGGCCGTGACCACCCTGGGTGTCGCCATGCTGCTGGGCGCGACCCAGGCCCGTGCCGCCGACGCCCCGAGCTGCGAAGTCAGCCATCCGGTGCGCTTCGGCGGCATGAACTGGGAGTCCAACCTGGTGCTGACCGAGATTGAGCGGCGTATCCTGGAAAAGGGCTATGGCTGCCAGACCGACGTGTTGCCCACCGAGACTCTGCCGGCGCTGGCCGCGCTGGGGCGCGGCGATCTGGAGGTGAACAGCGAGATCTGGCAGAACAGCATCGCCGAACCCTGGGCCAAGGCCGAGGCAAGCGGCAAGGTCAAGGCCGTGGGCACAGCCTTCATGGGCGCCGAGGGCTGGTACATTCCGCGCTACGTGGCCGAACGCCTGCCGGAGCTGAAGTCCATCGAGGATCTGCCCAGGTTCAAGGACGAGTTTGCCGACAACGAGGACCCCGGCAAGGGCCGCTTCTACGGTTGCCCGGCGGGATGGGGCTGCGAGGTGGTCACCACCCAGATCTTTAAGGCTGACAAGAAGCTGGCAGAAGCCTTCAACCTGTTCTCGCCGGGCACCGGTGCTGCCCAGAAAGCCGCGCTCACCTCGGCCTACAAGCGCAAACGCAACATCGTCTTCTACTACTGGTCGCCCACTCCGGTGGTTGGTTCGATGGATCTGGTGCGGCTGAAGTTCCCGCCTTATGACAAGGCGAAGCACAAGTGCCTGACCGATGCCGACTGTGCCAATCCCGAAGTGGTGGACTACCCCGAGAACCCGGTGCTGACAGCCGTCAACACCAAGTTCTCCGAGCAGGCGCCCAAGGCCACCGAGTTCCTGTCGAAGGTGTCGCTGCCGGTGGACGTGGTCAACGGCATGCTGGCCCACATGGACGAGGAATCGCTGGAAGCCCCCGATGTGGCCGACTGGTTCCTGAAGAACCATGCCGATGTCTGGACGAAGTGGGTGCCGGCCGATGTGGCCGAGCGCGTGAAGGCGGGGCTCTGACATGTTCCCGCAACTCTTCGACCCCGCAAAGCTGCGCAAGGGCATCGACGGGTTCGTCGATGGCATCGTCACCGAGTATGGCGACTCGCTGGGGGCTCTGTCCGACCACTTCGAGCGCTGGCTGGCCTGGTTCGAGAAGCTGCTGCGCACTGCGCCGTGGTGGTCGGTGGTGTTGGCGGTCATCGTCATTGCCTGGCTGCTCACCCGCCGCATCGGCCTGTCGCTGCTAATGGGCGGGCTGCTGTGCGTCATTGGCCTGCTGGGCCTGTGGGACGCCGGCATGCAGACCCTGGCGCTGATGCTGATGGCCACCTTCCTGTCGGTCGTCATCGGTATCCCGGTCGGCATCCTGATGGGCCGGTTGGACTGGGTGCGGGCCGTGTTGCATCCCGTGCTGGACATCATGCAGACGATGCCCAGCTTCGTTTACCTCATCCCGGTGGTGATGCTCTTCGGCCTGGGCAAGACCCCGGCGCTGATTGCCACCATCATCTATGCGGTGGCCCCGCTCATCCGCCTCACCGATCTGGGCATCCGCCTGGTGGACAAGGAGGTGCTGGAGGCCTCGCGCGCCTATGGCGCCAACGCCTGGCAGCAGCTCTTCGGGGTGCAGATCCCGCTGGCGCTGCCCAATATCATGGCCGGCATCAATCAGACCACGATGATGGCGCTGGCCATGGTGGTGATCGCCTCGATGATCGGTGCGACCGGTCTGGGTCAGGAGGTGCTGCTGGGCATCAATCGGCTTGAGGTCGGACGGGGCTTGATGGCGGGCGTCTCCATCGTCGTGCTGGCCATCCTCTTCGACCGCATCACCCAGGCCTATGGCCGCCGGCAACGCCGAGGAGCGCACTGATGAGCAAGATCGAAGTCAGCCACATCTATAAGATCTTCGGCCCGCATCCCGAGCGCTGGCTGAAGGCTGCCCAGGAGGGCATGAGCAAGGAGGATCTGCTGGCCCGCAGCGGCCATACGCTGGGCCTGCGCGACATCTCCCTGTCCATCGACGAAGGCAGCATCTACGTCATCATGGGCCTGTCGGGTTCGGGCAAGTCCACACTCATCCGGCACTTCAACCGCCTCATCGAGCCCACCGCCGGCGAGATTCGGGTGGACGGCCAGAACGTGGTGGAGCTGGGGAGACGCGACCTGGCCCACTTCCGCCAGCAGAAGATGAGCATGGTCTTCCAGCGCTTCGGCCTCTTTCCGCACCGCACCGTGCTGGACAACGCCGCCTACGGTCTGGCCGTGCAGAAGGTGCCACGCGCGCAGCGTGAGGAGAAGGCGCGCTACTGGCTGGACCAGGTGGGGCTGTCGGGCTTCGAGCACCAGTACCCGCACCAGCTCTCCGGCGGCATGCAGCAGCGGGTGGGGCTGGCCCGCGCGCTGGCCACCGATGCTGAGATCCTCCTGATGGACGAGGCTTTCTCGGCACTGGATCCGCTCATCCGCCGCGAGATGCAGGACCACCTGCTGAAGCTGCAGGCACGGCTCAACAAGACCATCGTCTTCATTACCCACGACCTGGACGAGGCGTTGCGCCTGGGCAACCGCATCGCCATCCTGAAGGACGGCGAGCTGGTCCAGGAAGGAGAGCCCGAGGACATCCTGCTGGAGCCGGCCACCGAGTACGTGCAGTCCTTCCTGCAGGACGTGAACCGCAGCAAGGTGCTCAACGCTGGTCATGCGCTGCAGGAGGGTGCGCGGTTGACGCTCACTATGCGTACCCGGCCGAACCATGCGCTGGAGCTGCTTCAGGCGCGCAAGTACGACTATGCGCCCGTGCTGGACGGCAAGCGGCTGGCTGGCGTGCTCACCGTCGGGCGCATCATTGATGCCCTGAAGGAAGGCGCGCGCGACGTGTCCGAATACGTCGAGGAGATGGCCTCGGTGCCGTCCACGGCAGGGCTGGACACCGTGCTGGGGCATCTGTTGCAGAGTGACCAGCCGCTGGCCGTTACGGGCGAGCACGACGAATTCGTCGGCATGCTGTCGCGCAGCAAGGTGCTGAGCCTGGTCAGCAACGAGACGCCCGAGCTGGTGCCGGAAAATGCCGCCAGTGTGCAGCAGGCGGCAGCAGAGGCCGCAGAAGCGGTGGCCGTGGCAGAGGCGATCGTGAGTGCCGAATCTGCCGGGAACGTCGGTGCGGCGGAAGCGGACCAGGCGGGGGCTGCCGCGGCCGGCAAGACACCGGATACGCCGGAGACTGCTGGGGCGTCGACTGATGCGGTGGGCATGAAGGCGGGAGCCGCGGGCGCCCGGGAAGCGGCCTCGACCGCCCAGGAGCGCTCCTGATCAGATCAGCTGGCGGCAATCCTGCCCGTGCTCGGTGGCCAGCAGCTGCGCCAGCAGCGTGGCCGCCGTGCCCAGGCCGGGCACGTGCAGGTCGGCGTCGATCTCGGTCAGCGGCATCAGCACGAACAGCCGTTCGTGCAGGCGCGGATGCGGCAGTGTCAGCACGGCATCCGTGCGCGTTTCACCGACCATCAGCAGCAGATCCAGATCCAGCGTGCGGGGCGCGTTGCGAAACGGCCGTTCACGCCCGAAGGCCAGCTCAATGGCCTGCAGCCCTTCCAGCAGCGACAGGGCGGGCAGAGCGGTCTCCACCCGCAGCACCTGGTTGATGAAGGGCGGGCCGCCCGCGTCCACCGGTGCGCTCTCGTACAGGCTGGAGGCAGCCGTCACCCGTGTCTCGGGCAGCTCGCCGATGCGTGCACGCGCGGCTGCCAGCGTTTCCTTCGGGCCGCCGATGCGGCTGGGCAGGTTGGCTCCCAGGCCGATCCAGGCAGCGCGGGGCTTCGTTCCGTTTCCTGTCGTCATGATCAGGCGGCCTCGGAGGCCTCGCCGGCGCCGCCATGACCCTCCGCCGGTGCGCCATTCTTGGCTGAAGCGCTCTTGCGCCGCCGCCGGCGCTTGCGGGTGTTGCGACCCGACTTGCCGGTGCTGCCCAGGCTTTCCTGCACCAGCTGTTCACGCCGCGAGGAATCAGCGTCGATGAAGTTCGTCCACCAGTCGCCCAGTGCAGGATCGATCTCGTTCGAGGTGCAGCGCAGCAGCAGGAAGTCGTAGCTGGCGCGAAAGCGCAGCTGCGTCACCAGCGTGAACGACTGCCGGCCACGCTTCTCCAGTCGGGGCTGCATCATCCAGATCTCGCGCATGTCGGCCTGGTAGCGCCGGTGCAGGGCCAGCTTGGTGCCCTGTTCGTCCAGCACTTCAGAGATGGCCTGATCCAGCGCCGGCACTAGGTGTTCGCCCTGGGCATGCAGCTGTTGCCAGCGCACCCGAACTTGCGGCCACAGCAGCGAGGCGAACAGGAAGCTGGGCGACACCGACTTGCCCTGCTGCACGCGGGCATCGGTGCGGGTCAGCGCCTCGGTGATGAAGGCTTCGTCGGTCTCGAAAAGCGTGTCCAGCAGCGGCAGGATGCCGTGGTGCAGCCCCTCGTGGCGCAGCCGCTGCAGGCAGGCCAGGCCATGGCCACTTTCCAGCAGCTTCATCACCTCGTCGAACAGCCGCGCCGGCGGTACGTTCTCCAGCAGCGGGGCCAGCGTGCGGATGGGCTGGAGCGTGGGCGGATCGACCTGGAAGTCCAGCTTGGCGGCAAAGCGCACGGTGCGTAGCATCCGCACCGGGTCCTCGCGGTAGCGGGTGGTGGGGTCGCCGATCATGCGCAGAAGCCGGGCCGACAAATCGTCCACCCCGCCCATCGGGTCGATCAGCGTCTCGGCGATCGGATCGTAATAAAGGGCGTTGACGGTGAAATCGCGTCGGTAGGCATCTTCTTCGCGGGTGCCGAACACGTTGTCGTTCAGCATCCGGCCATGGGCGTCGGTCTGGCCATTGGTATGGGCTGCGCGGAAGGTGGTGACCTCGATGGTCTCGCGCCCGAACATCACGTGAACGATGCGAAAGCGCCGGCCGATGATGCGTGCGCGTCGAAAGAGCGACTGTACCGCCTCGGGGGAGGCGTCGGTGGCTACGTCGAAGTCTTTCGGGGCGCGGCCCAGCAGCAGGTCGCGCACGCCGCCGCCCACGATGTAGGCGCTGTAGCCGGCGTGTTGCAGCTCTTCGCAGGTGCGCAGCGCGGCGCTGGAGACCTGCTGGCGGGACAGTCCCAGCGACTGGGCGGACAGGATGCGGGGTTCGGGCAGTTGGGGGGCCGGGGAGCGGGGGCGGCCGGGTGTGCGGCCTGGAATGCGGGCGCGGGGACGGGCGGGTGTGCGGGCCGCGGCCGGAGTGTCACGGTCAGCCGGCCGGCCGGCGATCCATTTGAACAATCGGTTAAACACGATACCTATACGAGGGGGAACAGGTCGATGATCGGCCAGCCGCGCACGGTCGCCGTCTGGCGCAGCACCGGATCAGGATTGGTGGCTACCGGATGCGTGGCCATCTCCAGCATCGGCAGGTCGTTGCGTGAATCGGAATAGGCCCAGATCTCGTCGAAATCGTCCGGCGTCAGCCCCTGTTCTTGCAGCCATTCGCGCAGGCGGACGAGCTTGCCAGCCTGGAAGGTGATCGTGCCCTGGGGCTCGCCCGTGTAGCGGCCATCCTTCACCTCACCCTCGGCACCCAGCAGGTGCTGCACCCCGAACAGCCCGGCGATGGGGCGGGTGACGAAGGCGTTGGTGGCCGTGACGATGACGCACAGGTCTCCGGCGTCCAGGTGCTTCTTCACCAGGGCCAGGGCCTCGGCGTTCAGCGAGGGCCGGATGACCGTGTCGATGTATTCGCGCCGCCATGCCTCGATCTCGTTGGCAGGGCGCCCGGCCAGAACGCCCAGCACGAAGCGCAGGTGCTCGGCGGGATCCAGCTGCCCGCGCTTGTACTGCTCGAAGAAGGCGTCGATGCGGGCATTGAAGGCTGCCACGTCGGCCACACGGCCAGTACGGCACAGGAAGCGCCCCCACTCGTTGTCGGAGTCGATGGGCAGCAGCGTGTGGTCCAGATCAAACAGGGCTAGTCTTCTCATGGGGGAATTCTATCGCGGTATGCGGCTTGTAGACCGTTCCATGGAGAAGTGTGCCGAATGGGGCGGCAAGGGCAGGCGGCTCCTCTGGCGGCTGCCTTTCAGCGGGTGTCGTGGATGGCGGTGAATGAGGCCCTGTCCGTCCTGTTCCCACCGTTCTGTCCCCTGGTTTGTCCTGAGCGCAGTTGCTCAGCTCAGTGGCTCTTGTCGGCGTGACTGCTTTCGAGCCCCCGGCGGGGGCGTGTGTTTCAGTGATGCAGGCGATGGAAAAGGAGAAAACCCGGAAAGGGCGTGGGGATTTTTAAATGACCCATTGATTGATGCCCGTCAAAGTAATTGACCAAGATGCCATGGGGTTGTTGAGGGCTGCAGTCCGGATTGATGGAAGTCGCTGAAGAATCAGCGTTTTCTTACATAGTGCATTTGTCCTTACGGCTGTTTCCGATATTCAGATAATGGGGTTAGGGGTTGATGTCATAATCCGTCGACTTTCAGAATGAAGGAGTAGACGAGATGAAGAAAACCTGCCTCGCTCTGGTCGCAGGCCTGATGCTGTCGTTCCCGGCGTTCGCCGAGATCACCGTTACCGACGTGAAGGGCCGTGAAGTTACGGTGCCCGATGTGCCCAAGCGCGTGGTGCTGGGCTTCTACTACGAAGATTATCTGGCTGTGGCTGGCCCTGGCGCCGCCGACCGCAGGACGGCCAGGCCGAGGCAGTCGGAGGAGAGGACGACTACATCATCTCGGCGATCCGAGTCGTTGAGGCGCTGGTGACCCAGGGCGGCGGCCGGCCAGGATCCTTCGACCTGAGCGTCTCCAGCGAGCTGGAGGAGGACGACGGGCGCAAGCTGGGACTGGGCTCATCATCGGCGGTGACGGTGGCGACGGTGCGCGCCGTCGCCACCTTCTACGGCCTGGCCGCCGACGACCTGACCGTCTACAAGCTGGCGATGCTGGCCAGTGACACGGTCCAGCCGATCGGCTCAGGAGGAGACATCGCCGCGAGCGCCATGACCGGGTGGGTGGCCTACACCTCCCCCGACCGCTCGTGGCTGCGCCGGGCCCGGCAGCGAGCCGGGGCCGGTGGCATGAGCGATCTCGTGGAGGCGGACTGGCCAGGTCTGAGCGTCCGCCGCCTGCCGTCTCCCTCATTGCGGCTTCAGGTGGGTTGGACCGGCGCGCCTGCCTCCACCCCGGCCCTGGTCGCCGACGTCCAGACCCGATCCCACGGGGCCGATGACTACGCCGTCTTCCTGCGCGACAGCCAGGACTGCCTGGCTCGTCTCATCACCGCGATCGAGGATGATGACGCCGCCCGGATCATGCGCCAGATCGCGCGCAACAGGGCTCTTCTGGCCGGGCTCAGCCGGATCGGCGGCCGGACCATCGAGACCACTGAGCTGGTGAGACTGGTCGAGATCGCACTCGACCACGGTGCCACGGCCAAGAGCTCTGGCGCTGGGGGCGGGGACTGCGGAATCGCCCTGTGCCCACCGGCCACGGACCTGTTTGCACTGCGAGCCGCGTGGGAGACGGCCGGGATACGCCCTCTGGACCTGTCGGTCTACAGCCAGGACTCATCCGCTGCCTGCGCAGCCGACGCCGCTGAGGCACGTGCTGATTCCTCGACCGCCTCCCCCGTTAAGGTCACCCCATGAGCCACGAGCCCATCACCTCGCAACGGGCCTCCCGTAAGGACGAGCACCTGGAGCTGGCGATGCGTCTGCACGGTCAGGACCGCGCCGGCGCCTTCGACGACGTCTCCTTCATCCATCACAGCCTGCCGGGTGTCAGCGCCGAGCAGGTCGATATCGGCACCACCGTCCTGGGCTGCCGCTGGGAGGTCCCGTTCTACATCAACGCCATGACCGGCGGAACGCAGGCAACAGCGGCTATCAATGCCGGTCTGGCCGAGGCGGCCGCTGAGGCGGGAGTCGCGATCGCCTGCGGTTCCCAGCACGTGGCCCTGCGTGACCCCGAGCGGGCGGACGGCTTCCACGTCATCCGACACCGGGCCCCGGGCGCCTTCGTCCTGGCCAATGTCGGACCGACCGTCAGCCCTCAGGAGGCACTGCAGGCCGTGGAGATGCTGGAGGCCAACGCCCTGCAGATCCACCTCAACGCGGCCCAGGAGCTGGTCATGCCCGAGGGCGACCGCGACTTCACCGGCTGGAGCGAGGCGATCGCCGGCATCGTTGCGGCCGTGCCCGTCCCGGTGGTGGTCAAGGAGGTGGGCTTCGGGCTCTCACGCCGGACGATCGAGGCCCTGGCGCGCACCGGCGTCGCGGCCGTCGACGTGGCCGGGGCCGGCGGCACG
>CALIXC010000132.1 GCA_938046755.1 uncultured Lautropia sp. | reverse complement strand
GGGAGCGCAATTGCCGACTCAATCCGATGAGCCATGTACGGATCTGGTCGCTGGACATGGACCTGTCAGGATATGACAGACGGCCGTAGTTACAGGCCACCTACCCACTGAACGCTACTCCGCGCTGCACACGGTGAGCGGAAATAAGTCGGGAGGCAGCAGGCTCAGACCGCCAGCCTTCAAGCCATCAGCCCTTCAGCCCCAAAGCGCCGCAGCGCCTCGACACCCCGAATGTCGGTCGACTGCAGCGCATAGTCGAACTGCTGCAGCCCGGCCAGGTCGCGTCGGACCTGCGAAAGGATCTCCTGCTGGCGCGCACGTCGCTGCTGCCAGAAGGCGTTGTCGTCGGCCAGGGGAGGAATGATCTGATTCACGATCAGATGCCGACACGGAAGGTCGAAATGCTGCAGCTTCGCCACGGCGCGGCGCGTCTCAGCCAGCGGCAGCATCTCGGGAACCATCACCAGCACGATGGCGGTGTGCGCTGCATCGGTCAGCAATCGGCCTGCCTCGGCAAACAGCTTCTGGCGGTGCTCCAGAACATCCAGCGCCTGCCGCCAGCGCTCCTGCTTCAGCTCATCCGAAAACGGATGTCGACTGCCGCTCTTCTGCCAGAACGGCAGCGCGGCCTCGCGCAGCTTCTGTTGCTGCCCCTGCTGGGCCAGCAGCCCCTCGGTCCAGGCGCCCATCATCTTCGGCAGCTCCAGCAGCCGCAGCGTGTGGCCGGTGGGGGCGGTGTCGAAGACCAGATGCTGGAAACCCTGCTGGCGCTGCTCCACCACATGACGGCAGATGGCTTCCAGCATGGCAGCTTCTTCAGCCCCCGGAGAGGATTTGGCCGCCTCCAGGTGCTCACGCAGCCGAGGCAGCATTTCAGGTCGAGCGTAGGCCGCAATGGTCTTTTCCACGGCGGTGAAGTGCTCGTCCACCATCCGCGACGGGTCCAGTTCCAGCGCCGACAGGTTGTCGTCGAGGGCCCGGGCCGTGCCCGACAGCTTCTCCTGCAGCACGTCACCCAGACTGTGGGCGGGATCGGTGGAAACCACCAGCACCTTGCGGCCCAGCGCCGCCAGCCGGCAGGCCAGGCTGGCGGCATGGGTGGTCTTGCCCACCCCGCCCTTGCCGCCCACGAACAGCAGCGGCCTGTCTTGCAGCGATTGCAGCAGTCGGTCCATCAGCAGCAGCCGAAACGATCGAGCGGGGAATGCGGCATGCCCATGCGGGTATGCCACTCGTGGAACTCTTCCATTAGCAGCGGCTGCAGCTCCAGCGTATACCAGGTCATGGGATTGGGCACGCCCAGGCTCTCTGCAAACACCAGCAGCATGAACAGATCGCTTTCGTCCCGGTACGCGCGGCTGAGGGTACGCCGGTAGGGCGCATGGTAGAACTCATGCAGCCCTTCCGAGAACGCCTTGAAGCCCTCAAGCCACTTCTTCATCGCCGTCCTTGCGACCGGACCAGTTGCGCTTGAGCACCGAGATGCACTCCAGCGAGGCCAGGATGGAGCAGGCCAGGATCACCAGATCCAGCACCACCAGCAGCCAGTTGCCCTCGTCATAGAAGGACTTCAGCTGCAGCAGCAGCGCGATGACCGACACGAACAGCAGGAAGGCCATCGGGATCAGCGTGAACCACACCTTGCGACCGGCCTTCAGCAGCATCACCGTCACCACCAGCAGGGTCAGACCCGCCATCAGCTGGTTGGTGGTGCCAAAGAGCGGCCAGATCAGCATGCCGCCGTCGCCCTTCAGGCCGCCGGCACCAAAGGCCAGCAGCATGCAGCTGCCCACCGCCAGGAACGTGGCCACCCAGCCCTTCTGGAAGGACTTGATGTTGTAGATCTCACCCCACTCCTGGAAGATGTAGCGCTGCAGGCGCACCCCCGTGTCCATCGTCGTGCCGGCAAACAGCGCGGCCATCACCGTCAGCATGGTGGCCGACAGCGTGGGATCCAGCCCGATGCCGGCATTCATCACGGCAGCACCGCCGTCGATGAAGGCGCCGATACCGCCCTTGCCGAAGGCCGAATACACCGCCTGCCAGTCAGCCAGCGTGGCAAAGCCTGCCGTGGCCACCAGAATGGCCGCCAGCGCCAGCATGCCCTCGCCCATGGCACCAAAGTAGCCCACGAAGCGGCTGTCCGGCTCGCGGTCCACCTGCTTGGAGGTGGTGCCGGTGGAGACCAGGCCATGGAAGCCCGAGATGGCGCCGCAGGCAATGGTCACGAACAGCAGCGGCATGATCGGCGGCGTGCCGGCCGGCACGTTCTCGTTGACGGCCGGTGCCACCACGGTGGGGTTCACCAGGAAGATGGCGGCATACAGCACCAGCAGACCCACGAAGAGCTGCAGGCCGTTGATGTAGTCACGCGGCTGCAGCAGCATCCACACCGGCAGCAGCGAAGCCACGGCCGCGTAGACGAACAGCAGGATGATCCACCATGCATTGGTGGGCAGGCCCATCATGTCCTCGGGCAGACGCAGCGGGAAGACCGGGCCCAGATAGATGAGCAGATAGAGCGCCACCACACCGATCAGCGACACCCAGAACAGGTTCATCTTGAAGCGGTAGATGCACTGGCCGATGATGAAGGCCACCACCAGCGCGCCCCAGACCGGCAGCACGGACGACGGCGTCTTGATCATCATCTGCGCGATGACCACGCCGAACACGGCATTGACCATCAGCAGCAGCAGGAAGATCACCACCATGAACAGGCTGCGGGTGCGGCCATTGACCACCCGCCCGGCAATGGCACCGATCGACAGGCCCCGGTTGCGCACACTGGCCCACACCGCCGACATGTCATGCACGCCGGCAATGAAGATGGTGCCGCACACTACCCAGATGAAGGCCGGCAGCCAGCCCCAGATGACCGCAATGGCCGGCCCGACGATGGGAGCCGCCCCCGCCACCGAAGTGAAGTGGTGCCCCCAGAGCACGTACTTGTTGGTCGGCACATAGTCGATGCCGTCCTGCATGGCATGCGATGGCGTCTCGTAGTTCGGGTCGAGCTTGAGGATCTTCTGCGCAATGAAGCGCGAATAGACGAAATAGCCGGCTGCCATGAGGGCAAGGCCGGCGACCAACAGGGTGACTGCGCTCATGGCGCCTCCTTTGTCAGCGCCGTCGGAGCGATCGGCACGGGATGTTTGAAAACCGCCTGCGTGGCGCGCCCCCAAGAGGCACTCCACGACATCGTCCAATTTTGTCAAACATTCATACCCGTGTGTACCGGGCCACCTGGGGGCCTGCGCCCGGCACACGCTACAGCAGTCACTTCAGGGAAAACCCTATGTGGCATCCACCACAAATCACCAGCCGATGCCGACGTCATTCAACGCGGCGTCGGTCAGGGTCATTCGGCTCGAAAGCCCTGTCCGTTCTGTCAGGCTTTCCCCTCCCCCTCTGCCAGGGCCTGCAGGCACATCAGCAGCCACTGATGGCAACGCCCCACCGTGTCGATCTGCACCGCCTCGTCCGGCGAATGCGCCCCCGTGATGGTCGGGCCGAAGGAGATCATTTCCCAGTGCGGGTAATGGGTGGACAGAATGCCGCACTCCAGCCCGGCATGGATGGCCTTCAGGGGCGGCCGATGACCAAAGACCTGCTCACCCGTGCGCTGGAAGATCCGCACCAGCGGCGAATCCGGCTTCGGCAGCCAGCCGCCATAATCCGCCGAGTAGTCGGACTGCCCGCCGGCCAGCCGCACCACAGCCGCCATCCGGTCGGCCAGGTCCAGCTTCTGCGGCTCGGACGACGAGCGCAGCAGGCAGCTGATGTGCAACGCACCGTCCTTGCAGCGGATGGCCGCCAGGTTGGTGGAGGTTTCCACCAGACCGGGCATGGACGGGCTCATCTGATCCACCTCGTTGGGCAGCACCCGCAGCACATCCAGCAGCCGCTGGGCATCCTCGATGACCTGCGTCACCTCCTCGGCCGGCTCCAGCACCAGCTCCAGCCCCTGCGAATCCTGCGCAAGCCCCTGACGGATCTCCGCCGCCAGCCGGACCAGCATCTCCCGCACGGCCGTGGCAGCAGCCTCGTCCGGCAGGCCGATCAGCGCCTGCGCCTCCCGCGGGATGGCATTGCGCAGATTGCCCCCGCTCAGGTCGGCAATCTGAGTGGCCCCGATGGCCACCAGCACCTGCGCCAGAATGCGGATGGCATTGCCGCGCAGCCGGTGGATGTCCACCCCCGAGTGCCCGCCGCGCAGACCGCGCACCATCAGCCGATAACCCGGCAGCCGCACCGCCCGCGTGGCATACGGCAGGGTGTAGCTTCCATCCACGCCGCCCGCGCAGCCAATGCACAGCTCGCCCTCGTCCTCGTAATCCAGATTGATGAGGTAGTGGCCCTTCAGCCAGCCGCCCTGCAGCCCCTTCGCGCCCACCATCCCCGTCTCTTCCGACGACGTGAAGAGCGCCTCCAGCGGCGGATGCACCAGCGTCTTGTCGGCCAGCACGGCCAGAATCAGCGCCACCCCGATGCCATTGTCCGCCCCCAGCGTCGTGCCATCGGCCGTCACCCGGCCGTCCGCATGCACCCGCGTCGTGATCGGATCACGCGTGAAATCATGCACCTTGTCGGCATTCTTCTGCGGCACCATGTCCAGGTGCCCCTGCAGGATCACCCCCGGCGCCCCTTCATGCCCGGCACTGGCCGGCTTGCGAACCCGGATGTTGCCCACCGCATCGCGCTCGGCCGACAGGCCCAGCCGCGCCGCCTCGTCCAGCACGTATTGCTGAACGGCTTCCTCATGATGCGAAGGCCGCGGAATCTGCGTGAGCTGATGGAAATAGTGCCAGACCGATGCGGGCTGCAGATCGAGAATCGTGCTCATGCGGGGCTCCTGTAGGCTGCTGCGCCAGGGCCCGGTGGCGTGAAAGCCGGAAATGGGGGCTGGCGCGGGGCTTGTGTTGTTGGATGCTCCCTTATTGTAAATCGCACCAGGCTAGACTGCTGCGACTGGCGGAGTTACTCAAAGCCCGCATCCCTTTCCTGATACTCCGCCTCCTTCTTTTGCAGAATGAAAATTATGTCCTGCAACCATTTCCGCCATTCTGCAACCTTATCGGAATATGCCGCATCCAGAATATCTTCCAACTGATCAACCAACGGCAGCCTCTCTCTGATAGCCTCTGCCTCTGATCCATTCCAGACAGAAGGAGGTATCCGTTTCACTAATACACCAGCAACATCACATGGACTGGGCGTATTCTCTAGCAAGGCGACGACCTGTGGTGACCACTGCCACTTTCTACCTTCCCCTCCTACAGCTATCGCAGGTACAACGCTGACAACGTGAATCCAACGATGTTCCCCTCCCGCCCGACACCACTTGATAAGCACCTCTGTTGGAACATCAGAGAGAGAGCTGTACTCCTCACCTATTTTAAAACCAGCACGACGCCGTTGCGCCTCAACGCCATCATCATCACCCACAAGAATATCCAGAGCCACCATAGGTTGAACCCTAAATAGCGCTTTCACCCCCTCCCTCAAATCAAGAATCGGCCACAGGTGTACATATCTCGCCTTACCAACCAGATTCCGAAGGATGCGGCGCGTGCGTTCCTCGGCTATATTCCGATCAACACCGGAACCACCTCCAAGGAGAAACTCAATAACCCGCCTGAAATGAAAGTCAACACCAGCAGAAACACCAGCCCCTACCTCACGCCTCACCCAAGACACCAACGCTGCTTCGAGAACCTCGTAGGCCACGCCCAAAAGACAAGGATCAACCGCTTTCCGACCATCACGTATGTTACAAGAAAACATCGTTATGGCGACCGACGGACCACCATCTATACCAAGAAGACCTTTCAAAACAATCGCAACGTCTTTATCACTAGCCGCCCGAAACGAAGAACTATATCCAACACAAACAAAATCACCGGCAAC
>CALIXC010000131.1 GCA_938046755.1 uncultured Lautropia sp. | reverse complement strand
GGGCGCCGCATTGGCTGGGCCGCGCAAGAAGGCGCGGTGCTGGATGCGGCCAACACCGTGGCCTCCGCCAAGCGCCTCATGGGCCGGGGCCTGGCCGACATTGACCACCAGGACAAACTGCCCTACGCCCTCAGGCAGCAGCCCGGCATGGTGGCCGTGGTCACGGCGCAAGGCGACAAATCGCCCGTGGAAGTCAGCGCCGAAATCCTTGCCACCTTGCGCCAGCGCGCGGAAGACACGCTCGGCGGCGCGCTGGACGGCGCCGTCATCACCGTGCCCGCCTACTTTGACGACGCCCAGCGCCAGGCCACCAAGGATGCGGCCCGGCTGGCCGGACTGAACGTGCTGCGCCTCATCAACGAACCCACCGCCGCCGCCGTGTCCTACGGTCTGGACGAAGGCGAGCAGGGCACCTACGCCATCTACGACCTGGGTGGCGGCACCTTCGACGTGTCGGTGCTCAAGCTGACCCGGGGCGTCTTCGAAGTGCAGTCCACGGCGGGTGACGTGGCCCTGGGCGGTGACGACTTTGATGCGCTGATTGCCGCCGACTTTGCCGGCGAGCACAACCTGGGCGAACGGGCCCGGTTGGCGGCAGAACATCCCAAGCGCTGGCGCGCGCTGCTGCTGATGGCCCGTCAGGCCCGTGAGGCCCTGACCGATGCCGATACGGTGACGATGCGCTTCGATGTTGATGCTGGCCAAGGCGCGGTTCAGGCTGCGGGCCAGGGCGGCCATGATGCGTCCGGGGCCAGCGCTGGCGATTCCAGTCGGAAGGGCTCCGGCGCCGCACTCGTTTCCACGCTGACGCGCACGCGCTTCGAGGAGCTGGTGCAGCCGCTGGTGGCGCGCACGCTCAAGATCGCCGATACCGCCGTGGCCGATGCGGGCCTGTCGGCCCAGGCCATCGACGGTGTGGTGCTGGTGGGCGGTGCTACCCGCATGCCCGTCATCCGCCAGGCCGTGGCCAGCCACTTCGGCAAGCCGCCCTATACCGGCCTGGACCCCGACCAGGTGGTGGCGCTGGGCGCTGCCATGCAGGCCGCACAGCTCATCGGTCAGCGCCGCGACGGCGAGGACGACTGGCTGCTGCTGGATGTGACCCCGCTCTCGCTGGGCCTGGAGACCATGGGCGGCATGGTCGAGAAGATCATCCCGCGCAACTCGCCCATCCCGCTGGCGCGCGCCCAGGACTTCACCACCTATAAGGATGGCCAGTCCGCCATGGCCATTCATGTGGTGCAGGGCGAACGCGAACTCGTGAAGGACTGCCGTTCGCTGGCCCGCTTCGAGCTGCGCGGCATTCCGCCAATGGTGGCTGGCGCTGCCCGCATCCGCGTCACCTTCCAGGTGGATGCCGACGGGTTGTTGTCGGTCTCGGCCACCGAACAGAGCACCGGCGTGGCCGCCTCCGTCACCGTCAAGCCTAGTTACGGCCTGGAAGACACCGAGATCGAGCGGCTGCTGAAGGAATCCATCACCAGCGCTCGCGAGGACATGCAGTGGCGCGCCCTGCGCGAACATCAGATCGAGGCCGCGCAGCTGCACGACGTGACGCACAACGCGCTGGCCGAGGACGGTGCGCTGCTGGACGCCCCCGAGCGCCAGCAGATCGACGATGCCATGGCCCGCCTGCAGAGGGTGCTGAAGGATGCCCAGGGCCTCGACGGCTCACCTGACGAAGCTACCCTGCTGGCCGTGCGCGACCGTCTCCTGGACGCTCGAATGGGCCTGCAGAAAGCCACCGAACACTTCGCCGCACTGCGGATGGATCAGGCCATCCAGCGCGCCCTGGCCGGCAAGACCATCGACAGCCTCACTTCCTGAACCCGCCAAGGAGAACGATTTGGCCACCATCACGGTCCTGCCACATGAAGAACTGTGCCCCGAAGGCGCCACCTTCGAGGCCCCGGCAGGCATCTCCCTCTGCCAGGCACTGCTCGATCAGCACATCGAGATCGAGCACGCCTGTGCCATGTCCTGCGCCTGCACCACCTGTCACGTCGTTCTGCGCGAAGGCTACGACGACGTGAACGAAGCCTCCGACGTGGAGGAAGACCTGCTGGACATGGCCTGGGGCCTGGAGCCCGAATCACGCCTGTCGTGTCAGGTGAAGCTGGAAGACGACACTAACCTGGTGATCGAGATCCCCAAATACACGATCAACCACGCGAAGGAAGATCACTGAGGGTCACATCACTTCGTGTAATGGAACCGGCATGACAGGATGATGAGGGTTTCGTCGGTGACGCGATAGACGAGTCGATTCGTCGTATCGATCCGGCGAGACCAGTAGCCTGAGAGATTGCCAGACAGGGGCTCCGGTTTGCCCGTTCCTTCAAAGGGGTTTCGACTGGCCTCCGTTGCCAGAAGATTGACCCGTTTCAGCGTCTTGCGATCCTGCCCATGCCAGTACAGGTAATCGTCCCAGGCCTGTGGCAGGAACTTGATCGCACGGCTCATGGTTCCAGAAGGGCGTGATCTTCAGCCTTGCCTTCCTTGTCCATGGCCATAGCTTCCACCAGCCGCTGCGCATTTGCAGGGCTGCTGAGCAGATACAGCGTCTCCACCATGCTGTTGTAGGTGGCTTCCGAGATCAGAACAGCATTTTCTCCGTCCCGTCGGTGAATAAGTGTGGCGTCACAGTCGTCCACGGCTTGATCGATCACTCGCTTGAACTGGCTGCGGGCTTCACTGAAACTCACGACACGCATGGCATTCCTCGTACTTGTACTGCATATTGTACAAGTCGTGTCGATGAAAGGCAATTCTCTGCACCCCCGATGGGATCCGTCCATGGCGAGCATCTCGCCGGATATCGGAGTTCAGGGATGGTGGCGTCCATCAATAGTCGGTCCTGCAAAATCCAATCCCGTTCGTTTTCAATCTAACTTGCGGCCAGTTTCGGCCCATGGGACCGGCTTATGCCAGCAGACAGCCATATAGCCCAAGCACCCGAGTCAGGACCGCAGAAAGGCCCCGCAGGCCCAGACGCCGTACCGCACGCATCAGCCAGCGCAGGTTGTAGCCCGCAGCGCACAGCACCGTATGCAGCGCATCACCTTCAGCGCCTTTGAGCCAGCACCTGTCCAATCGATGATCCGCCTTCAGGTGACCAATCGTCGGCTCGATCGCCTGTCGGCGCCTGAGGCGTTCTTTCTCGGACTTCGTCATCGACCTGCTCTTGCCTCGGTGCAGGATTCTGACACCGGGGTTATCCGCATCCACGCCCCGATAGCCCAGATCAACGATCACCTCCCTGGGTACCGCTCCTGCGTCCTGCAGCAGGATCCCGGTTTGTTCCAGCTGTGCGCTCAGCACATGACCATCATATGGGTTGCCTGCAAACGTCCTGGCCCCCACGATCAGCCCTTCCTGGTGCGTGACCGCAAAACTGGACTTGACGCCGAACTCGTAGTGCTGTCGTGCCTTGCCCTTGCAGATGCACTCGACCTCTGGAGCGTGCATCGCATAGAGCTTGCCACTTCCCTTGGGAGTCTGGTTTCGCAACGTCTGTGCCCGTTGCAGTACGGTTTCAAGCCTGTCCATCAGGGGCTGGCTCTCGGGCAGCACCTTCGGCAGCTTGCGCTGAACCTCCCGGATCAGCCGACCGAGTACGGTCTTCTGGCGTTTGAGCACCTTGCGCAGACGCTTGAACTGGCGCGCATGGGCGTAGCCTCCAGCCTTGCGCCGTAGTTGCCCGCCCTCTCGCGCAAAGGTCTGCTTCAGCGCAATGCCCACATCCTTGGCCGCCTTGACGAGCTGACCTCGGGCAATCTCCAAAAGCCTGCTGTCAACCGGATAGGCGATGGCCTTGGGCTGCACCGTACTGTCGACAATCACTCGCTCGAACGATTCCGGCTGAATCGCCTTCATCTGCACGGCGGCATCGATGCTCGCCTTCAGAATCTCCTCGACGCCCGCCTCTCCGATGGCCTTGCGAAACCGGCTCAGCTGCGACGGATCACACGGCGGCCGATGCTCGTAATACTCCCTGCCGCTGAAATACTGCCACAGCACGTTCTCGCTCCAGCGCTCGGCCAGTGCCTCATCGCTCAGGTCGAAGGCATGCTTCAGATACAGGAGCGACACCATCAGACGAATCGCAAGCCGTGGACGCCCGGCAGGGCTGACGCCTGCTCCCGCCACCTCCAGCGTCGGCCCGAACAAATCGTGGCCCGGTACCGAACGCCCCTTGCGATCCTTGTGTGCGAATGTCGGCGCCAGCGCCTTCTCCAGGCTTTCCCAGGGCATGCGCCTGGCCAGCACCGCCAGGGGGTGCGAGAGGTCGATCATCTGGTCGATGCGGGCCCTGAAGAAGTCGTCCGTGGGCATGGATCTGGCCTCCGTTTCTCCCAGTTTTTGCTGCAGGCATTGTACTTTCCGGGAGTCCCTGCGCCCTCCAAGGGGTTGCGGATCAAGTGGTCAGCGGGTCCTGGGGGTTTTGCAGGACCGACTCAATACGCTCGATTGCTCACGTCGCCTGGCGCCTGAATCGGACTCACGAAGGTGCCGTTGCCTTGGTCGACGCCCGTCGGATCGCCGGTTGGCAGGACCAGTTCGCTGCCCCAGCGACGGACGACGGAATGGGCGGCTTCGGCTGAACTTCGTGCCGCAGCAGTCATCCCAGGCACGGTCGTGGCAGAAGGCAGCGTCCTGCCGGAGGCTGTCGAGGACAAGGATGCTGATGTGGACGTAGATGCCGGCGCCCCAAGCATGGGGGTCGGTGGTGGTGCAGACCCGGGGACAGGGGCCGGCGCTACAGCACTGGCAGAGGCCACAGGGGTTTGATCGGACAACCCCGGCGTCAGCGGGTCCACCAGACAACGCGTATGACCGGGCATGAAGATGCCGTCATCGCGCTCATAGCCTGCCACCTCGGCGCAGTGACCAGCTGCATACTGGCGTTGGCTGAGCTGGATGCAGGCATACGAGGGCGGAACCGTCTCGCCACTGGCCAGGCCGTGGCTGGGTGTGAAGACGCAATGGGCCGGGGCAGGGTGCGATGGTCGGGCCGAGTGTGTGGCGGCACGATATTCGCCGGAGCGCAGCTGGCGCATGACGGGCGCGTCATCATGCACGCCCGCGCAACCGGCCATGAAAGCGGCCAGCACAGTGGCTATCCACAGCAGTTTCCCCTCTGGCCTAGTGCGTGCCCGCAGGCAGGCCGTCCGGTGTCTTGTCCCTTCGTTCATCGCTGCACTCGGTCGGTGTCTTGGGGTAACGATAACATTGCAGCACCTCTCTGTCAGGGGTCGCACAAACGATCTAACTCGTAATCAAGGCCCTATAGCTGAAAAACAACAAAAAAGCGTTCATAAGTAACTTTATATTGATGATTTGTTGCATACCGAGTATAAATTAAATTTTGATTGTAAGGCTGGAAAGATGAACTCGCTTAAGCACATTCTTGACCGTCATGAAGCCATACTGAATTCCGATGAAAATAGTTTTCCAAAACCAGAGCGTAGGTATACTAGGGATCCTCTGAACAAGTCCCCGCGGCCGTCACATCCCCGTAACGGGCGCAT
>CALIXC010000130.1 GCA_938046755.1 uncultured Lautropia sp. | reverse complement strand
GCCGCCTGACCCCGGCGACGCAGCTACCCTGCGTGCCGGTGAGGACATGGCCCTTGCCCACACCCTGGATGGCCGGCCGCTTGACGCGGCGCTGCGCCGCCAGCTGGCCCACTGCACCGGCCAGACCCCACCCTCGGCACAATGCCTGGACGCCGTCATGGCCACCGGCCTGCATGCACGCAACGACCTGGGCTACCTGTTCTACGACCCCGCACAGCCGCTGCAACAGGACCTGGGCCACGGCGTACACCTGACGCTGCCAGCCGGCGCACTGGCTACGCCCACGATGTTCATCGTGGGCGTTCATCCGGGCATCGACGCCTATCCGCTCGTTAACATCGTGCCCGACCTGCCGCTGAACAGCACGGCCACCCTCACGCTGCAGCCGCAGGACGTGAGGCGCTACCGGCGGTGGATGCCCGATCCGCCCGAAAGCGAGGAACAGACACAACCCCGGACACTTCGGCTTTCCCGAACGGGCGTCATCATCAATGGTCAACTGCAAGAGGGCAGTGATCGGCAGGCCATGAGCGGCCTCGTCCAGCGCATTATCGGCAAGCCCCGAACGCTGGACCCGTGCCTGCACAGCCTGACCGATCCCGAAACAAGACGGAAGATTGCAGAACAGGCCCGCCAGGGCATCTCGCTACCCCAGGGCTGCCGCTTCGTGCCGCCCTACGTGCACATTGCCGTCACCGAAGGCAGCGATGCGGCACCGATGCAGACCGAGCTGGTCTTTCGCACAGGTCCTGACGAGCTGCAGCTTTTCCGCCTGGGAGCGGTGAAGGGATTCACCGTCCTGATCAATGGCTTTCTCTGGCACGGCGACCCGGGTACTGGCGCAGGGCAGGGCGGCTGGGCCATAGGCTACGCACGGGGGCTGGACGTGGGCAGCGGACGTGGACGCCTGACCATCGGCGACAACACCTGGCAGAAACGCACGCCCGGACAGCTTCAGCAGCAGACCCAACGAACCGCCGGCACTGGCCGCAAGCGCGTCGTCCGCTTCGCCACCGATCAGCGCCAGTCGTCCTGGGACACGCGGACGGATGCCCAGAGCAACTGGCCCGACAACCCGGTCGTGCTCAGCTCCTCCACCTCCATCGTGCGCGACGGCCAGTGTGCGCAGGACGCCCTGACCACCCGCTGGTCCGCCTTCGGCACCGACGGCAAGGGCAGAAGCGTCTTCATCTCCTCCACCTCACAGGGCCGAACCCACGTCGACGAACTGTGCCGCGTCTTCCTGGCGCTGGGCATTCCCAATGCCATCCGCCTGGACGGCGGACCCAGCGCTACCATGACCATCGAGGGTCGCCTCCTCAACCCGCTGGTCTCGCTGTCTCACCTGATGGCCTTTGGCCCGGCTCGGTATGTCATCGATGGGGTGGGGGCGAGGGCCATCATGAACGCTGAAAGGGGGAAAGAACGATGAATCTTCGCTTCCATCTGATTGTTCGCTGCCATCGCGTGCTTCTGTCGATGGCTGCACTGGCCTGCGCCCTGCCCATGACCATGCCCGGCATGGCCGACGACACGACGGGCACCGAAGAGGCCCCGCTCGGACACGATCCACTGGTCTCTCTCATGCAGGAACTTCGTGCCCAGGTGCTCAATGAAGCCAATGACCCACGATCGGCCATCAACAATTGTCCCGGCGCCCGAAAAAGACTGGGCCTGCCCTTCGATCCTCAGGCCCGCCTTCCCACTCCCGGAAACTGCGAAGAGATGGAGCGGCATCTGCTCGCGGCCAAGGTACCGCTCCAGGTCCGGGCCATCAGCCACGATGGCAAGCCCGTGGACATTGCCTCACTGGCGCAGATAGAAGTCTGCGACGACACCAAATGCCACGCCATCCAGCCATTGCCGGACGTGAAGACCGTCGACGGCAACACGTCCGGCCGGGCCACTCTGCTGGCGAGGACCG
>CALIXC010000129.1 GCA_938046755.1 uncultured Lautropia sp. | reverse complement strand
CCGTGGCGCGCCGGTTCGCGGGACTTATTCAGAGGATCCTTAGGTAAGAATATATCCGAAAGTTGCGAAGGCTTTGGAGGAGGTAAAAATAGCTATGTTATAAACGGATCGAACTCGCTGTTTCTATTTGCCTCTAGTCTATATGGTGGGCTGAGTCAATTGTCTGTCATGGATCCCGGAAAGAAGTCGGATGCCATGAAAAGGATATTATTTGGATTGCGTACTGTATTAGATGAAGAGGCAAAATCATTAAAGGCATCTAAAATTCTGATTGATACAAGTCCTTTTTTTGGTGGGGCGACTCATTTGGCGTGGATGGCGGCAGAGGCACTGGTTATTCCTGTTCGTGTGGATCAGAGTTCGCTTGAGGCTCTTGATCTAACATTAAGAATGTTAGAGGATAAGTCAATGGATTTTTTACGATATGCCCAAGAGTCTGGTGAAACGCAAGCGATTCCGAAAATACAAGTTATTGCGATGACTCACTGTGGGTGGAGTAGAACTAAGGCAAAAACTCCTGATCAGTCTACCCAGGCATTTGTTCAGCAGGTTATTGGCAAGATAAGCTCAAAAGGGCATTTGTTTAGCGCGGAAAACCCGCTGGATAGTATTGTTTTGCTTGATGATTTTCACTCTGCAGGAAGGATATCGGGTAGGATGAGGAGGCCTTTGGCTAATCTGGAGGTAGGTCAGTCGTTTACTATTGAAGGAAAACGTCTTCAGGTCAACGAGTCACTCGATCGCTATAAGAGAGAGTTAAAGTTTTTGGCAAACCTATTGTAAAAGACACGGAGCACGCATCAATTTGGTGGCGTCCTTGTCGCTGAGAAAGTGTCTGGTTCTAATAATCTTGCGCAACTGGTGTGCAGGCACTGATAACATGACTCATGGTTCCAGCCGGGCGTACTTTTCCGTCATAGCTTTCATCAGCCGCTGAGCGTGGCCACGCTGCTAAGCGGATAGAAGGTCTCCTCCATGCTGTTGTAGGTGGTTTCTGGAATGAGGGCGATCTTATCTCCACCCTGCCGATGAATAAGCGTGGCTTCACAATCATCCACGGTCTGATCGATGATTCGCTTGAACTGGCTGTGGGCCTTGCTGAAACTCACGACACGCATGACAGTCTCAGGCTTGCACGCTACGACGTGCAAGCCTTCAGACCTTCACTGCTCCCGCTTCAACGCCGGAAACAGGATCACGTCCCGGATAGTGGGGCTGTCGGTCAGCAGCATCATCAGGCGGTCGATGCCGATGCCCACGCCGCCGGTGGGAGGCATGCCGTATTCCAGCGCGCGGATGTAGTCGGCGTCGTAATACATGGCTTCGTCGTCGCCGGCTTCCTTGGCTTCCACCTGCTTGCGGAAGCGCTCGGCCTGGTCTTCGGGGTCGTTCAGCTCGGAGAAACCGTTGGCGAATTCGCGGCCGGTCATGAACAGCTCGAAGCGCTCGGTGATTTCGGGGTCATGGTCCGACGAGCGGGCCAGCGGTGAGACTTCGGCCGGGTAGTCGATGATGAAGGTCGGATCCCAGAGCTTGCTTTCGGCCACTTCCTCGAAGAGTGCCAGTTGCAGGGCGCCCACGCCGGCGTTGGCGGGGGGCTCCACGCCATGCTTGGCCAGCTCGGCACGCAGCCAGGGGGCGTCATCCAGCTTCTCGGCAGGCAGTTCCGGCGCGTGGGTGCGGATGGCTTCCACGATGGTGAGGCGTGCAAACGGCTTGGACAGGTCCACCGGGCGGCCCTGATACTCCAGCACGGTACTGCCGCGCGCGGCCTGCGCAGCGTGGCGGATCACCTGCTCGGTGTAGTCCATCATCCAGCGGCAGTCGGTGTAGGCCGCGTAGAACTCCATCATCGTGAACTCGGGATTGTGCCGCGGGCTCAGTCCCTCGTTGCGGAAGTTACGGTTGATCTCGAACACGCGCTCAAAGCCGCCGACGATCAGGCGCTTCAGGTACAGCTCGGGCGCGATGCGCAGGAACATAGCTTGATCCAGCGCGTTGTGGTGCGTCTGGAAGGGACGGGCGGTGGCACCGCCGGGAATGGGCTGCAGCATCGGCGTTTCCACTTCCAGGCAGCCGTTGTCCACCATGAACTGGCGGATGGCGGCGATGGCCTTGCTGCGGATGATGAAGGTCTGTCGCGTGGACTCGTTGCTCATCAGGTCCACGTAGCGCTGACGGTAGCGCACTTCCTGGTCGGCCAGGCCGTGGAACTTGTCGGGCAGCGGTCGCAGCGATTTGGTGAGCAGCCTCACCATCTTGCAGCGGATGGACAGCTCGCCTTTCTTGGTCTTGAAGAGCGTGCCCTCGGCGGCCACGATGTCGCCCAGGTCCCAGTGCTTGAAGGCATCATGCGCCTCGGCACCCACACCGTCATCGTTCATCCAGAGCTGGATGCGGCCCGTGGCGTCCTGCAGCGTGGCAAAGCTTGCCTTGCCCTGCACGCGCTTCAGGACCATCCGGCCCGCCACTGATACCGGGATGTTCTCGGCTTCCAGTTCCTCGCGGGTCTTGCCGTCGTGTGCGGCCAGCAGGGCACCCGCCCGGTCGGCCGGCACGAAATCGTTGGGGAAGGGCACGGCCACTGCTTCGCGCAGCGCCGCCAGCTTGGCGCGCCGCTCGGCAATGATCTGGTTCTCGTCGATGGGCAGCTCGGTGTCGCTGCCGGCTGCCGGTGCGGCTTCCTGCGGGCGGGTGTCGGACATGATGAAAAAGGGGATCGAGTGAAAGATGAACGGAGGCTGGACCGGAGCGGGTGCGGAGCCTTCGGGGGCAGAACGTGGAAAGTTGCTGGCCTTTCTGGCAGCCTGGCAGGGCAATGCAACATCGGATGCCCGGGTGAGAGGCATCCGGTATCCGGACGGAATCAGACGCCCTGCTTCAGGCTCTCGGCGATGAAGTCGTCCAGGTCGCCGTCGAGCACTGCCTTGGTGTTGCTGGTCTCGAAGTTGGTGCGCAGATCCTTGATGCGGGACTGGTCCAGCACATAGGAACGGATCTGGTGGCCCCAGCCGATGTCGGTCTTGGAGGCTTCCACCTTGTCCTGCTCGGCCTGGCGCTTGCGCAGCTCCAGCTCGAAGAGCCGCGCGCGCAGCATCTTCATGGCCTCGTCGCGGTTGCGGTGCTGGGAACGGTCGTTCTGGCACTGCACCACGGTATTGGTGGGCAGGTGGGTGATACGCACGGCCGATTCGGTCTTGTTCACGTGCTGGCCGCCCGCACCGGAGGCACGGTACACGTCGATGCGCAGGTCAGCCGGGTTGATGTCGACCTCGATTGAATCATCAACCTCGGGGTAGACGTAGACCGAGGCGAACGACGTGTGCCGCCCGCCGCTGGAATCGAACGGCGACTTGCGCACCAGCCGGTGAATGCCCGTCTCGGTACGCAGATAGCCATAGGCGTATTCGCCCTCTACCTTCAGCGTGGCGCCCTTGATGCCGGCCACGTCACCCTCGCTTTCTTCCAGCAGGGTGGTGGTGAAGCCGCGCCGCTCGCAGTAGCGCAGGTACTGGCGTAGCAGCATGGCCGCCCAGTCGCAGGCCTCGGTACCGCCGGCGCCGGCCTGGATTTCCAGGAAGCAGGGGCTGGGGTCGGCCGGGTTGGAGAACATCCGCCGGAATTCCAGCCCCTCCACACCCTTCTCGATGCCAAGCGACTCGCGCTCCAGTTCTTCCAGCGTGGGATCGTCGTTCTCGGCTGCGGCCATCTCGTACAGGTCGCGTGTATCGGACAGCGACCCGGTGAGCTGCTCGATGGTGCCCACCACGTTGTCGAGCGCGCGTTTTTCCTTGCCCAGTTCCAGCGCCGCAGCGGCATCGTTCCAGATATCGGGGGCTTCCAGGGCGGAGTTGACTTCGGTCAGGCGATTTTTCTTTTCGTCGAAGTCAAAGATACCCCCTGAGATCCTCCAGCCGCTGGCCGAGGTTCTCCAGGCGGGCCTCAAGCTGATTCAAGCGCTCGGCGTCCATCTGAGTGTGTTGAAAAATGTTGTTTAGGGTAACCCTTAATTCTAGCAGTTTCCGGATGGGGTGAAGGGGGAGCGTCTTCGTATAGAGGCCCATTCACGCTACGGCCGGCTAAAGGGAGGCTGCAGGACCGTCTTCGTGTAGAAACCCTTCCATGCCACGTGCGGCCAAGGGGACTGCGGCAGATCCCTCCTCACAACCGCAAGCGGTGGGATTCGTCGGC
>CALIXC010000128.1 GCA_938046755.1 uncultured Lautropia sp. | reverse complement strand
GTTCACCCGTATAGACGCGGCCTTTCAGACGGCCTGATCAATCCTTCCGGCACGCGACAAACCGAGCAGACAAACCGGATAACATGTTCAGCAAAAGAATAAGCCATAGAAAAAGCCCGCATAATCATGCGGGCTTTTATCTGGGGTGGCTGATGGGGCTCGAACCCACGACAACCGGAATCACAATCCGGGGCTCTACCAACTGAGCTACAGCCACCACTGATAAAACAACAACGGCTAACTGGCCTGCCCGACAGGATTCGAACCTGTGACCCTCAGCTTAGAAGGCTGATGCTCTATCCAGCTGAGCTACGGGCAGTTCTATCCGGCCGTCTAATCCCAGCAAACCAGGCAGACTGGCATTATACACAATTTGCCGAGTTGTGCTGGTCGGGGTGGAGAGATTCGAACTCCCGACATCCTGGTCCCAAACCAGGCGCGCTACCAGGCTACGCTACACCCCGAACGGCGCATTGTAGCGAGGATGTCGGGAGTTGCCAAGCCTCAACGGTTCAGCGAATTGGCCATCATCTGCGCCAGCTCGGTTGCCAGCGACACGGAACCAGCCTCGACCATAACCCGCAGTACTGGTTCGGTGCCCGACGGACGGATCAGCACCCTGCCCTCGTTGCCCAGGCGTTGCTTGGCCTCGGCGATGCTGGCCTGCAATGCCTCGTGGCCCTGCCAGTCGAAGCCCTTCTTCACGCGGACGTTGATCATCTTCTGCGGCAGCAGGTGCAGGTCGCCGATCAGCTCACCTAGTGTGGAGCCCGTGCGCTGCACGGCCGCCAGCACCTGCAGGGCGCTGATGGTGCCATCGCCCGTGCTGTGTGCGTCCAGTGCCAGCAGATGGCCGGAGTTCTCGCCACCCAGCAGCCAGCCGCGCTGCTGCAGCAGCTCCAGCACGTGCCGGTCGCCCACCTTGGCGCGCTCGAAGGGGATGCCCTTGTCGGCCATGGCGCGCTCGAATGCGTAGTTGGTCATCAGCGTGCCCACGACGCCGTCGACCTTGCCGCGGGCCAGCCGGTCCATCACCATGATGTAGAGCAGCTCGTCGCCGTCGAAGATGCGGCCGGAGGCATCGCACATGATCAGCCGATCGGCGTCGCCGTCCAGCGAGATACCCAGGTCGGCACCATGGCGCAGCACGGCGGCCGCCATGGCTTTCGGGTGCACGGCACCCACGCCATCGTTGATGTTGATGCCGTTGGGCTCGGTGCCGATGGCAATGACCTCGGCACCCAGCTCATGGAAGACGTGCGGGGCGGTGTGATAGGCGGCACCGTTGGCGCAGTCCACCACGAGCTTCAGGCCCTTCAGGTCCAGGCTGTAGGGAAAGGTGCTCTTGCAGAACTCGATGTAGCGGCCAGCGGCACCATCGACGCGGTGGGCCTTGCCCAGCAGGTTGGAGTCGACACAGACAATGGGCTCGTCCAGCAGCGCCTCGATGGCCTCTTCCATCTCGTCGGGCAGCTTGTTGCCATCGGCCGAGAAGAACTTGATGCCGTTGTCCTCATAGGGGTTGTGCGAGGCGCTGAGCACCACGCCTGCGTTCAGGCGCAGGCCGCGCGTGAGGTAGGCGATGGCAGGCGTCGGGATGGGGCCGGTGACGTGCACGTCCACGCCAGCTGCGGTGAAGCCGGCCGTCAGCGCGGCCTCCAGCAGGTAGCCGGAGATGCGGGTGTCCTTGCCCAGCAGGACGGCGGGCTTGCCACGGGCACCCTTGGAAAAGATCCGGCCGGCAGCATAGCCCAGGTGCATGACGAATTCCGGCGTGATGGGCGATTCACCCACCTTGCCCCTTACACCATCCGTCCCGAAATAACGACGTCCCATGATCTGTTTCTACTCCTTGGCAGGACGGCCCGGATGGCCATCCCCGATGTGAAAACCTCCGGCCGCTGCCGGAAGTCCTATGGCGATCCAGACGGCCAGCGCCTGAACGGTTTCCGGTACATCATGCACCCGCACGATGGTGGCGCCCATCTGGACCCCGGCCAGCGCAGCCGCCAGGCTTGCCGCCAAGCGACGCCCAACCGGCTGACCGGTAATGGCCCCCAGCATGGACTTGCGCGACACGCCCACCAGCACCGGGGCCACTGATGCCCAGGCCGGAATGCCGCGGTACAGCACCAGGTTGTGCGCCAGCGTCTTGCCGAAGCCGAAACCCGGATCCAGGCAGATGCGCTCGGGTAGCACGCCGGCATCCAGCAGCGCCTGGCGGCTGTCCATCAGGAAGCGCCCGACTTCGGCCACCACGTCGGCATAAACGGGGTTAGCCTGCATGGTGGCGGGTGAATCGCCCAGCATGTGCATGGTGACAAGGCCCACGTCGCTACCCGCCACTATCGCCCTCGCCTCTGGGGTGCGAAAGCCGCTGATGTCGTTGATGATGCTGGCCCCGGCGGCAATGGCGCGTGCCATCGTGCCCGGATGACGGGTATCGATAGACAGGGGCACGTCCAGCCCGGCCAGCGCCTCAACCACCGGCGCGAGCCTGGCCCACTCCTCGTCCAGCGGCACGGCCTGCGCACCGGGCCGAGTGGACTCGGCGCCAATGTCGATGATGTCAGCGCCTTCATCAATCATCCGGCGTGCCGCGGCAACGGCCACGGCCGGGTCACGATGACGCCCCCCGTCGGAGAACGAGTCGTCGGTGATGTTGAGAATGCCCATGACCAGCGGCCGTTCCAGCGACAGCCAAAAGCGTCCGCACTGCCAGAGGGCGGGTCGTGCGGTACTGGCTGCGGAGTCGGACGGGGTCGGCGAGGACATCAGACGAAGGATGGACAAGAGAAAGCCGGGTAACGACGGCCGGCACGGATTGCTTCAGCGCCCTTTCTGGACCGAAGGGAGCGACAGGAACGGGCCTTACGCACTGGCTGCGGTCGATATCTTAACGGTTTCGCAGAAAAGCGACGTTGAACAATGCCCGCCTGACAAGGATTTGGGTATCCCGGAAAAGAGAACCGGCCCTTGCGGGCCGGTACCGGGCCAGACAGCCGAGCTGCCCGGCACGTGCGGGAGTCCGTCCGGGGTGGCTTGCTTCCCCGGCGGAAAATCAGGCCGAAGCAGCCGGATTGGGTTCGGACTCGACCGCGGGCGGCTGGGCCGGCGGAGTGCGCGGACCGTTGTCGGACTTGGGCGTCCAGTCCTTCGGCGGCTGCGGCGGCCGGCCGGCCATGATGTCGTCGATCTGCTCGATGCCAATGGTTTCCCACTCCAGCAGGGCCTTGGCCATGGCGTGCATCTTGTCGGCGTTCTCCTCGATCAGGCGGCGGGCCAGCGAGTACTGCTCGTCGATGATGCGGCGGATCTCCTCGTCGACCTTGCGCATGGTCTCTTCGGAAACATTGGTCGTCTTGGTGACGGAGCGTCCCAGGAAGACCTCGCTCTCGTTCTCGGCGTAGACCATGGGGCCCAGCCGATCGCTCATGCCGTAGCGCGTGACCATGTCGCGCGCCAGGTGGGTGGCCCGCTCGAAGTCGTTGGAAGCGCCCGTGGTCATCTCGTTCATGAACACCTCTTCGGCAATGCGGCCGCCAAAAAGCATGGAGATCTGACTGAGCATGTAGACCCGGTCGTAGCTGTAGCGGTCACGCTCGGGCAGTGACATGGTGACGCCCAACGCCCGACCACGCGGGATGATGGTGACCTTGTGAACGGGATCGGCCTTGGGCAGCAGGCGGCCCAGGATGGCGTGACCGGACTCGTGGTAGGCCGTGCTGCGGCGCTCCTCCTCGGTCATCACCATGGAACGGCGCTCCGTACCCATCAGGATCTTGTCCTTGGCGCGTTCGAAGTCGATCATCTCGACCAGGCGGCCATTGCGACGGGCAGCAAAGAGCGCGGCCTCGTTGACCAGGTTGGCCAGATCGGCACCGGACATGCCAGGAGTGCCACGGGCCAGCACATCAGCCTGCACGTCGGGACCCACAGGCACCTTGCGCATGTGGACGTTGAGGATCTGCTCGCGACCACGGATGTCGGGCAGCGACACCACCACCTGACGGTCGAAGCGTCCCGGACGCAGCAGCGCGGGATCAAGCACGTCAGGACGGTTGGTGGCCGCGATGAGGATGATGCCCTGGCCGGTCTCGAAGCCATCCATCTCGACCAGCAGCTGGTTGAGCGTCTGCTCGCGCTCATCGTTGCCGCCACCCAGGCCGGCGCCCCGCTGACGGCCCACCGCG
>CALIXC010000127.1 GCA_938046755.1 uncultured Lautropia sp. | reverse complement strand
GGAGTCGTGGATCTCCTGCATCGTGACCTTCTTGAGGTCGACGGTCGGCACGGTGATGACCGTCTTGCAGCCGATCACCTTGCCCCACTCGCACATCTGGCGCAGCTCGTCGAGTACCTTTGCGTAGTCCTCGGGACTGCGGTTGTTGAAGAAACACAGGGTGTTGAAGGCAAGCGGTTCTAGCTTGTGCCTCTTGAGGTCGGCGGCGAGATCCTCGATCGTGTGGTTCTTGAGATAGTTCGGGATGCCGTCCATCGTGCGCGGTTCGATCATGTCGAATCCGTACTTTTCGCAGAGTTCCATGTCTTTCGCCAGACTGGATTTCTCCAGGCAAGTCGCCTGATTCATGCTGATCTTCATAGTCCGTGCTCCTTTTTTCAGATGATGAAAACCAATGATAAGCTGTCCACTTCTTATCGTGATTCTATTGTAGCGCAGGTGCAGCGTTCGCGCTTTCCCGTTTCTGCCTGTTTTTCCGCAAAAAAAGAGGTGCAAGCCATAGGACTTGCACTTTTCTGCAAAAGGGAGGCTGCAGGGGAAATTCTGCATGCTGCTTTCGGTACACTAGTGGCTGCGCTCCTGCGCTGCAATTTCGCCGAGCTGCTTGTACTGGTTCATGCCGACCTTGTATTTGCGGTAGCTCTGTGGGGACAGCCCCGTGAACTTCTTGAACTGGTTGTTGAAATAGCTGATGTTGTCATAGCCGATGCGTGCGCTCACCTCGGTGATAGAGAGGTCGGTCGTGACGAGGAGAGTCTGTGCCTCACCGATGCGGCGGCGGATGATGTACTGGATGGGCGCGAAGCCAAAGCGTTTCTTGAACTGATGGGAAAGCCCCGAGGTGCTCATGTGGACGCGTGCGCTCAGGTCGTCGACGGACAGCTCCTCCATAAAGTGACGGTCGATGTAGTCCTTGAGCGCGATGAAGAGGCAATCCTTTTCGCGTACGGGGGCGATCGGCTCGTGCGGGAGCTGGAAGAGCAGGATCTGCAGGAGTGTTGTGAGGATGGAACGGGTGACGGCGTCGCCACCGGATTCGGTTTGGGCGCGGGGGCCGGGTTCGTCACGGGAGGCGGGGGGGCGACCGGTGTCGGTGTAACGACGGGAGTCGGCTTGACGGCAGGGGGCGGCGTGACAACAGGAGCCGGCGTAATGATAGGTGTCGGAGTGACGACAGGGGCCGGGGTGGCGACGGGAGTCGGCTTGACGGCAGGTGGCGGCGTGACGACAGGAGCCGGCGTAGCGACAGGCGTCGGGGTGATGACAGGAGCCGGCGTGACAGCAGGCGCCGGTCTGATGACAGGTTCAGGTGCGACGATGGGAGCGGGTGCGGCAACGGCTACCGGTGCGGCGATGGGGGCCGGAGTGGCGACAGGTGCTGGCGTGACAACAGGGGCCGGTGCCGGCGTGGTGACGGGCTGGACGGCCAGGGGCGATGCCTGGGCAAGCGTCGTGGGCTCATGCGTCTGACTGGATGCGCCCTGCAGGCTGCCGCCGGATGCGGCAGGATCCTGCGTCGCCAGGCGGCTCGTCGATGCGGTGTTCTGCTCGCTGTTTTCACCCCCACCGCATGCGCTCAGTAGCAGGGCAGAGAATCCAAGAGTCAGGGCCTGGGCTATGTGTGTTTTGCGCATGTGCGGAGATGTCCTGAAAGAGAGAAGAGAAAGCGTTGTGGTTGGGTGTTGAGGAGTTCCGGGGAGCGATTTGGGATCGGGCAGAATCGACGTCTGGTGGGTTAGCGGCCGTAGAAGGTGATGCTCCAGTTCTTCAGCCGTCCCTCACCCCCCTGCACGCGGTCGGCCGTCACCAATTCCCAGTTCCGGTTGTCGCCGCTGGCCACCGGTTCTTCCAGGTGGCGGCGCACGCCGAAGGTGAAGTTGTTCAGGCCGCTGCAGCGCTCCACCAGCAGCTCGGGAGCGCCGGAGGCAGCCGGGCTCAGCTCGGTGCAGGCGTGGGGAAGCATCAGCGTGCTGACCGTGCTCAGCGGGCTTTGCAGTGCCATCTGCAGATCACCGGTGTTGGGGTGACTTCCACGGCCATTGGCAGCGGTGACCGTCACTTTCATGTCGATATGCTCGATGTGGCGGATGTCGCATTCGGCCGGAATCTGGATAGTGGAGTGCAGGCCGTCGGCCGGGACTGTCTGATAGTCCAGCGTGTTGCTCAGCTGGTAGAGCGCACCGAAATAGGTCCGAGCCTGGCTGTCGTTCATTGTGCTTCTGGCTGTCTGGCCGGCGGCCTGCTGGGTCACGATCCCGGTCTCGGGAATGGCGGCATCCACGGTTGTGCTGTAGGGGCCGCAGGTCTTGAGCGTGTCGCTTCCGCCCACGCTCTTCCAGGTGCGTGCCAGCTGCACGGCCGCTTCCGCATTGGCCACGCCGAAGCCGTAGTGGTGGCTGTAGTGCAGCACGTCGTACAGGCCATGGGCGTTGCCCAGCGGGCTGCGGTAATCACGCCAGTTGCCATCTTGTTCATCCACCTTGCGGGCCGTGCGCGCCAGAATCAGCGGCACGTCACGCCAGGTCAGCTTTGGGTTGGCCTGCAGCATCAGGGCAATGACACCCGAGACCATGGGCGCAGAGGCCGAGGTGCCGTTGAAGGTGTGGGTATAGTCGTTTTGCACCGCCGTGGTGGTCACTTCCGGTTGCTTGTCGTCCGTCGCGTCGGCGGACGGGGCACAGACCGTCAGGTTGGATCCCCGCTCGCTGTAGGGGGCTCGCTTGCCCATGGCGTTGGTGGCACAGACGTTGACGATGCCCATCGCGCTCACGCCGCCGTCCAGCGATGAATAGTCGGTCTGTATGGCCCCATTGCCGCCGGAAAAGACGTAGATGGCACCCAGGCCGTTGCGGCCTGTCTTCAGCCCGTTGCGCAGCGTGTCGTTGTAGCTCGACCAGTTGGGTTCCGGCGTGGCCAGGTGTCCGTTGTCCGTGGCGCCCCAGCTGTTGTTGTAGATGTGGTTCCGGTCCAGATCGCGCGACAGGGCATCCAGCGTGTCGGCCACGAAGTTGGAGGCCAGGATGTTGAAGCCCACCAGCTGGGCGCGCGGCGCCACGCCCGAGACGCCGGTGCCATTGCCGTCGCGGGCGGCGATCAGACCCGCCACCGAGGTGCCGTGCGTGTCATCGTTGCTGCAGGGCATGGGAAAGCCCTGCAGACCGGCCACCGTGCCGCCGCTGGTGGCGGACAGACCGAACATGCCCGCCTCGGTGCGGTAGTTGCGGCTGCCGGTCACGACGTTGGGCCACAGGTCTTCGTGCGTCACTTCCAGCCCGTCGTCCAGCACGGCCACGCGGATGCCTTCACCGCGCAGCCCGGCGCTCCAGACCGGCCTCACCCGCAGGTCTTCGCCCGCCTTCATGCTGGGGAAGCCGGGCAGGGGACCGGTATTCTCCAGGTGCCACTGGAGCGACAGATAGGTGTCGGCACCCGCGTGGGAAATGGGAACGGTCTGAGGACGCGGGTATTTCAGGGCGCAGTTCGTCCAGCTCAGCTGGGCAGGCAACGTGGTCAGGGTGGCGGCGTCCAGCGCCAGGCTGGCGGCTGGTGCGGGTACCGGTGCAGGCGTCACCGCAGGAGACGCACTGGCGGCTCCGGAGCCGGTGCTGGGGCTCGGACCGGGGCGGGGGGCGGGCGCCGGTGTTACGACGGGCTGAACGGGCCTTGGGTTGGGGCTGGTGCCAGAGCTGGAACCGGAACCGCCGGGCGCAGGGGATGGTGCCGGAGAGGTCTGGCCGTGCGTGCCCTGGACCGGTGCAGGGCTGGGCGTCG
>CALIXC010000126.1 GCA_938046755.1 uncultured Lautropia sp. | reverse complement strand
TCCACCATTTTTCTTAGTCGATAAAGGATCTCCAGGATTTTTGGAGATTTTTGAATCGGGAAGGGCGGAAACAGTCGATGAAGTCTTCAGGTGGTTTTGAAAATAAATCTTCTGAATGACTTGAAAGCAAAGGTTTTCAGTATATAATGCAGCGCTTCGGTACTGATGAGTGCTGAAGCAGTTCTTGAAGTCCCGTTCGTCTAGAGGCCTAGGACATCACCCTTTCACGGTGAGTACAGGGGTTCGAATCCCCTACGGGACGCCATCTCTCGGTAGCTGTCATCTGGCTACTATCTCTGCAGTAAATCCCCGCTTTTCATCAATTTCTCTGCGCAGGCTTTGCTTGTGAGATTTTGTTCGCGAAAGTCAGCTTGGCTATTGCGACGCCTCTTGGCGTCTCCTTCCAAGGGAGCGCGAGGCACGTTGTTTGCCTAGTGTGTTGTTGTTTCTACCTGTGCATTTATTGCTCGTTAACTGTTTGTCGTTTGTCTGCACCTGCGCGTATGCCTGCCTCTCAGCTTCACAGCGAGAGAGCTTCGTGATCAGAGAGGTTTCATGAAAAGAGTGGCCTCATGCGTCACGGTGTCATGGCAGGAAGGGGCTCTGTGGCGAGAAGGGCCTTCACGGCCAGAGAAGCCCCATGAACAGAGTGGCATAATGAAGCGGGTGGCTTCACGAAGACAGAGGCTTTGTTATGGGAGTAGCTTCGCTGTGATAGGAAATGTGCGGGCAAAAAAAATCCCGCCGAAGCGGGAGTTTTTTGGCGGGCCTGCCGCCTCAGGCCGCTTTGAAAAAGCGTTGCGACCTGATGAATTGGTGCCCAGAAGAGGACTCGAACCTCCACACCATTGCTGGCGCTAGGACCTGAACCTAGTGCGTCTACCAATTCCGCCATCTGGGCCAATCGATAAAGTGGTATTGTAAGTACTTTCGTAGGCTTGTCAAATCGATGTTAGAAAAAAATTTAGATCCCCCCAGCCGACAGGCCATCCTGGATACGCTGGCCGAGGAAGGCGCGCCGCTTTCCGTCGAGCAGCTGATCGAGCGCATGAAGGTTCCCGAAGAGGCACTGGTGGGAATGCGTCGGCGTGTCGCTGCCATGCAACGTGACGGTCAGATCCTGGCCGGGCGCAAGGGCGCCCTGATGTTGGTCAGTCGCATCGATCTCATTCCCGGCCGCGTGTCGGGGCATCGAGACGGCTTCGGTTTCATGCTGCCTGACGACGGCAGTGCCGATATCTTCCTGCCGCCGCGCGAAATGGCCAAGGTCATGCACGGCGACCGGGTGTTGGTGCGCCGCGTCGGGACCGACAATCGGGGGCGACCGGAAGGTAAGGTCGTCGAGGTGACGCAGCACAACGCCCGACCCGTGGTGGGCCGCCTGGTGCAGGAACGTGGCGTGCTGATCCTGGCCCCCGAAGATCAACGCATCAAGCACGACATCCTGATCGAGGCGGGTGGCGCCCAGGGCGCACAGCCCGGGCAGGTGGTGTCGGTGGAGATCACCACGCCGCCGGGCTGGAACACGCCGCCCATCGGCCGCGTGATCGAGGTGCTGGGCAACATGGACGATGCGGGCATGGAGATCGAGATCGCCGTGCGCAAGTTCGATGTGCCTCATCGCTTCAGTGATGCCGTGCTGGCCGAGGCCAAGGCACTGCCCGACAGCCTGCGGCCGGCCGACCACCGCAACCGCGTGGACCTGCGCGACGTGCCGCTGGTGACGATCGACGGCGAGGACGCCCGAGACTTCGACGATGCCGTCTACTGCGAGCCTGTGACCGACGCGAAGACCGGCAAGGCCCGCGGCTGGCGGCTGCTGGTGGCCATTGCCGATGTCAGTCACTATGTGCGTCCAGGCAGCGCGCTGGATGCCGAGGCCCAGGTGCGCACCACCTCGGTGTATTTCCCGCGCCGGGTCATCCCCATGCTGCCCGAGAAGCTCTCCAACGGGCTGTGCTCGATCAACCCGGAGGTGGACCGGCTGGTGCTGGTGGCCGACATGGTGATCGACGCTGACGGTGAAGTGGTCGCCTATCAGTTCTATCCGGCCGTCATGTATTCGGCGGCGCGGCTAACCTACAACGAGGTCTGGGGCATCCTGACCGGCGAGGACGTGGCCGCCATCGAGCGCCGAAAATCGGTGCTGCCGCAGATCTACGACCTGCATGCGCTCTACCAGACCCTGGAGGCTGCACGCCAGAAGCGGGGCGCCATCGAGTTCGAGACGCCCGAGACCAAGATGCTCTGCGACGAGCAGGGGCGCATCACGGAGATCGTCGCCCAGAGCCGCAACGATGCCCACAAGCTGATCGAGGAATGCATGTTGGCCGCCAACACCTGCGCGGCCGATCTCCTGGAGCGCAACAAGCATCCGGCGCTTTACCGAGTGCATGAAGGCCCCAGTCCCGACCGGCTGGCCAAGCTGCGCGAGTTCCTGGCAGGCACCGGCCTTCGACTGGGTAACGCTCAGGTCGAAGCGCGCGAGAGGCGCGGCCCGCGCCCGCAGGACTACCAGGTGCTGTCGCAGCAGATCCAGGGGCGACCCGATGCGGCACTGCTGCAAACAATGATGCTGCGGTCGATGCAGGCCGCCGTCTACACGCCCGACAATCAGGGGCACTTCGGCCTGGCCTACGATGCCTATGCGCATTTCACTTCGCCCATCCGGCGCTACCCGGACCTGCTGAACCACCGCGCCATCAAGGCGCTGCTGGAAAACCGCCGCTACCTGCCGGTCATCGAGGCCGATGCAGGCAAGCCGAACGACGAAGTGTTCGAGACGGAAGGAGCGCAGGCCAAGGTGGCTGCGCTGACCATCGAAGGCGAGGCGGCAGCGGGGCGTCCGGCCACGCGCAGCACGCGAAGCCGTTCGCAGGCGTCACACCGCCAGAAGGCTGCGCAGGCACAGGCCGAATCCCATGCCGTGTGGGAGCGGCTGGGCACCCTCTGCTCGGCCAACGAGCGCCGGGCCGACGAGGCCAGCCGCGATGTTCAGGCGTGGCTCAAGTGCGTCTACATGCGCGATCGCATCGGCGACCGTTATCGGGGCCACATCACCGGCGTGGCTCCCTTTGGCGTGTTCGTCACGCTCGATGACCTGTATGTCGAGGGCATGGTGCACGTCTCCGAGCTGGGCAGCGAATACTTCCGCTACGACGAGGCCGGTCAGGTGCTGATCGGCGAACGTACCGGTCGCCGCTACGCGCTCACCGACGAGGTGGAAGTGCAGGTGATGGCCGTCAACCTGGAGGCACGCCGCATCGACTTCCGGCTGGTTGAGGACACGGGGTGCAGCAATGCGCGCGGTGAGGGCCGTGGGTGGCGGGGTGAGGAACCGGGCGGGCGCCGTGATGACGTCGACGCCAGGCCCGCTACCGGCAGGCGTCGCAGCAAGGCGCCCGCGCAGGCGCGCTTGACGGCACCTACCAAGGTTGCCGCCAAGGGCGTTGCCAGCGTGGAAGAGAAGGCGGTGCCGCGCACCGGCTCAGGCAGCTGGGCGGGTCAAGGCGCGGCACGCACTCCAGCAGCCGCCGTGCGCCGCCGTCGGGGCAGCAAGGCCGGCAGCTGATGCCGGCCCGCGCAATGACGGCCCCGGTCGACCGCTGGATGGGCGTTGCCTCAATGCCAGTACATGAGGCCCGTTTCGCCCGCGTAGACCGTGCGGTCGTCGATTAGGTAGTGCTTGCCCCCGATCAGCTCCTTGCCCCAGGTCCAGTCTGCAGGCACCTTCCAGGTGACGCAATGCAGGCGCTTGGCGAGCGTGCTGTTGATATGGGTGCAGATCCGGACTGTGTCCGGTTCATCGGCCTTGATCAGCAGCAGCTCGACGTCGTTGCCGGTGCTGTCTTTCCACTGGTTGACGGCGCCGAAGGGCACCAGGCCCTGGCGTTCATAGGTGCGTGCAGTACCGCTTAGCACGGCCTCAATGCGGCGACCTTCTGGTACGCCTTGACCAGAGATGTCTTTCGCCTTGTAGCCGAAGTCTTCCTTCAGTTCCACCTTGGCCTGACTACCGATGCTGAACTGGTTTTGAGTGACCATCAGCGGGTATTCGACGAGCGCTTTGTTGACGCCCTTGGTGATGGTCGGATCACCGTAATAGCGCGAGGTCAGGTACGTGTGATACTGGCCGGCCGTGATCATCGTGTAGGCGTAGCTACCAGGCTGCATGGGGTTGCTGTACGAACGGATGTCATCGTAGCTGCATTGGTAGACATATGTCGGGGCGCGGGCAGGCGCCCGTCGCCCGTCCTGCTCCCATTTGCTCATGTCATAGCTGTAGGCATCCCTGTTGATCCCCGTATCGGCCAGAACGGGCGGGGTGTCACTCGTTCGATCCGGCAGGCTATAGAAATTGGGGGCGGACAAGGAGTCGGCTCGACCGACGTCGAATGAGTCACGGCAGGCTTGCTGATCGAACATGGCCAGCAGTACATCACCCCGTACGCCTTGCGCAGATACGAGTGGCGCTGTGCTGTCTCCGTTGATATTGTTGGTTTCGTTGCTGGCCGCGCTACTGGTGGCAGAGTCTGCATTTGTGTCGTCGGCCGTGTTGGCTGCGTGGGCGGTGCTTGTGTCGTTGTTATTGGCGGAGGAAGGAGCCGTGTGGCTCTGGTTACCGTCGTTGCTGGTAACTGGGGCCTGGGACGCGCCCTCGGCAATGACATTGGCTATGGTAGTGTTCGAAACTCCCCGCGTGTTGGCAGTGGTTGTGCCCAGTGCAGCGCTAGCCACATTGTCAGCGTTATGGGTGCCGGTCGTGTTGCCATTGGCTGTGGCGGTGATGTTTCTGGGGGCGGAAGGGCTGCTGGATATGGCTT
>CALIXC010000125.1 GCA_938046755.1 uncultured Lautropia sp. | reverse complement strand
AACAGGATCAGCGGGTGCAGGTTGCCGTCGCCCGCATGGAAGACGTTCATGCAGCGCAGGCCGTATTTCTTCTCCATTCCGGCAATGGCCATCAGCATCTGTCCCAGCTTGTGCTTGGGAATGGTGCCATCCATGCAGTAGTAGTCGGCCGAGATGCGACCGGCCGCCGGGAAGGCATTCTTGCGGCCCGACCAGAAGCGCATCCGCTCGGCTTCGGAATGGGAGACCTGCAGCCGGGTGGCACCAGCCTTGCGGAGCACGGCCTCCATGGCGGCAATCTCTTCGGCCACTTCCTCGGCCGTACCGTCGGATTCGACCAGCAGGATGGCAGCCGCCTCCAGGTCATAGCCGGCGCGCACGAAGGGCTCGACCGCCTGGGTGGACTGGCGGTCCATCATTTCCATGCCGGCGGGGATGAGGCCCGCCGCGATGACGGCAGCCACGGCATTGCCCGCCGTCTCCACGTCGTCGAACGAGGCCATGATGACGCGCGCCAGCCGGGGCGTGGGCAGCAGCTTCACCACCACCTCCGTCACCACCATCAGCATGCCTTCCGAACCGATGCAGGCCCCCAGCAGGTCCAGCCCCGGGGTATCAAGCGCGACCGATTCCGTGGTGGCAGCGGGCGCAGAAGCCGCCCCCGGCAGCGTACAGCCCAGCGTGATGGGCTCCCCGTCGATGGTGAAGCCGCGCACCGCCAGCACATTGTGAACAGTCAGGCCGTACTTCAGGCAGTGCACGCCCCCCGAGTTCTCGGCCACGTTGCCGCCAATGGTGCAGGCAATCTGCGAGGACGGGTCAGGCGCGTAGAAGAGGCCGAAGGCCGAGGCCGCCTCGGAGATGGCCAGGTTGCGCACGCCGGGCTGCACCCGAGCCGTGCGGGAATGGGCGTCCAACGACAGGATCTGGTTGAAACGGGCCATGGACATCAGCACCCCGCCCGCATGCGGCATGGCGCTGCCCGTGAGGCCCGTGCCGGCGCCCCGGGGCACCAGCGGCACCTCCAGGCGTCGACAGAGCAGGATGATCTGGCGCACCTGTTCTTCGGTGCTGGGCAGTACCACCACCGGCGGAAGCTGACGATAGGCGCTCAGGCCATCACATTCGTAAGGGCGCAGATCTTCCTGGCGGTAAAGAACGCTGCCCTCAGGCATGATCTGCTGCAGACCGGTGATGAGCGCCTGCAGCCGGTCCGACGGCAACGGGCAGGTGCAGTCCTGCCAGGGCTGCACACCTTCCGTGAAGAAGGATGTCGCAGCGGGTGCGGAACGAACCGACTGTGGCATGTCGGAAGAAGCGTTTTCTGCGCGCCCTGCAAGGCTGCTGTCCATGTGGCCCCGTCTCCATGTGATCCTGCTTCCCTGCCGCGGGCCTGAGCGGCAGGGAAGCAGGCAATATCCCGACGCACCGCCCTCCCGAAAGCAGGGGCAATTTTTCATTCTAGTCGAGAGCCACCGCACTAGATTGATGCACGTCAGGCCGGACCGCGCCGCCCCGGGCCCCATCCCCACCACCGGACATGGACCCACATGAACGTGCCATCTGCGGCGACTCCCACCAAAACCCCATGAAAACCCGCGGAAACACCATCAATTCCGGGGTACGGGACCATCACGCGCCACACAGACATGACAGCATCATCCGCGCTGTCCAGGCGTGTGCAGCCCGCACCATGAGGGAAATCCCTGAGCCCTCCAGACCCCGTAAAACGCCCAAAGCCGGCCTGTCCCGTTGACTTGCCCCAGTGCGTCGGCTAACTTGCCCCCAAGTTCCGGGGACTCGCTTGGCGAGCCCCCAGTGTCGCAGTGGGAGAGACCGCTGCCGACAGGAACGGGAAGGCATGTTCACCCCGTCACCTGCACAAACGGCAGGCTCTCTGGCGGTGCACCTTGCAGGTCGCCCTGTCCCTTCCCTTTCCATCGGTACGGCGCCGAAGGGGCAGCTTCCCCGCAAACTCTCAGGCAAACGGACCGCCGCGACGCACGGACACTCTGGAGAGAAAGCCGGGCAGCCATCCCACAGGGAGCTGCCGTCGGCTTCGCCGAAGGACACGATCTCAGGCACAGGTACAGAGGGGGCAGTCTGTTAATCTGCAGGATGTGGCATGCCCCGGGCTGTCACGCCTTCCGATCCTTCCTTCCCCTTCATCTCTCTGGAGACATTCCCGTGACTGTACCCAGCAATCTCAAGTACACCGAATCGCACGAGTGGCTGCGCACCGAGGCCGACGGCACCATTACCGTGGGCATCACCGAGCACGCGCAGGCCGAGCTGGGCGATCTCGTCTATGTGGAGCTGCCCGAGGCCGGCCGTTCGGTCGAGGCCAACGAGGCCTGCTGCGTGGTCGAATCCACCAAGGCGGCTTCCGATGTCTACGCCCCCATCGCCGGCGAGATCGTGGCCGGCAACGACGCGCTGGGCGATGCCCCGCAGCTGGTCAACGAGCAGCCCTTCGAGGGCGGCTGGCTCTTCCGCATCAAGCCGGCCAACCCTGCCGACCTGGACGCGCTGCTGTCCGCCGACGCTTACCAACAGGCACTGAAGGACTGAGACCATCATGACGGATCGGAACGACTCGGGATCCCTGGCCGGACTGCTGGCGCAGGAACAGGATGAATTCGTGGCGCGTCACGTGGGCCCCGCCGGGGACGACGTGACGCAGATGCTGGCCACCATCGGTGCCGGCTCGCTGGATGCGCTGGTGGCCGAAACGGTGCCGGCCAGCATCCTGCTGGATCCGGGCAACAAGCCCGCGCTGTCCATCGGCGAGGCCAGGACCGAAGCGGCGGCGCTGGCCGAACTAGCCGAACTGGCAGCCCGCAACCAGATCTGGCGCAGCTATCTGGGCAGCGGCTACCACGGCACCCTCACCCCCGAGCCGATCCGTCGCAACGTGCTGGAGAACCCCGGCTGGTACACGGCCTATACGCCCTACCAGGCCGAGATCTCGCAGGGCCGGCTGGAAGCGCTGATGGTCTTCCAGCAGATGATCATCGACCTCACCGGCATGGAAGTGGCCAACGCCTCGCTGCTGGACGAGGCCACCGCTGCCGCCGAGGCAATGACCATGCTGCGCCGGGCCAGCACCAGCAAGGCACCCGGCTACTTCGTCGAGGCCGGCACCCATCCGCAGGTCATCGAGGTGATCCGCACCCGCGCCCGCTGGCTGGAGATCCCGGTCACGGTGGGCACGCTGGATGCGCTGGATCCCGGCACCTTCTATGGCGCACACCTGCAGAACCCCGACACCGAAGGGCGCGTGCGCGATCTCACCGACGACATCGCCCGGCTGCAGGCAGCCGGCCTGAAGGTCTGCGTGGGCACCGACCCGCTGGCCGCCGTGCTGCTGAAATCGGCCGGCGCCCAGGGCGCTGATGTGGTGATCGGCTCGGCCCAGCGCTTCGGCATTCCGCTGGGCTTCGGCGGCCCGCACGCCGCCTTCATGGCCACCCGCCAGAAGCTCATCCGCACCATGCCGGGCCGCATCATCGGCACCAGCCACGACGCTGCCGGCAACATCGCCTACCGCATGGCGCTGCAGACGCGCGAACAGCACATCCGCCGCGACAAGGCCACCAGCAACATCTGCACCGCCCAGGCGCTGCTGGCCAACATGTCGGCCTTCTACGCCGTCTACCACGGCCCCGAAGGGCTGCGCCGCGTTGCGCTGCGCACCCACGGCATGGCCCGACTGCTGGCCGCCAGCGTGCAGAAACAGTCTGTGGCGCTCACCCCCGAGCACGCCACCTGGTTCGACACCCTGGTCTACCGCTTCGCGGATGCCGCCGCGGCCGACGCCGCGCTGGCCCGCGCTGCCAGCAAGCGCATCAACCTGCGCCGCCTGGACGACACGCGCGTGCTGGTGGCGCTGGACGAGACCGTGGGCCTGGCCGACGTGGCCGACCTGCATGAGGCACTGACCGGCCACGCCACCGACCTGACCGCCCTGCAGGCGCTGGCTGCCAAGCTGGCCGCCCACGGCGACGTGCTGCCGGCTGCCCTGCTGCGCACCGAGCCCATCCTGACGCACGAGGTCTTCCACCGCTTCCACAGCGAGACCGAGTTCGTCCGCTACCTGAAACGGCTGGAAAACCGCGACATCTCGCTGGTGCACTCGATGATCCCGCTGGGATCGTGCACGATGAAGCTGAACGCCGCTGCCGAGATGGCGCCCATCACCTGGCCGTCCTTCACCGACATCCACCCCTTTGCCCCGGCCGATCAGGCCCAAGGCTACACCGACATGCTGGCCCAGCTGGGCGGCTGGCTGGCCGACATCACCGGCTTTGCCGGCGTCTCGTTCCAGCCCAACTCGGGGGCGCAGGGTGAATACGCCGGCCTGCTGGCCATCCGCGAGTACCTGCTGGCCCAGGGCCAGACACAGCGCAACATCTGCCTGATCCCGGCTTCGGCGCACGGAACCAACCCCGCCTCGGCCCAGCTGGCCGGGCTGAAGATCGTGGTGGTGGCCTGCGACGCCCACGGCAACATCGACGTGGCCGACCTGGACGCCAAGCTGGCCACCCACCGCGACGCGCTGGCCTGCCTGATGGTCACCTACCCGTCCACCCACGGGGTGTTCGAGGCCAGCATCCGCGACATCTGCCGCAAGGTGCACGAAGCCGGCGGCCAGGTGTACATGGACGGCGCCAACATGAACGCCCAGGCCGGCCTCACCAAGCCGGGCGAGATTGGCGCGGACGTCTGCCACCTGAACCTGCACAAGACCTTCTCCATCCCACACGGCGGTGGCGGTCCCGGTGTTGGGCCTCTTGCTGCTCGTGAGCATCTGGCGAAGTACCTTCCCGGCGATGCCGCGACTGCGGATG
>CALIXC010000124.1 GCA_938046755.1 uncultured Lautropia sp. | reverse complement strand
TTGAAGCCAAAGACACCGCAGAAGGCGGCCGGCATGCGCAGCGACCCGATCCGGTCGATGGCCACATGCAGCGGCGCATAACCCGCCGCGCAGGCCACCGCCGCCCCGGCCGATGACCCGCCGGTAGTCAGCGCCGGCTGCCATGGGTTGCGCACCAGGCGCCCCTCGATGCAACGACCGGCCACCACCGCATCGTGTGCGGCCATCACCGTCTTGCCCAGCACCACGCAGCCGGCTTCCAGCAGCCGCGCCACCACCGGCGAGACGCCTTCCACCTCATTGGCATACGAAGGCAGCGAAATGTCCTCGCGCACCATCACCGGAACGCCATCCAGCGGCGACTGCGGCGCATGTCTGCGCCAGCGCCGCTCGGACGCGGCCGCGCTCTCCAGCGCCGCCTCGCGGCTCAGCACACGAATCGCCCCCAGCTCGTCATCCTGCGCGGCCATGTGCTCGAACAGCGCCTCGATCACCGCCACCGGCGAGGCCTCCTGCGCTGCATAGGCAGCGGTCAGCTTCTCGCTATCTGCTCCGATCCAGTCCGTCATTGATTCCTTCCCCGTCAGCCGCCGGCGACAGGGCCGGCATGCTGGCACTGTAGGTGGGGAAGGTCAGGCGGCCGCCTGGGTGCTGACCGACAGGCAGCGGGGGCCGATCGGCGTTCACGGACGTGGCGACGGGCCGTCGGCGGCGCTCAGCGCGGCAGATCCGATGTCCCCATCAGGAAGGCGTCCACCGCCCGGGCCGCCTGGCGGCCCTCGCGGATGGCCCAGACCACCAGCGACTGGCCACGGCGCATGTCACCGGCCACGAAGACCCGTTCACGGCTGCTCTGATAGGCGGAATCGCCTTCCGTCGTGGCGCGGGCGTTGCCGCGCTCGTCGGTGGCCACATCGAAGGCCTTCAGCATCTGCGCCACCGGGTGCACGAAGCCCATGGCCAGCAGCACCAGGTCGGCCTTCACCTCGAAGGTGGAACCGGGCACCTCTTCCATGGTCATCCGGCCGGTGACGCGGTCCTTCACCCAGGCCACGCGGGCGCAGGTAAGCGACTTGACGTTGCCGTGGCCATCGTCATTGAAGGCCTTCGTGGTGACGGACCAGTCGCGCTGGCCACCTTCATCGTGCGAGCTGGAGGTACGCAGCTTCACCGGCCAGTAGGGCCAAGTCAGCAGGCGGTTCTCGTGCTCGGGTGGCTTGGGCATCAGCTCGAACTGGGTGACGGAGGCTGCGCCCTGCCGGTGCGAGGTCCCCACGCAGTCCGATCCGGTGTCGCCACCGCCGATCACCACCACGTGCTTGCCGGTGGCACGCAACTGGTTGGGCAACGAGTCACCGGCCACCACGCGATTCTGCAGCGGCAGGAACTCCATGGCGAAATGCACGCCCTTCAGCTCACGCCCCGGGATGGGCAGATCGCGCGGCACTTCCGAACCGCCGGCCAGCACGACGGCATCGAAGCTCTTCAGCAGCTTGCTGGCCGGCATCGTGCCCGTGGACAGGTTGCAGACCATGCCCGGGAAGTCACTGGTGACGGCCACGCCGGTACGAAACTCCACACCCTCGGCCTTCAGCTGACCCACGCGCCGATCGATCAGCGTCTTGTCCAGCTTGAAGTCGGGGATGCCGTAGCGCAACAGCCCACCTATGCGGTCGTTCTTCTCGAACACGGTGACCGCATGACCGGCACGCGCCAGCTGCTGGGCACAGGCCAGCCCTGACGGGCCCGACCCCACCACCGCCACCCGCCGGCCGGTCTTACGCGCCGCCGGCTGCGGCTTCACCCAGCCTTCGGCCCAAGCCTTGTCGATGATGGCGTGCTCGATGGACTTGATGCCCACCGCGTCGTTGTTGATGTTGAGCGTACAGGCCGCCTCGCACGGGGCCGGACAGATGCGCCCGGTGAACTCGGGGAAGTTGTTGGTGGAGTGCAGCACCTCGATGGCCTCGCGCCAGCGGTCCCGGTACACCAGGTCGTTCCAGTCGGGGATGATGTTGTTGACCGGGCAGCCGTTGTGGCAGAACGGGGTGCCGCAATCCATGCAGCGCGCGCCCTGCTGGCGTGCCTGGGCATCGTCCAGGTGCATCACGAACTCACGATAGGGCCGCACGCGCTCCGCAGCGGGTTCGGCCGCTTCCTGCAGCCGGGCGAATTCCAGAAATCCGGTGATCTTTCCCATGGTCCTTCCTCAGATGTCGTCGCTGCGTCGTGCGGCCGGCACCTTGCCGGCACTGCTGCCACCCCTGGCCTGCCGGGTCTTGCCTGCCTTTGGTGCGGCATGCTGGCCATCAGCCACGGCGGCCACCGTGCCCACCGATTCGGCCTCGGCACTGCGTTCGGCCTCGCCCGGCGGCAATTCCGCCTGGCGGCGTGCGGCGATGTCGGCCAGCGCGCGCTGGTATTCGGGAGACACCACCTTCACGAAGCGGCCGCGCATGGTTTCCCAGTCAGCCAGGATGTCGCGGGCCCGGAAGCTGCCGGTATGGCGGAAATGCGCCTGCACCAGCGTCTTCAGGATCTCCTCGTCGGTCTGCGCCGACAGGCCAGGTCGGGCGCGGTGCCAGATGGACGGATCGATGCTGGCGCGCTGCTCGGCCTCGGGCAGCACGGCCGAGAGCATCACCATGCTGGTATTGCACCGGCTGGCGAAATCACCCGCCGGGTCGAACACATAGGCCACACCGCCCGACATGCCGGCCGCGAAGTTGCGCCCCGTCTGACCCAGCACCACCACGGTGCCACCGGTCATGTACTCGCAGCCATGGTCGCCGGTGCCCTCCACCACGGTGGCCGCGCCCGAGTTGCGCACCGCAAAGCGTTCGCCCGCCACGCCGTTGAAGAAGGCCTCGCCCTCGATCGCGCCGTAGAGCACCGTGTTGCCGGCAATGATCTGTTCGGGTCCGAAGCCCCGGAAATCGTTGGGCGAACGCACGATGATGCGTCCTCCCGACAGGCCCTTGCCCACGTAGTCATTGGCCTCGCCCACCAGGTCCAGCGTGATGCCCCGTGCCAGGAAGGCACCGAACGACTGGCCGGCCACGCCATTGAACTGGATATGGATGGTGTCGTCAGGCAACCCTTCGTGCGTGAAGCGGCGCACCACCTCGCTGGAGAGCATGGTGCCCACGGTCCGGTTCACGTTGCGGATGGGCTGGATGAAGCTGACCTTCTCGCCGTTCTCCAGCGCCGGTCGCGCCTTCTCGATCAAGACATGATCCAGCGCGCGCTCCAGTCGATGATCCTGCGTCTCCACCTGACGGCGCGCCACGTCAGCCGGCATGGGCGGGTTGTAGAACACCCGCGAGAAATCCAGCCCCTGCGCCTTCCAGTGTTCGATGCCGCGCCGCATGTCCAGAAACTCCGTGCGACCGATCAGCTCGTCGAAGGTGCGCACCCCCAGTTGCGCCATCAGCTGGCGCACTTCATCGGCCACGAAGAAGAAGTAGTTCACGACGTGCTCGGGCTTGCCGGCGAAACGGCGGCGCAGCACCGGATCCTGCGTGGCCACACCCACCGGGCAGGTGTTGAGGTGGCACTTGCGCATCATGACGCAACCCTCGGCCACCAGCGGTGCGGTGGCAAAGCCGAATTCATCGGCCCCCAGGATACCGCCGATCACCACATCGCGTCCGGTCTTCATCTGACCATCGGCCTGGATGCGCACCCGGCCACGCAGACGATTGAGCACCAGCGTCTGCTGCGCTTCCGAAAGCCCCAGCTCCCACGGCGTGCCGGCATGCTTGAGCGACGACAGCGGGCTGGCGCCCGTGCCGCCATCGTGGCCAGCGATGGTGATGTGGTCGGCCTTGGCCTTGGCGACACCCGCCGCCACCGTGCCCACGCCCACTTCCGACACCAGCTTCACTGAAATGGAGGCGCGGTCGTTGGCGTTCTTCAGGTCATGGATAAGCTGGGCAATATCCTCGATGGAATAGATGTCGTGGTGCGGCGGCGGCGAGATGAGTCCCACGCCCGGCACCGAGCAACGCAGCCGCGCAATGTAGTCGCTGACCTTGTGGCCCGGCAGCTGCCCCCCCTCGCCCGGCTTGGCGCCCTGCGCCATCTTGATCTGGATCTGGTCGGCCGAGGCCAGGTATTCGGCGGTGACGCCGAAGCGCCCGGATGCGACCTGCTTGATGCGCGAGCGCAGCGAGTCGCCAGCCTGCAGGGGATAGTCGGCCTCTACCACGTCCTTGCCCAGCACGCTGGCCAGCGTGGCACCGGTCCGGATGGGAATGCCCTTCAGATCCTGCCGATAGCGCACCGGGTCTTCACCGCCCTCGCCCGTGTTGGACTTGCCACCGATGCGGTTCATGGCCACGGCCAGCGTGGCATGCGCCTCGGTGGAGATGGAACCCAGCGACATCGCCCCCGTGGAGAAGCGCTTGACGATCTCGGAGGCCGGTTCCACCTCGTCCAGCGAGATGGCCCGTTCGGGGTCGAAGCGAAACTCGAAGAGTCCGCGCAGCGTCATCAGCCGTTTTGACTGATCGTTGATCAGCTGCGCATATTCCTTGTAGGTCTGGAAGCTGCCGGCCCGCACCGCATGCTGCAACCGGGCAATCGAATCCGGCGTCCACATGTGCTCCTCGCCGCGCACGCGGTAGGCGTATTCGCCGCCCGCCGCCAGCGCATGGGCCAGCTCGGCCTGGTTGCCGTAGGCGGTGCAGTGCATGCGCAGCGCCTCTTCGCCCACGTCGAAGACGTTCATGCCCTCGATGTTGCTGGCCGTACCGGTGAAATAGCGATCGACCAGTTCGCGCGCCAGCCCCACCGCCTCGAACACCTGTGCCCCGGTGTACGACATGTAGGTGGAAATGCCCATCTTGGACATCACCTTGCGCAGCCCCTTGCCGATAGCCTTGATGTAATTGGCAATGGCCCTTTCCGCCGACAGTTCCGCGCTCAGCTCGCGGTGCATGTCGACGATGGTCTCCATGGCCAGGTAGGGATGGATGGCCTCGGCCCCGTAGCCGGCCAGCACGGCGAAGTGATGCACCTCGCGTGCCGAGCCCGTCTCGACCACCAGGCCGGTGTTGGTGCGCAGCCCGCGGGCGATCAGGTGCTGGTGCACCGCCGACAGGGCCAGCAGCGCCGGAATGGCCACGTGCTCGCGGTCCATGGTCCGGTCGGTGATGATGAGGATGTTGTAGCCGTTGCGCACCGCATCCACGGCATCGGCACACAGGGCGGCCAGCCGCGCCTCGATGCCGTCACGCCCCCAGGCCACCGGGTAGCAGCAAGGCAGCTCCAGGCTGCGGAACTTGCCGTCGGTGAAGCGCGCAATGTCGCGCAGCCGCGCCATCTGCGGCGGCCGCAGGATGGGCTGGTCGATTTCCAGCCGCAGCGGCGGGTTGACGTTGTTAATGTCCAGCAGGTTGGGCTTGGGGCCGATGAAGCTCACCAGCGACATCACCATTTCCTCGCGGATCGGGTCGATGGGCGGGTTCGTGACCTGTGCGAAACGCTGCTTAAAGTAGTGGTAGAAGGGCTTGTTGTGGGCCGACAGCACCGTGATCGGCGTGTCGGTGCCCATGGAGCCGATGGCCTCCTCGCCGTTAAGCGCCATCGGTGCCATCAGGAACTTGATGTCCTCCTGCGTGTAGCCGAAGGCCTGCTGGCGGTCCAGCAGCGATTCCGTCGGCTGCGGCACGCTGTCGTCATCAGGGCCGGCCACCTCGTCCAGACGCATGCGCAGCGCGTCGATCCACTGCCGGTAGGGTTTGGAGGCAGCCAGCTGCGCCTTGATCTCGCTGTCGTCGATGATGCGCCCCTGCTCCAGGTCGATCAGGAACATCTTGCCGGGCTGCAGCCGCCATTTCTTGACGATGCGCGAATCCGCGATCTCGGGCAGCACGCCGGATTCCGATGCCATCACCACCAGATCGTCTTCCGTCACCAGGTAGCGCGCCGGCCGCAGGCCGTTGCGGTCCAGCGTGGCGCCAATCTGCCGGCCATCCGTGAAGGCCAGCGCAGCCGGGCCGTCCCACGGCTCCATCATCGCGGCGTGATATTCATAGAAGGCCCGCCGCGCCGGGTCCATGGCGGCATGCTGCTCCCAGGCCTCGGGAATCATCATCATCACCGCGTGGGCCATCGAATAGCCCGACATGGTGAGCAGCTCCAGCACGTTGTCGAAGCAGGCCGTGTCCGACTGGCCGGGGAAGATCAGCGGATAGAGCTTCTGCAGGTCGGCCCCCAGCACCGGCGAGGCCATCGTGCCCTCGCGGGCACGGATCCAGTTGTAGTTGCCGTTGACGGTGTTGATCTCGCCGTTGTGCGCCACCATCCGGAACGGGTGCGCCAGCTCCCACGCCGGGAAGGTGTTGGTGGAAAAGCGCTGGTGCACCAGGGCCAGCGCCGAGGTGCAGCGCGGGTCAGCCAGATCCTTGTAGTAGACCCCCACCTGGTCGGCCAGCAGCAGCCCCTTGTAGACGATGGTGCGCGTCGACATCGACGGCACGAAATAGGTGTGACCGAACTTCAGGTTCAGGTTCTGGATGCGGTGCGCCGAACGCTTGCGCAGCAGGTACAGGCGTCGCTCCAGCGCATCCTGCACCATCACGTTCTGGCCCCGGCCAATGAAGAGCTGACGGATGACGGGTTCGGAGTCGCGCACCAGCGGCGACATCGGCATGTCGGCATCCACCGGCACGTCACGCCAGCCCAGCACCACCAGGCCTTCGTCACGCACGGTGCGCTCCAGCTCCTTCTCACAGGCGGCGCGCGAAGCCGGTTCGCGCGGCAGGAAGATCATGCCCACGCCATATTCGCCCGCCGGCGGCAGCGTCACGCCCTGGGCAGCCATCTCCTCGCGCAGCAGTGCATCCGGAATCTGCAGCAGCATCCCGGCCCCGTCACCGAACAGCGTATCGGCGCCGGTTGCGCCGCGATGGTCGAGGTTGAGCAGGATACGCAGCCCGTACTGCACGATCTCGTGGCTCTTGCGGCCCTTGATGTGTGCCACGAAACCGACGCCGCAGGCATCGTGCTCGTTGACGGGGTTGTACATCCCCTGCGGGGCGGGCAGCGCCCGAGGCTGGAATATCGGCATGGGTTTCTCTCCTGGTTCCGCAAGCGCCTGGCAGAGCCCCTCGTCAGGACTGTCCCGGACACGCTACGAACGCAAGAATAAGAATGTCAAACCCTGCTGCGCAATGAGAAAATTAGGGTCAGAGCAAGTTAAATAATGTCGAATAGCCTATTTTTTCAGTAATAGGGACAGAACAACAAGCGCCTGAATGAGGCGCTGAAACAAGCGCATCCGCATCTCTCCCAGAAGATATTTTATACATATAAATCAATAGCTTACCAACATTCCTTCTCTTCCGTCGCCTCATTAACAAGGCAGCCCATCGACGGACTGCAGCGGGCGAACTCGCCCAGACGCCTTCATTCATCCAAACGCCCTGATCCCTTTGGGTACCGTCATGCACCCAGGTGCCCCATCAGCGGGGCACTCTTATTTCGGCCCATGGAAGCCTGGCACACTCGAAGCCTGTCGTGACCCGGTGGCGATCCGCCGCACTGGCCGGCCGACGGTACGAAACTGCAGCGTCCGGTCATAGATCAGCTCCAGCCGGTGCAGCCAGGCATCGGTGGCGATGGGGTGCCCACTGGCCAGGGCCCGTGCCAGATCACGATGGGCCAGGTGCGGATGCACCTCGGCCAGGGCCTGGGCAAGGGCCTCTTCTGCCAGTCGGGTCTGCCAGGCGGCCTCGCGCTCGAAGGGTGTGTTGCCCAGCGCCCAGTAGGCAGGCTGGGGCTGCAGGCCAGGCTCATGTTCAAGCCCCAGGTGGTGACGTGCGCTGGACCACGGGTAAAGGGCGGGCGTGGGAGCCAGCCCCATCGCCACCGGCAGCCGTTCCAGGTACTGCTGGCAGACCAGACCAAAGCGTGCGCCCTCGACGAGCGATGCACGGAAACGCCCTTCCCAGAGCGTGCCACTGCGCTGGTGACGGGTGTTGAAGCAGCGCACGTACTGACGGCCCAGCGTCTGCATGACAGCGGCCAAGGCCCGCTCCTCGCGCGGGGTGACGAGCAGATGCACCCGGTTGGGCAGCAGCAGCCAGGCATGCAGCGTGGCGCCCTGCTGACGGGCAGCCTCGCCCAGGATCTGACGAAACGCCTGGCGATCCTCGTCCTCGACGAACACCGGCTGGTCGTTATTGCCGCGCAGCAGGATGTGATGGAGCTGACCGGGCAGGATCAGGCGCGGGCGACGGGCCATCGCTTCATTCCTGTTGCGTCAGGCGCCGAAGTCCATCACGCAGCTTCCCAAAACTGGGCGAGACGTTACGATCAGGATCCATCAGGGGAGCGATCCGGGCCGCCCACTCACTCTTCAGCTGCCCTGGCAAGGGCCAGCCTGCCTGCTTGACGGCCGCGACCCCACCGGGGTGTACGGCATCGGCCAACAACTCCCAGGTACCACAGGCACAGTCCTGCTCATAACGATGCAATACATCGAGTTTCGCTTTGGGCCACGCCTCCAGCAGGGCCAGACGATCCCCCAGATACCAGGCTTCCAGCTCCTCGATGGCAAGACGGTACAAAGGCATCGACTTGAGCTCGCATCGGGCGGCCAGGCCTCTCAACTCCGCGAGGAAGCTCACGCAATCACGGCGATCGACATCCAGCACCACGACGACGGCATCGATGCCCGGTGTCTTGTCATAACCGCGCAGCAGCGAAGGAAGCCTGTCCAGCAGCACACGATGAGCAGCATCACTGCCAGACTTCAAGCCCCTGGGAACATGCCCCACACCCTTGTATGCGATCACCCGCCAAGTATGCGGATCACCAAACTCTCCCAGCAAACGGGGCATCATGATGTCGAGAAACGTCTTGCCGGAGGCATCCTCCACCAGGACTTCGATGTGCATGGTCACCTCGAATCCAGATAGTCCGAATACCAAAGTCCACCAAGCGGCAACCCCTCATCCACCATGTTCCGGACGATGGCAATATCGGACGCCCGGCGTATCACGGAGAATCCATCTCTGCCCTTTTCCAGAATCCATACCTCCAAGGGCGAAAGGGCGTCGACGAAATATGGCTGGTGAGTCGTCACGAAGATCTGAGGCGCATCGCGCCTTCCCGTGGCGTGAGCACGGAATGCCAGGGCGAGCGATTCCAGAAGCTTGTGATACAGGCCGTTCTCCGGCTCTTCGATGCAGATGAACGGGGGAGGCTCCGGGTCCTCCAGCAGCAGCAGGTAGGCAAACATCTTCAAGGTGCCATCGGACATCTGCTGCGCAAAGAAAGGGTCGACGAAGGCCCCATCGTTGAAGCGCAACAACACGCGCTTGTCTGATGTCACCTCCGTATCGATCCGCTCAATACCCGGGATCTTCTCTGCAATGCGTGCCAGAACGGCGCGAAAGCGCTCTTTGTGCTCCCTTTCCATGAACTGCACGACATTGCCGATATTGTCGCCATGGACATTCAGATGGCGCTGCGGCCCCGCCGCCGGAAGACTCCGTGCCGCATCAGGGTGAAAATAGGACAGATACCAACCTTTCAGAAAGTCCCGGAAGCGCTTGATGCGCGGATGCTCCTTGAGCGTTCCCAGCGTACCGATTCCCAGCTGCCGGGTATCTGTCAACTCCACCGGCGCCTGGGTACGGTCTTCCTCTCCTTCAATTTCGACAGCCTCTTCACCCGCCCAGACAAGCCCCTTGCCATGATCAAGCCGCAGAAAGGGATAAGGCCTGCCGTGCTTCTGCCCCTTGCGGCGCTGTTTCAGAAGCTCGGATTCAACAAAAGGCCGGCCACTGTCATCGAGATCGATGGACAGTTCATACGTGATGGGGCGCTCGTTGGGGGCTTCCCTGTAATAGATCTCGAAACGGACCGGCTCATTCACCCCCTTGCTGCGCAGACGTTCAAAACCGCCTCTCTGCTTCATGTCACAGGCGGTTTCGACATCGGTGGCCAGGCAATCCGCCACGAACCCAAAGGCATCGAACAACGAACTCTTGCCCACCCCGTTCTTTCCGATGACCACGGTGAAGGGCGTCAGCGGCTCGCCCAGGGAACCCGACAGGCGCCCCAACGTCACATCACGCAAGGCACGGAAATTCTGGACTCGAAAGCCTTCGATGACGGCCATCTGGTTTTCCTTACGACAACCTGCAAAGGTACTGTATCAACCCCGAAAAACGAACCTCTCTCCTGGGGGTGGGCCCGGACGCCCCGGCCGCGACTCACCACAGATCCACGGCTCACCGTAAATGATCCGCGATGACCGCCCGCACCAGCGCCTCGTCGGCACGCGTGGTGGCCGCATGGCCCAGCCCGTTCAGGACCACAAAGACGGGGATGCCGTGTTCGGCCTTCTTGTCGATGGCCATGTTGCGCAGGTAGTCATCCACCGGCCAGGCGGGCGCCCGGGTGGGCAGGTTGGCCGACGTGATGATCCGGCGCAGTTCATCAAGCTGCTCGGCAGGCATGCGGCCCAGCCGCACGGACAGGTCAGCCGCCATCACCATGCCGGCGGCCACGGCCTCGCCGTGCAGCCACTTGCCGTAGCCGGCGCCCACCTCGATGGCATGGCCGAAGGTGTGGCCGAAGTTGAGGTGCGCCCGCACGCCCGCCTCGCGCTCATCGGCGGCCACCACGGCCGCCTTGATGCGCATGGAGGCAAGGATGGCGCGCGCCAGCGCCTCGGGCTGGCAAGCCAGCAGTGCCGGCATGTCGACGGCCACCTGTTCCAGATAGGCACGGTCGGCGATGGCGCCGTGCTTGATGACTTCGGCCAGGCCGGCCGCCAGCTCACGCGACGGCAGGGTCTTCAGCGTGCCAGTGTCGGCCACGACCAGCCGGGGCTGGTGGAAAGCCCCCACCATGTTCTTGCCGCGCGCGTGGTTGATGCCGGTCTTGCCGCCCACGGAGGAATCGACCTGCGCCAGCAGGCTGGTGGGCACCTGCACGAAGTCGATACCGCGCTGGAAGCTGGCGGCCGCAAAGCCGGCCAGGTCGCCCACCACGCCGCCTCCCAGCGCCACGATCAGACTCTTGCGGTCCAGCCGTGCCTCCAGCATGCGGTCATGGATGGCGTCGAGCTGCTGCCAGCATTTGCTGGCCTCGCCGGCCGGCACCACGATGCGCACCGCCTGGTGCGCCACCGGGGACAGCAGCGTCTCGACCTTCGCCCCGTAGATCGGGTCGACGTTGCTGTCGGAGATGACGGCCACCGACCGGCCGCGTGCCAGCGCCTGGAAGGCGTGATTCTCGTCCAGCAGGCCATGGCCGACCTGGATGTCGTAGCTGCGTTCGCCGAGATCGACGGTCAGGATCTGGGGGCTGGACATGGGAAACTCCTCAGGGTTGTGTGTATGTCGGCGCATCCTCTTGCGCCTGAAGCACCTGCACGATGGTCTCGACGATCTGCTCGATGGGCTGGCGGCTAGTGGTGACGATGTGATCGGCCACTTCCAGATAAAGCGGCTCCCGCTCTTCTGTGAGCCGGTGAATGCGTTCGCGCGGGTTGGCGGTGCGCAGAAGCGGCCGGTGGCGGTCGCGGCGCAGCCGCTGCCACAGGTCGGCCGCCGAGGCCTGCAGGTAGACGACCCGGCCGCGCGTGCGCAGCATGTCGCGGTTGACGGGCGAGAGGACGGCGCCACCGCCGGTGGCCAGCACCAGGCCGTCGCGGGCACTCAGTTCGTCCAGCAGCTGGGTCTCGCGGCGGCGAAAGCCCTCTTCGCCCTCCAGCTCGAAGATGGTCGGTATGCTGACCCCCAGCCGTTCTTCCAGCTCACGGTCGGCGTCGATGAAGGCACGACCGAGCCGCCGAGCAAGCCCCAACCCGACGGTCGACTTGCCGGCACCCATCATGCCCACGAGGAAAATGGAAAAGGCGGCTTTCATGCCGCCTTAAGTTACCAGAAAGCCGGCCTGCCGTCGGCAGGCCATTTTCGGGATGACCCGGATCAGCGCTGGGCCAGCGTATCGGTCACGATGCGCGGGGTGAGGAACACCAGCAGCTCGGTCCGGTCATTGGTCCGCGTGGTGCTGCGGAACAGGTAGCCCAGGACCGGGATGTCGCCCAGCAGAGGCACCTTGTCGGTCCGGTTGCGCTCGAACTGCTCGTAGATGCCGCCGATCACCACCGTACCACCGTCTTCCACCAGCACCTGGGTCTTCACGTGGCGGGTGTCGATGGCGTAGCCGGCGTTGGTCAGCTGGCCTACCGCGTCACGGCTGACGTCCACATCCAGGATGACGTTGCCTTCGGGCGTGATCTGCGGGGTGACTTCAAGCCGCAGGTTAGCCTTGCGGAACGACACCGAAGTGGCGCCGCTGGAGGTGGCCGACTGATACGGCAGCTCGGTACCCTGCTCGATCACCGCCGGACGCTGGCTAGAGGTCAGCACGCGCGGGCTGGAGACCACCTTGCCGCGCTGGTCGGCTTCCAGGGCCGACAGCTCCAGGTTGATGAAGCGCGACAGGCTGGAGCCGAAGAGGCTGATGGCCAGCGAAGCCGGGTTGGTACCGTTGATGCCGTTTGCCGGGAAGCTGAAGAAGTTGGTGTTATCCAGCGCCGTGGCCTTGCCCAGACCCAGGACTTCGCCGGTACCGTTCTCACCACCCAGCTGCGAGGACAGGTCGGCCGCACCGGACAGGTTGCCGATGTATTTGCCGACTTCAGGCAGCCTGTTCAGCTTACCCAGTGCCGTGCCGCCGAGATTGACCGCATCGCCCACCACGCCGAGCAAAGCGAGCGGGTCGTGTTTCAGTTCGCGGGCATGGGCAATCAGGGTTTGCAGCTGCCCCACCTCTTGTTCCACACTGCGGTAGATGCGCACGCCGGTCTGCACCGCATCGGCCACTTTGGACAAAGGGGCACGCACCGACTCGGGCAACATGGCCAGCAGCGGGTTTTGGCCGTTGGCCACACCCGGGGTCGGCAGCGGGTTGTTCGGGTCGCCGACAAACTGGGTCAGGCTCACGTCCAGCTCGCGCGCGGCGGTGCGCCCCCGGCC
>CALIXC010000123.1 GCA_938046755.1 uncultured Lautropia sp. | reverse complement strand
CGCAGCAGCCTGCTGCACCGTCCACCCCGGCCGCCGATACCCCGGCTGCCCAGGCCCCGGCCGCTGAAACCCCGGCCAACCCGCCCGCAGCCCAGCCGGCGCCCCAGAAGCCGGTCCAGACCGTCGTGACCGGCCCTGCCGTTGCCCAGGGTGAGCCTGGCGCACCCAAGGTGGCCGAAACCGGCGAGACGAAACTCTCCAACCTGAAGACGGTGTTCGAGAACTCCGCCGGCGCAAACACCCCGGTCAAGTTCGTCCAGATCACCCACATCCAGGCCTCTGAAAGCGAGCATTCCAACGCGCGTTCCGTCCGCTACGGCGACGAAGGCCCCAAACAGACGCCCAGCGCCGATCATGACACCGATGTCCAGGGCATCCATGCCGTTCGCCCCTTCGCTGTCCGTGCCCTGCCAGCCGAAGGCCAGCAGGCCCAGGGTGATGCTGCCAAAGGCGGCAAGACCGTGCTGACGGCCTACGAAGTCATCGAAAGCAAGACCCCGATGAGCCTGGCCGAAGCCAAGGCCCATGCCGAGAAGCTGGGCGGCAAGCTGCTCACCATCGATGACCAGAAGGAACTGGACTGGCTGAACGAGAACCTCCAGGGTCTGGGCCATCAGGGCGAGAACAACGACAACAGCAAGGCCGCCTGGATCGGCAGCAACAAGCTGCACCAGGGCAACGCCATGATCACCACCGGCACCGATGACACCGGCCACAAGCCCGAGACCATCGCCCAGGGCGCCGAAGCCAAGCTGTCCCGCTTCGTCATCGAATACGACAACTACCAGGCTCCGCTGACCCTGGACGGCAAACCCGTGCAGGAAGGCCAGATCATCAAAGCCGAAGACTTCGACAAGCTGGTCTGGAACTCCACCTACAGCCAGTCCGGCGCCATCCGCTTCCAGCCCGTGGACAGCGATGACCCCAAAGCGGCCAAGCCGCTGCCCAATACCCAGCCGCACAACATCTCCATCACCGAATCGCCCGAGGTGAAGCAGCCGACGGCACCGGCGCAGCCTGCCCCGGCCCAGACCGACGCCAACGCGCAGCAAGGCGGCCAGCCCACCCAGGGCAGCGACAAGCCGCCGGTCAAGGACGCCCATGATGGTGACGCCGAGCACAAGGGTGACACTGAGCACAAGGCCGACCCGCAACCGGCCGAGCACCTGCCCCAGTACCAGGCCCAGCACCCCGTCAAGGTGGCCCACGACGCGACCGCCAAGCTTGACCCCGCCATCTTCAAGGGCAGCGATTCCGATCACCCGGCCGGTGCCGTGAAGATCCTGGAGGTCAAGCCGGGCACGCTGAAACTGGATGGCCAGAACGTGGAGGCCAATCAGGTCATCACCGCCGACCAGTTCGAGAAGCTGAGCTGGGACGCCAGCACCTCCAAGGGCGGTGAATTCCGCTTCATCGCGGTGCGCCCCGAAGAAGGCCACGCCCACTACGACGCCGCCAAGGTGCAGGCCCAGACCATCAGCATCGACGAAGCCGCCGCAGCGCCCAGGTATAAGGAAGGCGACGCCCAGACCGTCGATGTTCGTCAGAACATCAAGCAGACCCTGGGTGAAGCCCTCTTCAAGGGCACGGCTGCCGACGATGCACCGGCCTTCATCCGCATCGGGAAAGTCAATGAAACGGCTGACTCCAACTCGGCAGAATCCGCCCTGTTCGTCAACAAGGGCCGTGACGCCTACACTCCGCTGAAAGAAGGCAGTGAAGTCAGCTTCGAGGACTTCAAGCACATCGCCTGGGATTCCGCCCAGAACAACGGGGGTTCCTTCACCTTCCAGGCGCTGGATCATCACAAGCAGCCCATCGCCGGTTCGCCCCTGCAGACCGTCACCGTCCATGAGACGCCCAACCTGCCCAACTACGGCAGCGACGCCAAGGAAGTGAGCGTCGCCCATGACGCCAACCATCACCTGGATGCGGCTCTCTTCAAGGGTGCCGATGGCGTGACGCCTGCCGGTGTGCGCGTCCTCTACATCCATGGCGAAGACGGCTATGAAGGCCCGGTGCTGAAAGTCGGTAACGACGACGCGGCACGAACCGTCTCCAAGGGCGATCTCATCACCATGGCCGAGTTCGACCGTGTCTACCTGGACGCCAGCAAGTTCAATGGCAAAGCCTCCTTCAAGTTCGTGCCCGTGGATGAACAGGGCAACAACGTGCAGGGCCCCGATGCGGCAAACCCCGTGTCACGCGAGGTGAAGATCACCGAAGCCGCCCCGCAGGAAAGCAGCAGCCAGCCGCAGCAATCCCCTGCCCCGCAGGCGGGGAACCCCTCGCAGGCGGGGAACCCCTCGCAGGCAGGAAATGCCTCGCAGCCCTCCGGCCCGAGCGCAGGCACGGGCGAAGCCAGCCGGACGGAAGGCGAGCACAGCGACGCGCCCCAACAGAGTGATTCGACCTCGGGCCAGAATCAGCCCTCCGGCCCCCAGAACCAGGCTCAGGGTCAGACGCAAGACCCGGTGCAGGGCCAGGCCCACTCGCCGTCGGATGAGCATGCTCCGACCCCGCCGGCAGCGCCGGAAGGCAGCCCGAAGACTCAGGAGACTTCCAGCACGCAGGAAGAAGGCGGCAAGCAGCCTCAGACCGTCTCCAACCCGCCGGCGAACGGTGAGCAGCCGCCGCAATCCCCTGCCCAGCAGCAGCAAGAAGGCAAGGTGTCTCAGGCCTCCGCACCGGAAGGCACGGATCCGCAGCAGCATAGCGAGTCGCATGAGGGAACCTCTGACCAACATTCCGCATCCGGTCCGAAAGCCCTGCCCCTGCAGCTCAAGGACCTGCTGGGCCACGAAGAACTCTTCGGTGAAGCATCGCCGACTGCAGACAACGGCCACATCAGCTACGCCCCCAGCAGCAGTCTGGTGTCGAACCTGATCGACCCGCTGCACGAGGTGCCGATGGTCTGATGCAGGCGCGCAACGCGCACGCATCTTTCAGTCATGCTGCCGGGTCCATGGGTTGCAACCCGGCAGCACCTTCCCGCTGAAGGCCGTGCGCCTTCAGAGAAACAGGAAGGAGCTACGGCGGAATGGTCGTATTGTGCGTGCGGCCATTCCGTTTTCTTTTTCCCCGCCCGATCACGGACGGCGACCTTTCGTCCGTCACCCAACCCTGTCCATAAGCCTGCGAACGAACGGACAGAAACAGGGCACGAACGGCAGGCGTGACTGGGGACAGACACCCCCGGTTTCACGCCGGGCAGCCCCAATCGACCGCTCGAACCCAAAGCCAAGCGGTGCCCTCAAGACCTTGCCAAGATGAGACAAAGCGCACCTTGTGACATCTGGCAACCCTCCCCTTTCCGGAACTGAACGGGCCCACGGTTGTCTCTCCGCCTTCGCGCGCTTGTCCCAGGCCGGGTCGCATGACCTTCCAGGCAACTGCCGCGGCCAACGTTCATCGTGAGACTTTCAACGTTCGTAGATCGATATGGCAACTCAGAACCGCACGACAAAACCCCAGCCCACCCAAGGCAGCGCCGCTGCACGCCAGGCCGCTCAGGCACCCGCCGCTGACGCCGCCAAGATGGCCAAGCAGGCTGCCGACAAGGCCGAGCTGGACAAGATGGCCCAGGCCAAACAGGCCGAAGCCGTGAAGGAAGTGGTGGCAGAGACCACCGCCGAAGGGAGCGTGGCCACCGCCGACGCAGCCGCTGCTGCCGAAGGCTCGCTGGGCGCCGTGAGCGGTGAAGCTGCGGTTGCCGAAGCCGGTGCCGCAGGCGCCGCCGGTACCGCCGCTGCCATCAGCCCGCTGGCCATTGGTGCCGGCGTGGTGGGCGTTGCTGCCGTGGCCGCCGCAGCCGGCGGTGGCAGCAGCGGTGGCTCCAGCAGCCAGCCGATCGCCCAGAACAACACCCAGCAAGCCGCTCAGAACCAGGGCAGCCAGAAGCCTGCTACCCCGGCCGCCGAGCAGCCTGCCCAGGACACCAAGCCGGCCGAAGGCACCAACAAGCCTGCCGAAGGTGCCAAGCCCGCCGAACCGGCCAAGGAAGAAGAGCCTGCCAAGCAGGCCGATTCGAAACCGGCCGAACAGCCCAAGGTTGACCCCACCCCGGTCGAAGACCTCTCCAAACCCGCCACGGCTGGTGGCACGGCTGAAGCAGCGAAGGTTGCCGCTGATGGCGTCACCAACCTGACCAAGTTTGCAGACCTCTTTGATACCGCCGGTGCCAATGGCGGCAAAGCCGAGTTCATCAAGATCAGCCGCGTCTACGCTACCGAGAGCACCAAGATCGCCGACGCCCGCGTCATCGATTATGACCACAACCATGCCTATGAGGTCATCGACGCCGGCAAGCCCATCACCATGGCTGAAGCCCAGGCGATGGCCACGAAGCTGGGTGGCAAGCTTCTGAGCATCGACACTGCTGACGAAAAAACCTGGCTGTACAAGAACCTCATCGGCCAGATTGGCCATCAGAACGAAGGCAACAACAGTGCCGCTGCCTGGATGAGCAGCAAGGTGGATACCGATGCCAACGCCCTGATCCGCACGGGTAGTACGATCCAGGACTTTTCGGTGTCCGCAATCGACGCCAAGGAAACGCCCCTCTCCCATTTCGTCATCGAATACGAAAACTACCAGTCGCCGCTTCTGCTGAACGGCAAGCCTGTGGTCGACGGTCAGATCATCAACAAGGCCGACGCCGGCAAGCTGGCCTGGAGTGCTGACCAGAGCAAGGTCGGTGAAGTCACCTACCAGGCGGTCGACAGCGATGATGCCGACACGGCCAAGCCCGTCCCCGGCTCCCTGGAGCACTCGATGGTGGTGACCGAATCGCCTGACGTCAAGCACCCGATGACCACGCCGGCCAATCCGGGCGCCCAGGACAAGCCGGCACCGGGCGGTGCTGCGGTCAAGCCTGGCAACGACGTCCCGCAAGCTGACAAGACCGGCCAGGACACCCAGAACAGCGACCATCAGCCTGCCAAGCCGGAACTGCCGGCCACGGCCCAGGGCACGCCTGAGGCACCGCAGGTTGCCACCACCGGCGAGACCCAGCTGACCAACGTCGCCTCCGCATTCGAGAAGGCGGCTGGCGACGGCAAGGACGTCTTGTTCATCAAGATCGTCAATGTCGACACGTCCGAAGGTGAGGCTGGCACTCGCATCTACCGCGAGGTCGAGACCACCAGCAAGGCTACCGGCAAGGCCCCGGATTCCCCTGCTCCGGTCAAGACCACCTCCATCACCGCCTACGAGGTCATCGACGCCGGCAAGCCCATCTCCCGCGCTGAAGCCGAGAAAATGGCGGAGGCACGTGGTGGCAAACTGCTGAGCATCGACAGCGACGCAGAAGCCAAGTTCATTGGCCAGAATCTGTTCGGCAAGCTGGGCGAGTATGACGGCGAGAAGGAAGTCAATGCAAAAGCCGAAGGAAGCGAAAAGCAAGCGCTGCAAGAGCAACTGAACAAGCAGCTGGCCGACAACGGTGCCTGGCTGGGCAAGGACGGTACTGAGGGTGCTGTTGCCAATGCCGACGCCATCATCCGCAACGGCAATGGCAAAGACCAGCCCGCCGGCTACAAGGCCTACGACTTCACCGGCGACAAGCTCAGCCGCTTCGTCATCGAGATCGAGAACTACAAGTCCCCGCTGACGCTGCACGGCAGACCGGTCGAGAACAACCAGATCATCCACAAGTCCGAATTCGACAAGCTGGTCTGGAACGGCGACCAGAGCATGGGTGGCAAGATCACCTACGTGGCCGTGCAGAGCGGCGACGTCGGTGCTGCCAACGTGGAAGGCGCCGAAGTAAAGACCCTGACCGTGACCGAATCGGCCGCCGTCAAGCACCCGGCGGCTCCGGCCTCCGATACGGATGAAAATCCGCAGCAGGGTGGCAACGGCACGCCCGAGGTTCAGGACAACAAGGCTCCGGCCGGCGGCGAAGGGCCGAAAGGCGATCAGAAAGCTGGAGAGGGCAGCAACAAGGCTGGCGATCCGCCGAAAGGTGGCGAGCACGGCGCCGATGACGGCGTGCACAAAGCCGACACCCCGCAAAACAGCACGACTGGTGGCGACGCCAACAAGGGCAACACTGACAGTGGCGGCTCCGGGACCGGTGGTGCCGTTGCCAAACCTAATCCTGCTGGAACTCCCGAGGGTCATCAGGGCGGTAACCCTGGCCAAGTTGACGGCCAGGCCAATCCCCCTGCTCCGGCCAAGGCAGCGCCCTCCTACGAGCCCAACAAGTCCGTCAGCGTCGCTCACGACGTGACTGACGCCAAGATCGCCAAGGAAGTCTTCGAAGGCACGAACCCGGCCAACAAGCCC
>CALIXC010000122.1 GCA_938046755.1 uncultured Lautropia sp. | reverse complement strand
GTGTTCTGATAGGGGAACGTCCTCCGCTGATTTCCGCCAAGCTTCCAATAGCAGCGATATCCAACCACGGCTTGGCCCATTGGACCATGAAAGGCGGTCTGCTGGTGATCCGCCATGACAGCAGCCGCTTCACTCGTGATCTTGACTTCTCCACCACGGAGCAATATCAGGCAGACACGGCCGACCAGCTTCTCGACGAGTTCGAGAAAGGACTGATCGACGCCGAGAACCGCCTTTTCTATGAGACGACCTGTCGCCTGCAATCCCGTCGGGTGGAGCCCAAGGGAGAAAACCGCACTCACCACAACCTGACGCTGACCATCGGCTTTGCCGACAAGTCGGATCGCAGCGCCATGGCACGGCTTCAGGCAAAGCAGTCCCCACGAGTCGTTCAGATCGACTACAGCTTCAACGAAGCCGTCTTCGACGTGGAGCTGCTGGAACTGGAAGGTGGTGCCACCATTCACTCCTATTCCCTGCACAACGTGCTGGCCGAGAAGATGCGCTCACTCTTGCAACAGCCCATCCGCCGGCGAAACCGCCGACAGGATGTCTACGACATCTGGCTGTTGCTGGAATCGGCACCACCCCTGACGGCAAATGACCTGCAACGCATCCACCAGATGCTGGTCAAGTCTTGCCAGAGCAAGGGGCTGACCCCAACCGCCCGATCCATGGAAGATGAGGCCGTGCAACAACTTGCACGTGAGGGCTACGCAGACCTCCGGTCCGACGTGGATGGCGAGCTTCCGGCCTTCGAGGATGCCTTTGCCACCGTATCCAGCCTCTATGGAAGGCTTCCCTGGTAACATCCCGCGAAGCCTTCCACTACCTTTCTGCTACGTTGCCCTCAGACCGGCCAGGCCTCCAGCCGGTAGGCGGCGTCCCAGAACATCCATTCCAGCCGGGCGGCCTGGGTGTAGGCGGCGTGCATGCGTTCGCGCATGGCGGGGGTGGCGGCTGCCGCGATGCGGTCCAGCGTATCACGCATGCGGGCCACAGCCTCATGGAATTCCTCGGCGGCATAGGTGTCCACCCAGGCCTGCCAGGGGTTGCCGGGCTTGCTGCGGGCGTGGATGTCGCGGCCCACTTCGGCATAGATCCAGAAGCACGGCAGCAGCGCAGCCATGGCCACCGGCCAGGACTCACCCCAGGCCGTGGCCAGCAGGTAGCTGGTGTAGTGCTCGGCCGTGGGTGACAGCGGCGTGGCGGCAAACTGCTCGGGCGTGACGCCGTGCTGCTTCATGAAGCCGTTGTGCAGCTCGCGCTCGCCCACCACGGCTTCCTGGGCAGCGGCCGCCAGCTGCACCACGGTGTCGGAATCATCGGCCCGGGCGGCCGCCACGGCCAGCGCCCGGCCGAAACCCACCAGATAGTGGGCGTCCTGGATCATGTAGTGCCGGAAGCGCTCGTTGGACAGCGTGCCGTCGGCCAGCTCGCGGTTGAAGGGCATCTCCAGCGTGGCCTGAAAGAGCGCGCGGTTGCGTGCCCAGGCTTCCTGCGTGAAGGTCATGGCGGGTCTCCTGATGGTCTGGATGAGGGATGGCAATACCGCGCAGGATCATACCGCCTCCGGCCCCGCACGATGCACGGCCATGGCCGGCCCCCTGCCCTTGCTCTATGATTCCCGCATCACCTTTTGCCGGGACACTTCGCCATGGACGCCCCTGCCACCAATCCCATCACGCCCCCGCCAGGCACGCTATTCGAGACCCGCCAGGCACTGCTGCCCACCTGCGAGCAGCACGGCATGCACTCGCAGCACACCGGCCGGCGCTATCGGATCCAGACCACCTGCGTCGGGCCCGAGCCGGAAGGCGGCTATCCGGTTTTCACCCTCCTGGATGGCGACACGCTGTTTCCGGTGGCAGCCATGGCCGCGCACGCCATGATGACGCGCACCGGCGAGAACGGCGTGTCCCCAATGCTGCTGGTGGGCGTGGGCTATGGCCATGACGGCTGGCTGGATACCGATGCCCGCGTGGAAGACTACACGCCCCCCGTGGCCGATGGCAGCGCCAGCCACGATGCCCGCGGCCGTCGTCAGGGTGGCGCCGAACGCTTCCTGCGCTTCCTGCGCGAGGAACTGCAGCCAGCCATGGCAGGGCGTTTTTCCGTGAACCCGCAGCGCCAGGCGCTGTTCGGGCACTCCTTCGGCGGCCTGTTTGCGCTGTACACGCTCTTCAACCAGCCCGACGCCTTCCAGACCTACATCGCCTCCAGTCCGTCCCTCTGGTGGCACGATGAATACATCCTGCAGGAACGCGACCGCTTCGTGCAGGCACAGGCCGGTCGCCCTGCCCTTCCCGTGCGCGTGCATCTGAGCATCGGCGAATACGAGCAGAAACACGCCCCATACATTGCCCCCGACAGCCCGCGGGCGCAGATGCTGAAAGCCCGTGGCCAGGTGGACCGCGTGCGCGCCTTCACCCGGCACCTGAACGAGACCCTACCCGGACTGCCCGTCAGCTTCACCGAGCATCCGCGCTCCACCCACGGCAGCTCCCAGCTTTATGCGGTACTGGATGCGCTGCGGTTTGCCAGCGGCACGGACGCGGTCTGAACCGGTTTCGTTGGACATACCGTTGCCCGCCGGCGCTGAAAGCGAACGTTCAAGGGATCCTCTGAATAAGTCCCGCGAACCGGCGCGCCACGGAACGGGATGCAGGACAAGGCGACATTTGCTGTCAATAGCGGCGCTATTGACAGCAAATGGCAACGCAGTCATGCGCCCGTTACGGGGATGTGACGGCCGCGGGGACTTGTTCAGAGGATCCCAAGAGCACTCAGCACGCCCCCGGAAGCCTTCAACCGAAGCACGGAACCTCACCCCGCCCTTTCCATGGTCCATGTGACGTTGACTGCATCAACTTGAGGATAAAGAAATGCCGGAATTGCCTGAGGTGGAAACGACTTTGCGAGGCATCACCCCGCACATCCAAGGTAAAAAAGTGGCGGATGTCGTGCTGCGCCAAACCAAGCTGCGCTGGCATGTCAACCCAAACTTGGCGGAGATCCTGAAGGGGCAGGAGGTGCTGAGCTGCCGTCGGCGGGCGAAATATCTGATTATTGGTTTTTCAACGGGCATTCTGCTGATTCATCTTGGCATGTCGGGCAGCTTGCGTATTTTTACGTTCGGCGATGCACGGATTGAACATCCCGACAAACACGACCATGTGGACATTGTGTTTGCGGACGGAACGGTGCTGCGCTATCACGATCCACGCAGGTTTGGCGTAATTTCCTGGCATGAAGGCATTGCAGAGAATCACCCACTCCTAGAGAAACTCGGTCCCGAACCGCTTTCAGACGACTTCTTCGCCGACTACCTTTACCAAAAATTAAAGACGCAAAAACGAGCAGTCAAACTGGCCCTGATGGACAATACCGTCGTGGTCGGCGTGGGCAATATTTATGCGAACGAGAGCCTGTTCAGATCGGGCATCTTGCCACACCGCCCTGCGAACAAGGTCAAGAAAAAGGAATGCGTCGTCCTGGTGGAAACAATCAAAGCAGTATTGCAGCGTTCGATTGAAACCGGCGGCAGCACGTTGCGCGACTTCGTCAACAGCGACGGTAAAAGCGGCTATTTCCAGCAGGAATATACGGTATACGGCAGGCACAACGAACCCTGCGTCCGTTGCGGCGATTTGGTGCAGAAGGAAGTTCTGGGGCAACGCGGGACGTTTTACTGCCGGAATTGCCAGAAATGATTTTGAACCTTCTTCAGACGACTTCCCTGCAATCCAGACAAGCTTAGAGCCGCCTTATTGAACTCCTCACGGCAAGCCCCATAGTCGAACCTGATGCTCGCCGCAGAGGTGGCGTTCTTGTACAGATCTCCCTGAACAAACCCTTACGTTGTTGTGGCCGCAGCACATGGAGACAGGGGCTTTCCCGTTGCCACCGGGCAACGCTCACTAACCATCCATCATTCACATACCGCCACACGGAAGCCAAACCGGGCAAGATGAACGTAGATCATCCGCTCCTGACAGGAGACCCCGATGCCATTCGCGCTATTTGCCCTATCAAGACGCCGGCCCGCCGTTCATGGCAAAGGGATTTTGCGAGTCTGGCCAATGCTGCTGGGCTGCCTGCTGGCCACAGCAACAGTCCAAGCCGCCCCTTCATCTACCGCCCCCAGTGCGCTGCCCGCCTCCCCGCTCCCCATCGCCCCCCGCACCGACGGCCTGCCGCGCGAGCTGCAGGAATGGGTGCCCTGGGCGATGCAGGGGCACGAGATGCTGGCCTGCCCCAGCCGGCATGATCAGGCAAGCAGCCGTGCCTGCGTGTGGCCCGAGCATCTGGCCGTGGTCATCGACGGCCGGCAGGCGCGCTTCACGCTGGCCGTGACGGTGTACGGTGCACCGGCGGCGGTGATGCTGCCGGGCGAGGCGGGCAGCTGGCCCACCGAGGTGCGCAACCGTCAGGGGCAGACGCTGGTGGTGACGGGCGGCAGCGATCAGCCGCAGGTGCTGCTGCCGGCCGGGCAGCATGTGCTGACGGGCACGCTGCAATGGCAGGCCGATCCGCAACTGGTGCGGGTGCCGGCCCAGATGGGCACACTGTCGGTGATAGCCAATGGCAAGCCGGTGGCAGCGCTGATGGACCGCAACCGGCATGTGTGGCTGAAGGCATCGCGCCCGGCCGCAGAAGCGGATGTGATCAGCAACACGATGACGATGCTGGTCCGTCGTCGGATCGATGACGGTGTACCCCGGCAGGTGACGACCCACTATGAACTGAACGTGGCTGGCCAGCCACGCGAGGTGGAGCTGCCGGCTGCACTGCTGGCCAACAGCATGCCCCAGGCGCTACGCAGCGACCTGCCGGCGCGCCTCTACCCGAACGGCCGGCTGCAGGTGCAACTGAAGCCCGGCAACTGGCACCTGGAAGTGGATGCCCGCCAGATGCAGCCCACGACGGAGCTGGCGCTGCCGGCCGGTGCGCCCGATGAAGAGATCTGGTCCTACGAGGGGCACAACGACCTGCATGTGGCGCAGGTGGAAGGTGTTGAAGCCGTGGACGCGCAGCAGGCGCACGTGCCCGAAGACTGGCGTCAGCTGCCCGCCTACCGGGTGGGCCCAAAGGACAAGCTGCAACTGGTGTATCGGACGCGCGGCAACGAGCATCCGGAAGCCAGTTCGCTGAAGCTGGAACGGCAGTGGTGGCTGGATTTCGACGGCCAGGGCATCACGCAGAAGGACGTGCTGACCGGCACGCTGTCGGCCCCGTGGCGCCTGCAGCTGCAGGGACCGGCGCAGCTGGGCCATGCCCGACAGGGCGAGACAGCGCTGCCCATCGGCCTGCTGCAACCGGCAGCGTCATCCGAACAACCGCATGACGCGGCCGACACGGCGCCCGGCGTGGAACTGCGCAACCAGAACCTGACGCTGACCACACTGGCTCGGCTGGAGTCCCGGAGCGACACGCTGCCGGCCAATGGCTGGAACACGGTGCTGGATGGCGTGGAAGCCACCTTGCAACTGCCCCCGGGCTGGACGCTGCTGGCCGCTAGCGGGGTGGACGACGTGACGCCGGCAACATGGACCTCACGCTGGCGTCTGTACGATTTCTTCTTCATGCTGCTGATCGGCATGGCGGCGTACAGGCTGCTGCGGCCACTGCCGGCCACCACGGTGATGCTGGCGGCCTTGCTGAGCTGGTATGACCTGGAGGGCGCCGGGGTGCTGATCATCCTGCTGCTGGTGCTGCTGGCCTGCCAGCGGGTCGCCCCCAAGGGCTCTGCCCCCGAGAAGTGGCTGCAGGCCGGCAACCGCGTCCTGTGCCTCTTCCTGCTGCTGGTGCTGGCGCCCTTTGCCGTGAACGAGGTGCGGCTGCTGATCTATCCGTCGCTGGAACATGCCCGGGTGCGTGACACATCCGGCTACTACTACGTGCAGGCTCACCGCCCCGACGCTGACAGCGAAGTGGCCACCCTGCAGAAACGGGCGCGCAGCCGTGCCATGGCCGATCTGTCGTCGATCGACTCGATCGACGACGACGTGAAGCGTGGCAAGGCGACTGAACCGGTTCGCCACCAGGGCCGCATCATGCCGGTACAGACTGGTCCCGGCGAGCCTGGCTGGTCGTGGAATGCCTACACGCTGGAGCTGCATGGCGACGTGCAGCCCGACCAGACGGTGACGGTTCACCTGCTGCCCCCCTGGGGCACGCGCATCCTGAAGATCGTGCGGCTGCTGGTGCTGTTCGGCAGCCTGTGGGCGCTGTACCGGGTGCTGCCGGGCGGCTTTCTGCCCAAGCGGCCCCAGGATCCTGAAGCGGGCCACGGAATGGGGACCGCCAGCACTGCCACGACAGCCACGACCGCCATGCTGGCGGCCCTGACGGTCCTCACCCTGGCCTGGCCGGCCCAGCCCGTGCAGGCGGCCTCGGGCTACAAGGCCGAGCAGCTGGAAGCGATCCGCGAGCATCTGTATCCGGCCCCGAGCTGCCTGCCCCACTGCGCAGCGGTGGCCCAGACGCGCGTGAAGGCCGATGCCGAACGATTGACGCTGCAGCTGCTGGTGCATGCTCAGGCCACGGTGCAGGTGCCGCTGCCGGGCCATGACGGTGCGGACAACTGGCGGCTGGAGCACGTGCTGCTGAACGGCCAGCCCGCCACGACGCGACGCGAGGCCAGCCGCCAGGGCGACGGGCAGGACCTGTGGGTGCTGGTGCCTGCCGGCATCCATGTGGTGGAGCTGCAAGGCTCCCTGGGCCAGGGGGCGCATGTGCGCCTGCCGCTGCCCATGGCGCCACGCATGCTGCAGGTGGACAGCACCGTTTGGACAGCAGGCGCGCTGAACGCCCAGGGTCTGCCCAATGACGGCGTGCTGACGCTGACCCGCAAGCTGGACAAGGCGGACGAGCCGAGCACCAAGCAGCTGGCCCATGTGCCCGACGCCCTGCCCGGCTTTGCACTGGTGGAGCGCACGCTGGTGATGGACGAGCGCTGGAAGATGGAAACGCGCATCTCCCGGCTGTCGGTAAGCCAGGCGCCGGTGAAGGTGCGCTTTGCGCTACTGCCCGGCGAATCGGTCAACGACGACCGGGTGACGGTGCGTGATGGCGTGGCCGAGATCGAGCTGGGCAGCGCCCGGCGCATCACACTGGCCAGCACGCTGCCCATCAGCACGGACTTTGTCTGGCAGGCCTTGCCGGCCATGAACCAGATCGAGATCTGGACCATGCGCTACGGCACCACCTGGCACCTGCGCTGGGAGGGCATGGCGCCCACGAACTACGTGCAGGACGGCCAGCTGGCGCCCTGGTGGCAGCCGTGGCCGGGCGAGCACCTGCAGGTGCAGGCGCTGCAGCCCACGACGGTCAGCGGCCCCACGCTGACGCTGCAAGGCCATGTCACGACGCTGACCCCGGGTGCGCACAGCACGCTGGCCGAGACCACGCTGCGCTTCCGCGCCAGCCTGGCCGGCACCCAGCGCGCCACGCTGCCGCCCGGCGCTGAACTCCTGGGCATGCGGCTGGACAACGACGAGGTACCGCTGCAGGCGCGCGACGGCCAGCTGGAGCTGCCGGTGATTCCGGGCGAGCACACCGTGACGCTGCGCTGGCGCGTGCCGCAGGGCACCGATGGCGCCTTCAACCGCTACGAGACGCAGCCGCTGGCCCTGAACCTGCCGGGCGTGAACGCCACCACGCAGCTGAACCTGCCCGAAAGCCGGGTCGTGCTGCTGGTGGGCGGCTCCGGCATCGGACCGGCCGTGCGCTTCTGGGGCTTCTTCGTGCTGCTGGTGGCGGTATCCATGGTGCTGGGTCGCCTCCGCACGACGCCGCTGGGCATGCTGGGCTGGCTGTTGCTGCTGCTGGGCGTGGCCCCCATCTCACTGTGGGGCGCGCTGGCCGTGGTGGGCTGGTTCTTTGCGCTGGCCTGGCTGCCCTCGCCACAGCAGCTGCGACGCCTGGGCGCTGACGAGCAGGCCGCGCGCAGCGCCATGCCGTTTGCGCTGGGGCTGTGGACGCTGATCGCCGCCATCGTGCTGTACCTGACGATCCAGCGTTCGCTGCTGGGCTACCCCGACCTGCTGGTGGGTGGCAACGGCTCCACGCCCTTCGAGCTGAACTGGTACCAGGACCGCTTCCAGAACCAGCCCGACGCCGACTGGGCGATCTCCATGTCGCTGACCGCCTACCGGACGATGATGCTGGCGTGGTCACTGTGGCTGGCGTTCTCGCTGCTGGGCTGGATCCGCTGGGGATGGCAGCGACTGGTGGAGGCTGGCTACATGGGCCGACACCCGGATGGCACGCCGGGCGGTACGGGGAGCTCGAAAGGCCGCCATGGCCCCGATGGATCCGGGGGCCCAGGCGTTCCGGGTAGCACCAGGGGCGCGGATGGTGGTTCCAGCGCCCTGAGCCGCGGCCGCCCCACGGCTACCGACTCGACCGCAACCCACCAGCCCGCCGCCAGACGCGATGTCGCGCCAGTAAAGGTCGCCAGCCCAGATCGCTCCACGCGACAGGATTCGGCAGGCCCTGTCGGATCCATCAACGGGGCCGGATCCATCCGAGCAAAAACGACAGCCACGTCGGACGGTGCGTCAGCAGAAAGGAAGGCAGCAGGCGCCACGGCCCTGCCTGCCCCCGCCCGCGAAGCCCATGCCGGCGGCGCGTCTCAGGCTGCCACGTCCACGGTTCCGGCTGTCCGACACCCCGCCGCCCAGGGGATTGTCCCTGCGGCCCAGCCGCCCCAGCCAACCGGCGCACTGCGCAAGCTGGCGAAGGTGTTCTTCTGGTTTGCGGCCGTGCTGGGCATCGTGGTGATGCTGGGCCTGGGCTTCGTGTTGCTCAACTACGGCCGCTATCTGTTCTGAGAGATCAGGCAGGCCGCCATCGGGCAACCGGGGCGGCCATTTGACCTTTTTTGGCAGGGATGCGCGCAACGATCCGTCATGAAACACGGTGTTTCGTACTGCCTCCCCGTATAATGCGACCCATCGGACCCATTCGGGGACCAGGCCGCCATGGGCAGGCTGGCCCGGGTGGTGCCGCACCGGGCCTCTCTCGACAGGGCATGCCCCTGCACCGTCACGACAGCGTTCAGGCACCGCCCCAGGGCACCCTGCCTGTCGGCGTATCAGCCCGGACAACCCAACCAAGACCTATTGTCCTCCTTCCCTCATCTCAACACGGCCCCGCCGACCGTTCCCGCTCCCGTTCCGGGCGCCGGGATGGCTTGTTGCCGGGCTGGAGCCTGACATTGAACACTGACACATCCTTTTCCGGCCTTGGCCTGGCCGACCCGCTGCTGCGGGCGCTGGCCGACGTGGGCTACACCAACCCCACCCCCATCCAGGCCAAGGCCATTCCCGTGGTGCTGACCGGCCGCGACCTGCTGGCCGCCGCGCAGACCGGCACGGGCAAGACCGCCGGCTTCACGCTGCCCATCCTGCAGCGGCTGCTGGACAACCCCATGCAGACCCGCAAGCCGGGCCGCCCTCGCTGCCTGATCCTCACCCCCACGCGTGAACTCACCGCGCAGGTGGAAGAGTCGGTCAAGGCCTATGCCAAGTACACGCGCATCCGCTCGGTGCTGATCTTCGGGGGCGTGAGCATCAATCCGCAGATTCAGGCGCTGCGCCAGCCGGTGGACATCCTGGTGGCCACGCCGGGCCGACTGCTGGACCACGTGCAGCAGGGCACCGTCGACCTGTCCGGCGTGGAGATCTTCGTGCTGGACGAAGCCGACCGCATGCTGGACATGGGCTTCATCCACGACATCCGCCGCGTCATCGCCAAGCTGCCGGCCAAGCGCCAGAACCTGCTGTTCTCGGCCACCTTCTCGCCCGAGATCCGCTCGCTGGCACACGGCCTGCTGGACAACCCGGCCGAGGTGGACGTGGCCCCGCGCAACACCGCCTCCGAACTGGTGGCGCAAAGTGCCCACCTGGTGCCCAAGACCCGCAAGCGGGCGCTGCTGTCGTACCTGATCGGCTCGCGCCGCTGGAAACAGGTGCTGGTCTTCACCAAGACCAAGCACGGCGCCAACCGCCTGGCCGAGCAGCTGGGCAAGGACGGCATCGAAGCCATGGCCATCCACGGCAACAAGAGCCAGGGAGCCCGCACGCGGGCGCTGTCGCGCTTCAAGGACGGCAGCCTGCCCGTGCTGGTGGCTACCGACATCGCGGCGCGCGGTCTGGACATCGACGAACTGCCGCACGTGGTGAACTACGAGCTGCCCAACGTGCCGGAAGACTACGTGCACCGCATTGGCCGCACGGGCCGGGCCGGCCACGAAGGCACGGCCGTGTCGCTGGTGGACCGCGAGGAAATGAAGCTACTCACCGGCATCGAGCGTCTGATCAAGCGGCAGATTCCGCGCGTGGAAGTGGAAGGCTTCACCGGCTGGCACGCCCAGCCGGGAGATTCCACCGACGACATCAACGACCGTCCGCCGCTGCCTCCGGGCCAGCGCCGGGGCGGCAACGGACGACGGGGTACTCCCGCGGCCGGCC
>CALIXC010000121.1 GCA_938046755.1 uncultured Lautropia sp. | reverse complement strand
AGCCCCAGCCGGTGTGCGGGCCGTCGGCAGCAGCCTGCGAGAGCGGGGTCTCGAAGGTGCGGAAGTAGCCCAGCAGGTTCGGGCGGCCGAATTCGTTGTTGAAGGCGGCCCCGCCCAGCGGGCCCTCGATCATGATGGACAGCGGGGTGGCCAGGGTGGGCAGCCGGCCGTTGGCGGCTTCCCAGGGGTGTTCCCAGCCGGGAATGCGCAGGTTGGAGACGGTGAAGCCGGTGAGGCCGTAGCGCGGCGTGCCGCCCCGGCCGGTGGCGCCTTCGTCACGGATCTCGCCGCCACTGCCGGTGGCTGCGCCCGGGTGGGGGGCAATGGCCGTGGGGTGGTTGTGGGTCTCGACCTTCAGCAGGCGATGCACCGGCTCTTCGGACCAGCGATAGCGGCCGGTGGCCGGGTCCACGTTCCAGGCGGCCAGCGTGCCGCCTTCCAGGATGGCGGCGTTGTCGGAATAGGCCACCACCGTGCCCTGCGGGTGGGCCTTGTGGGTCTCGCGGATCATGCCGAAGAGCGAGCGTTCCTGCGGCTTGCCGTCGATGATGAAGTCGGCGTTGAAGATCTTGTGGCGGCAGTGCTCGGAGTTGGCCTGCGCGAACATCATCAGCTCGACATCGGTGGGGTCGCGTCCGAGTTCGCCATAGACGCGGGCCAGGTAGTCGATCTCGTCGGCCGACAGCGCCAGGCCCAGCCGGGTGTTGGCTGCGCGCAGGGCGGCGGTGGCATCGTCGCCCAGCGGCACGGTGGCCAGGGGGACAGGGGCATGGGGCGCAAAGAGCCGGGCCGGATCCGGTGCGGTGGTGAACCAGCTCTCGGTCATCGGGTCATGCAGGCAGGCGGCCAGCAGGGCCAGCTTCGCCTCGGGATAGTCCTGGGCCTTGCTGCCACCCAGCAGGCCGTGCCGAAAGCCCAGCTTCCAGCGGATGCCGCGCTCGATGCGCGTGACATCGGCAAAGCCGGCATGGTGCAGGATGTCGATGGCCTTGGAGGACCAGGGCGAGAGCGTGCCCTGACGGGCCGTGACCCAGAGGGAGCGCTGATGCTTGCCGTCGGGGGCATCGGGCAGCGGGTGCTCGTCCACCAGCAGCTGCAGGCGGGCCAGCCGCTCGCCGGCCAGGGCGCCATCCGGCCCCGGGGCCGAGACCTCCAGCGGGTAGAACCATTCGGCATCGAGGGTCTCGATGGCATCTTCGATGGCCTGCAGTTTCTGCAGCAGTGCCTGGGCACGGAAGGGGCTCAGTGCATGCCCACCGGGCAGCGTTGGATAGGTCGGGGTGCTCATGGCCATGAAGGTCCGGATCGGGGGTCTGCGTCGGGAATGAACAGGCCGGCGGCAAGGCGGGTTGCCCCGTGCGGAGGCGTGTTCCAGGGGGTGATTATAGGAAAGCCTGAAGGGGTCCCCTGCCCTGCCATGCAGGGCTTTTCTGCAGTGCACCGGAGGCCGGGGCGCAGCCGTGTCGTGAAAGAGCACATGGGATGCCTGATTTCCCGGACGGGGGTAGTATCAGAGCTATTCGATTCTGATTCCGATTTTTCAACCCTAAGGAGACATCATCCATGTCTAACCTGTCGTATCTCAAGCCGCAACCCGGCAGCCCCTGGGATACCTATCTGGCGCAGGTGGACCAGGTCACGCCTCACCTTGGCCCGCTGGCCAAGTGGGTCGAGACGCTGAAAAAGCCCAAGCGCGCCCTGATCGTCGATGTGCCGATCGAGCTGGACAACGGTACGGTCGCCCATTTCGAGGGATACCGCGTGCAGCACAACGTGTCGCGCGGGCCCGGCAAGGGCGGCGTGCGTTATCACCCGGACGTGACGCTGGAAGAGGTGATGGCGCTCTCGGCATGGATGACGATCAAGAACGCGGCCGTCAACATCCCTTACGGCGGTGCCAAGGGCGGCATCCGGGTCGATCCGAAGAAGCTGTCGCCCAACGAGCTGGAAAAGCTCACCCGCCGCTACACCAGCGAGATCGGCGTGATCATCGGGCCGACCAAGGACATCCCGGCTCCGGACGTGAACACCAACGGCCAGATCATGGCCTGGATGATGGACACCTATTCGGCCAACCAGGGTGCCACCGTCACCGGCGTCGTCACCGGCAAGCCGATCGAACTGGGCGGCTCGCTGGGGCGCGTCAAGGCCACCGGCCGCGGCGTGTTCCTCACCACCCGTGAGGCTGCACGCAACATGGGTCTGGCCCTGGATGGCGCGCGCGTCATCGTGCAGGGCTTCGGCAACGTGGGTGGCGTGGCCGCCGAACTGCTGGCCCAGGCCGGTGCCAAGGTGGTGGCCATTCAGGACCACACCGGTTCGGTGAAGAACGACAAGGGCCTGGACGTCCCTGCCCTGCAGGCGCATGCCCGCAAGACCGGCGGCGTGAAGGGCTTTGCCGAGGCCGAGGCCATCGGTGACGAGGACTTCTGGGGTCTGCCGTGCGACATCCTGGTGCCGGCGGCGCTGGAAGGTCAGGTCGACGACAAGCGCGCCGAGCGCGTCAAGGCCCGGCTGGTGGTCGAGGGCGCCAACGGCCCGGTCACCAAGGCCGGCGACAAGGTCTTTGCCGACCGCGGCATCACCCTGGTGCCGGACGTGATCGCCAACTCGGGCGGCGTGATCGTCTCGTACTTCGAGTGGGTGCAGGACTTCTCCAGCTTCTTCTGGGGCGAGGACGAGATCAACCTGCGTCTGGAAGCCATCCAGCTCAGCGCCTTCCGCGACATTCAGCGGATCGCGGCCGAGAAGAAGGTGTCGCTGCGCACGGCGGCCTACATCATTGCCTGCCAGCGGGTGCTGCAGGCCCGTGCCGAGCGCGGTCTGTACCCATGATCATCGGCCGTTGACGGCTTGCCGGGGCGTTCGCCCCGGTGCCTTCACCCCGGTGCCTTCACCCGATGAAGCAAGCCCCTCGCAGGAGGGGCTTTTCTTTTGGGTGGGGCCTGCTTGTAGCGGGGCCTTCTTTCTGGTGCTGCTTCCCTTGTCGAGGGCGCCTTGTGGGGGCGCTTCCCCATGGGGCGGCCGGGTTTCAGGACTCCAGCCGTT
>CALIXC010000120.1 GCA_938046755.1 uncultured Lautropia sp. | reverse complement strand
GGCGGTCGGCGCAAGGCAGGGCAGGAGGTGGCTGGCGGCCAGCAGGCGCAGCGGACACGGCGGGGCAACCCCCGTCAGGCGGCTGAGGGGGGCTTGCCGGGCGATGACGCGGGTAAGCAGGCGCGGGGCAAGCGTCAGCAGCCGAGGCGTTCGCGCATGGCGGGTCGGCCACAGTCGCCCGAGAAGGTCGAGGCACCGCGCATGGTGTCGGTGAAGACGCTGGAGCCCACCGCCGAGAAGAAGACGCTGACGGTGAGCGAGCGCCGGGGGTGGACCGAGACCCGGTATCTGCCACAGGCCGTGTCCTACAGTGGTGATACCGACTGGTCGAAGGTGGCGCGCGAGACCGTGCTGCCCGACCGCCGGCCGCGCCGCGTGAAAGAACGCAATGGCAACGTGGCTCCCCGCAGCGGTAAGGGCGGTGGGCGCAACGGCAACGTGGCACCCCGGAATCGGCAGGCGCTGACGACGGCTCGTGTCAATTACGAGGATGACGACTGGCAGCCTACCTCGGATTCGGCGCACTTGGAGGGCATCACCCGCTCGATGAAGCGGGATGGTCGTCAGCAGCGCTGGGGGGCGACTCCGGGCTTTGCAGCGCGTCTGGGCCAGCCCTTCGACCCGAATGCCGGCAATGTGAACTGGGGCGGGCAGCGAGCCCCGGGCAACACCACGCTACGTCAGCCGCGGGCCAAGCGTGCCAGTGGCAATGGCGGCAACATGGCCCAGCCGCGGCCGCGTCGCAAGAGTTTCGCCAAGGGGCGCTGACCCTGCCTGAGCGGGGTCCTCCATGGCTGGTCGGGGTGGTACGCCTCGACCCGCGGGGTGTTGCCGGGGAGGGCCGATCTTGAGTTTCGACCATTCGTCGGCTACAATCAGCCGTCTTGCAGGATACCTTCGGCAAGGTGGCATTGCCGCCCGCAACAGCGAAGGCGCCCTGCTGGTTCCGGCGTCCTCGCAGGGCGCCGGCCGCAGCCGGTCCGCAGGTATGGCGGCCGGGTCGCCTTCACGGCCGCCACCGGGTGGCGGGTGCATGGCGCCGGTGGGTGTTCGGTCATGGCCGGGCTCCACGCCGTGGTACGGAATGGGCTGGCCAGCCCATTTTTTTTTATCCGTGGCGGGCGCAGCAATTCTGGCTGTTCGTGCGTGCACTGGCACGCACGGGCGGCAGTCTGGAAAATCGGTCGCGCAGGCGCGGCAGGGTAGGGTCAACAGGTGGGAAGCACTCCGGCAACAGTCAACAACGTCGAATCGATGGTCGATCCCGTGGTGTCGGGCATGGGCTATGAAGTGGTGGACGTGGAATTCGCCGCCGGCGGCCTGCTGCGCATCACCATCGAGAATGTCGATCATGCGCAGCCCATCACGCTGGATGACTGTGAACGGGTCAGCGAGCAGCTCTCGCACCTGTTCCTGGTGGAAGATGTGGATTATGACCGGCTGGAGATTTCCTCGCCGGGGTTGGACCGACGGCTGCGTCGTCCACAGGATTTTGCCCGCTTCACGGGTGACGAGGTGAAGCTCTGGCTGCGCAT
>CALIXC010000119.1 GCA_938046755.1 uncultured Lautropia sp. | reverse complement strand
CATGGCCCCAGCCTGGATCGGGATGGGCACGAACGATGGCCAGCACGCCAACCCACAATGAAACGGCCCCGGGCAACATCGTTGCTCGGGGCCGTTCGTTCAACAGGAACAGGCTAAGGGCCGTCAGTGACAGCCGCCGGAGCCACCACCGCACTTGTCACAGCTGGAACAGGAACTGCCATCTGCCGCCTTCTTCTTGAAGACGAACTTGCGCAGTACGTAGACCACGGCGGCCAGGACGATGAGTCCGACAATGATGTTCTGGATGTCCATTACATGATCCTCGAAGCGATCTGGTAGACCACCATCGCGAAGAAGTAGGCCAGACCCAGCAGACTGAAGGTGATGAGTGCCGTGGTCTTGGCAGACTTGGTCTCGCGCCGGATGACTGCCAGGGTTGCTGCGCACATGGGCGCATAGATGTACCAGGTCAGGAAGGCAAAGGCCGTGGGCAGCCCCCAGCTGTTGTGCACGATGGGAATGAGCGCATTGCTGACGGCATCTTCAGAGCCACCGGCACCGACCGCATAGACGGTACCCAGAGCAGCCACCACCACTTCACGGGCGGCGATGCCCGGGATCATGGCGATGCACATCTGCCAGGTGAAGCCCAGTGGCGCGAAGATGGGTTGCAGCAGGTGACCCAGGATGCCGGCCAGGCTGTAGTCGATGGCCGCACCCGTGGCGCCCTCGGGGGCCGCCGGGAAGCTGGTGAGCGCCCACAGCACCACGCTGACCGAGAAGATGACGGTACCGGCCCGCACCAGGAAGGCCTTGACGCGGTCCCACAGGCTGGTCACGATGTGCTTGAAGTTGGGCATGCGGAAGGTGGGCAGTTCCATCAGCAGCGGGAACTGCTGCACGTTGCCCTTGCTGCGTGCGATCCACTTCAGCGCCAGCGCCGACAGTGCAGCCGACAGGATGCCGGCCAAGTACAGGCCGAACAGCGTGAGGCCCTGCAGGTTGAACACGCCCATGACCGTGCGGTTGGGAATGACGGCCGCGATGATGAGCGCGTAGACGGGCAGCCGCGCCGAGCAGGTGAGCATGGGCGCAATGGCGATGGTGACGAGCCGTTCACGCGGATCCTGGATGGTGCGGGCCGACATGACAGCAGGCACCGCACAGGCGAAGCTGGAGAGCAGCGGGATGAACGACCGCCCTGACAGCCCGGTGCGCGACAGCAGGTTGTCGAGCAGGAAGGCCGCACGTGGCAGGTAGCCGGAGTCCTCCAGCAACAGGATGAAGGCAAAGAGGATGGTGATCTGCGGCAGGAACACCAGCACGCTGCCGGTACCGGCAATGACACCGTTGACCAGCAGGTCGGACAGCAGCCCTTCGGGGAGCACTTCGGCCACCCAGGCGCCCAGCGAGTCGAAGAGCCCCTGGATGAGGTCCATGACCGGCTGCGCCCAGGTGTAGACGGCCTGGAAGACCATCATGAGGATGGAGAGCAGGATGACCATGCCCCAGAACGGGTGCAGCACGATGCGGTCGAGCTTGCGGTGCCAGGCCGGCAGGTTCATCTCGGTCTTCACGACCTGGCTGAGGATGTCCTCGACCTGTTCGTACAGCGCATTGCTGTCCAGGCCGTTGAGCACCTTCATGGCCTCGTCGGGGTCGATCTTGCCATGGAAGTGCCGCGGCAGCTTGGCCACGGCCTCTTCCACGGCGCGGATGCCATCACGGCGAATGGCGACCGTTTCCAGCACGGGCACATCCAGCAGCTTGCTGAGCTTGGCAGCATCGATCTTGAGGCCGCGGGCGTGCGCCACGTCGCTGAGGTTGAGCGAGACGACCATGGGCAGGCCCAGCGTCTTGAGCTCCAGCATCATCCGCAGCGTCATGCGCAGGTTGGTGGCATCGGCCACGGCGATGATGGCGTCCGGACAGGAGCCGTACCGGCCCAGCAGCATGTCGCGGGCCACGGCCTCGTCGGGGCTGGTGGTGCGCAGGCTGTAGGTACCCGGCAGGTCGATGATGCGGATGTTGGCATCACGAACGAACTTGCCCTCACGCTTGTCGACGGTGACGCCGGGATAGTTGGCGACCTTGGCGTGCGAACCGGTGAGCCCGTTGAAGAGCACGGTCTTGCCGCAGTTGGGGGCCCCCAGCAGGGCAAAGATGGAGGGGCCGGCTTCACCGAACCCGATGCTCTGTGCAGTGGCTGACATGATCAGGCGGCTCCTTCCAGTTTGACACGGCAGAGAATCTTGGATGCTTCGGGTTCACGCAGCGCGAACTGCGACTGGTTGCCCAGGCGCACCGCGAATGGTCCGCGTCCGAACAGCCCAGTGGCAATGACCATCAGCGGCACCCCGTCGGAAAAGCCGAGGTCTGCCAGACGCCGGGTGACGAGGGAGTCGAGTTCACCGAAGATGGGATTGGGCGCAATGCTCTCGATGTGCACATGCGCCCCCTTGTGAAGCCTGGATAGGGGAAGCGTGGTCGTCATGATCAGGATGCGTTGATCTGTTCTTGTTAATTGGCGCAGAAGGCTTCTCGTTCCCGCATCCGGGAAAACATACTAATGCAAACGGGAGCGAAAGCCATTCAATGGGTACTCAACCTCACTTTACGCCACGAAAGCCGTCCTTTCAAGCAAGACTGATAATGCTTATCAGACATCGTCATGAATATAATTATTTACTCGGGTGCATTGACCTGGATCAAAAGATGACCTGTCGATTTTCTCTATCAATTAACAGATGAATAAATGCCAGGAATGACTGTTGGTTGGCCGGGATTATCTCCAGAGCCCACTGGACAGGCGCCGTCTTCCTTTCTCCTGCACATGCCGGTGCTCCGAAGCCCGACCCTGCACCTCTGCACCTCTGCACCTCTGCACTCCCGCACCTCTGCGCCCCGAAGTGCTACCCCCAAAAGCCCTTCAAGCCCCTGCCCTCGCGCTGCCTCGACCCCGCAACAAAAAAGCCCCGACAGGCGGGGCTTGAAGCACTGCAACGGTGAAGAGCGTTGTGGTCAGTGCAGCTCGCCGCTACGACGTTTCTGGATGAAGTCCCGGGTCTCGGACACGATGACGTTGGACAGCAGCAGCAGCGCGATGAGGTTGGGCACTGCCATCAGGCCATTGAACACGTCAGCAGCCGCCCAGACCAGGCCCAGATTGACGCCCGCCCCCAGCAGCACCGTCACGCCGTAGATGATGCGGTAGATGGGCACCACCTTCTCA
>CALIXC010000118.1 GCA_938046755.1 uncultured Lautropia sp. | reverse complement strand
TCAGACGACCTCCCCAACCCGCCCGCGCCCGAAGCCGTAAAAAAGCAGATTGACGCCACGCCCGCAGGTACCGCCCCCACCACGCCGCCCCCGGCCCCTAAGCTGCCTGACTGGCAGACCTACCGGGCCCGCTTCCTGCAGCCGGTGCGCATCGACGGCGGCCTGAAGTTCTGGGAACAGCATGCCGGCGCGCTGGAGCGCGCCACGCAGGAACATGGCGTGCCCGCCGAGATCATCGTCGCCATCATCGGCGTGGAAACCCTCTACGGTCGCAACACCGGCAAATTCCCCACCATCCAGGCGCTCTCCACGCTGGCCTTCGACTTTCCGCCGCGCGCCGCCTACTTCCGCAAGGAGCTGGAGCAGTTCCTGCTGTACTGCCGCGAGAATGGCCTGGATCCGATGGCGCCCCGGGGCTCCTATGCCGGCGCCATCGGCACCCCGCAGTTCATGCCCGGCAGCATCCGCAGCTATGCCACCGACTTCGACGGCGATGGCCGCATCGATCTGGTCAACAGCCCGGTCGACGCCATCGGCAGCGTGGCGCGCTTTCTGGCCATCCACGGCTGGCAGAAAGACCGCGACCTCTACTACCCCGTCACGCTGGCCGAGAACGCCGACCCCGCCTCGCTGCTGGCCCGCGGCCCGAAGCCTGAGCTGAGCATCGCCGACCTGCGCGCCGCCGGCATCACCAGCCCCCTGTCACTGCCGGCCGACCAGCCGTTGATGCTGGTGGACCTGCCCAACGGCGCCAACCCGCCCAGCTACGTCATCGGTACCGGCAACTTCTACGCCATCACCCGCTACAACCGCTCGTTCTTCTACGCCATGGCCGTGACCGAGCTGGCCGAAGTGCTGCACCAGCGCCATGCCGGCACGCTGGGTGCACCACAGCTGGAACTGCCCAAACAGCCCGCGCTGCCACAGAAGACGCCCTCGCCCTGAACATCGGGGACGCGGCCTGACGTTTCATGCTCAGGCCGACCTCTCACGAACACAGCACCACACAGCGCCAGCATGGGCAGCCTGACACGCGCCGAATCCGGCTGCATTGACGCGCTGAATGGGGATCCTGCCATCCGCATGACGGCAGACAGGAGCAGCGGCGTTAAGATAGCCGGCCTCATGCCCGTTCATGGACGATCCTCCCCCGTGCCAAGCCCTGCCTCCGTGCCCAGTTCCTCCGACCTGCCTGCCGGTCCGCTGGACCTTCCCCCTCACGCCCGCGACATCTACGTCATCTCCCCTTCCGGGGCGATTTCCGACCGCAGCCGCGTGCAGCGGGCGCGCCGGCTGCTGCAGCGCCAGGGCTTTCGGCTGACGCTGGATCCGAAGGCGCTGGCCACCCACCAGCAGCGCTTTGCCGGCGACGACGAGACGCGCCTGCAGGCATTCCAGCGGGCCATCGAATCCGACGCCCCCACCATCATGACCAGCCGGGGCGGCTATGGCATCACCCGCTATCTGGAAAAGCTGGACTTCGAACGTCTGGCCGCCAGCGGCAAGAAATGGCTGGGCTTCTCGGACTTCACCGCCTTCCACCTGGCCATGCTGGCCCGGACAGGCACCACCACCTGGGCCGGCCCTGCGCTGGTCTCGCATTTCGACGCTGCCGACCCGGCCGACGTGGATCCCACCACGCTGGAAACGCTGGCCGACGCCCTGTCGGGCCGGCTGGAACTGGTGGGCTTTCGGGGTGAAGGCGCGCCCTCGGGCTTCGAGGCCGAAGGCACGCTCTGGGGCGGCAACCTCAGCATGGTCTGCTCGCTGCTGGGCACCTCGCTCTTTCCGCGCATCGACGGCGGCATCCTGTTCCTGGAAGAGGTCAACGAGCACCCCTACCGCGTGGAACGGCTGATGACCCAGCTGCTGCACACGGGCGTGCTGGATCGCCAGCGCGCCGTGCTGCTGGGCCACTTCAGCTGGAAGCAGGCCGAAGGCGATCGCTACACGATGAAGAAGGTCTGGCAGTGGCTGCGCACGCAGACGCCCACGCCGCTGATCACCGGCCTGCCCTTCGGCCACGAGCCCACCACGCTGACGCTGCCGCATGGCGCGCAGGTCGGCCTGGCGGTGGATCGGCGCACCTGCTATCTGGTGCTGCCGCACGACCACGGCCAGCCCTCACCGGGCCTATTCGGCGTCGATCCGGCTGGCGACGGCCAGGCGGCCCACCGCGCCTGGCAGTGCTGGTGCGGGCGGGCGCATGAGGGCTGACCTTGACATGCTCAGTCGGTCTATGTACAAATAATTGTACAACTGGAGCAATCCAATGGACTCGATCTCCTACAGCAAAGCCCGAGCCACGCTGGCCGAAACCATGCACCGCGTGTGTGAGCATCACGAACCCACCATCATCACGCGCAGTGGCCAACCGTCCGTCGTCGTCATATCCCTAGAAGACTACAAGGCCATGGAAGAAACGGCGTATCTGCTGCGCAGTCCACGGAATGCGCGCATCCTGATGGACAGCATCTCCGAACTGGAAAGTGGCCAAGGCCAGGAAAAGGGCATTGCCCTGTGAAACTGATCTTTTCGGAGCAGGCCTGGAAGGATTATTTGTACTGGCAGGAGCATGACAGGAAGAACCTGCAGCGCATCAACAGCCTGCTCAAGGAGATCATGCGAACCCCCTTCGAGGGCAGCGGCAAACCTGAGGCGCTACGGTTCACCTACTCGGGCTATTGGTCTCGCCGCATCGATTCCGAACATCGACTGGTCTACAAGAAAGTCGACGACGCCATCCTGATCGCCCAGGCACGCTACCACTACTGATCTGTCCGGGCGAACAGCACCGTCGACAGACGCCGGCCACCCCGATCGCAGACGCGCCATCAGACCGGCACCGTCATCAGCGACAGCGGCGCGGGCACATCCAGCGGCATGACGCCGGGCTGCTCCAGCTTCACCAGGCAGTCGTGCAGCTCTTCCACGGCCTCCACCCGACCGAAGCTCTTGCGCCAGACCAGCATCACCTGACGCACCGGGGGCGTCTTCTCGAAAGGCACGTAGGTCAGCAGGCCGTCATTGTTCTTGCCTTCCACCCCGGGCTCGATGCCGGCCGGCATAGCGGTCCAGGGCAGCACGGTGATGCCGATGCCCGAGGCCACCATGTGGCGGATGGTCTCCAGCGACGACCCCTCGAAGGTCTTCTGGATGCCGGCCGTGCTGGTCTGCGAATAGCGCGACAGCTCCGGGCAGACCTTCAGCACCTGGTCACGGAAGCAGTGGCCGGCGCCCAGCAGCAGCATCGTTTCGTCCTTCAGCTCGGTCGAATCCACCGACGGGCGCGCCGCCCACGGATGCTTGGTGGGCACCACCACCACGAAGGGCTCGTCATAGACCGGCCAGGACATCACGCCCGGCACCGGCATCGGCTCGGCCACCACGGCCACGTCGATCTCGCCCAGCTTCAGCGCCTCCAGCAGCTTGGCCGTCAACCCCTCCTGCAGCAGCAGCGGCATGCCGGGCACGGCCTTCAGCATGGCCGGCACCAGACGGGGCAGCAGGTAGGGACCGATGGTGTGGATGACGCCCAGCCGCAGCGGCCCATGGCGGGGATCCTTGCCTTCCTTGGCAATCTCGCGGATGGTGGCGGATTCTTCCAGCACGCGCTGGGCCTGCTCGACGATGCGCTCGCCCACGGGGGTGACGCTCACCTCCACATTCCCGCGCTCGAAGAGCTGCACTTCCAGCTCGTCTTCCAGTTTCTTGATGGCCACCGACAGGGTGGGCTGGCTCACGAAGCAGGCCTCGGCCGCCCGGCCGAAGTGTCGCTCGCGGGCCACGGCCACGATGTATTTCAGTTCAGTCAAAGTCATAGAAGAATTCTATCTCAGACTGGGCACCGAACGCTCCACATTCCGTCGGCTTCTGGCCAACCGCACGACGGAAACCCCACGCACGGAAACGGGTCTCAATACCGCGCCACGCGCCGCTCAGGCATCCAGGAATCGCTCGCGCCGCCGCAGCCAGCGGTCCAGATGCGCTTCCACCACGTCCGGGCGCGCCTCCAGCAGCCGCTCCGACAGGGCGTGGGCGATGTCCACCAGCGGCGCGTCCCGCCCCAGGTCGGCAAAGCGCAGCAGCATCGCCCCCGACTGACGGGCGCCCAGCAGCTCGCCCGGACCGCGCAGCTCCAGATCGCGCCGCGCGATCTCAAAGCCGTCCTGCGTCTCCCGCATGGTGGCCAGCCGCTCGCGGGCGATGGCCCCCGGCGGATGGCGGTACAGCAGCACGCACAGGCTCTGCGCCGTGCCCCGCCCCACGCGGCCGCGCAGCTGGTGCAGCTGCGACAGGCCGAAGCGCTCGGCGTGCTCGATCACCATCAGGCTAGCGTTGGGCACGTCCACCCCCACCTCGATCACCGTGGTGGCCACCAGCAGGTCGATCTCGCCGGCCTTGAAGGCGGCCATCACCTCGTCCTTCTCGGCCGCGGACAGCCGCCCATGCACCAGCCCGGTGCGCACCTGCGGCAACGCCGCCTGCAGCTGCTCGCGCGTGTCGATGGCGTTCTGCAGGTCCAGCGCCTCGGATTCTTCCACCAGCGGGCAGACCCAGTAGGCTTGCCGACCCTCGGCCACCCAGCGCCCCACGTTCTCCACCACCTGATTGCGCCGCGAATCGGCAATCAGCTTGGTCGTCACCGGCTGGCGCCCCGGCGGCAGCTCGTCGATCACCGACACGTCCAGATCGGCATAGAAGGTCATCGCCAACGTGCGCGGAATCGGCGTCGCCGTCATCATCAGCTGGTGCGGCAGGAAACGGCCCTCACCGCGCAGCGCCAGCCGCTGCGCCACGCCGAAGCGGTGCTGCTCGTCCACGATGGCCAGCGCCAGCCTGGGAAAGACCACCGAATCCTCGATCAGCGCATGCGTGCCGATCAGCACGTCCACCTCGCCGGCGGCCACCGCCTGCTTCACCCGGCGCTTGGCGGCCGCGCCCAGCGAACCGGCCAACCAGCCCACGCACACGCCCAGCGGCTCCAGCCAGGGTGAGAGCCGCTCATAGTGCTGCCGCGCCAGGATCTCGGTCGGGGCCATCAGCGTGGCCTGCCAGCCGGAACCCACCGCCACCATCGCCGCCAATGCAGCAATGACCGTCTTGCCGCTGCCCACGTCGCCCTGCAGCAGCCGGTTCATGGGCTGCTGCCGCGCCAGATCGGCTGCGATCTCGTCACAGACCCGGCGCTGCGCACCGGTGAGCGCAAACGGCAGCGACGCCAGCAGTGCTGCCTCACCGTCGCGGTTGACCAGCGGCTGCCCCCGCTGCCCCGCCCGCAGCTGGCGCGCCCGTCGCAGCGACAACTGCTGCGCCACCAGCTCTTCCAGGACGATGCGCTGGCAGGCCGGCGTGCGCCGCTCCAGCAAAGCGTCCAGATCAGTCCCCGGCGGCGGATGATGGATGAGCCGCAGCGATTCCAGCAGCGGCGGAAGCCCCACCAGCAATGACGCCACCGGGTCCGCGCCCGGCCGTCCCGATGCCGGCTTTCCGTCGCCAGAACCCGACATCAGCGCCGTCAGCAACGTCGGCGGCAGCGTGTCCTGCCAGCGGCAATCGGCCAGCGCCCGGTCGATCTCGCGGCGCAGCGTGGCCTGGCCCAGGCCGGCCACGGTGGGATACACAGGCGTCAGCCGGTCGGGCAGCGGCGTGTCCTCGCTCACCATCCGGTAGCGCGGATGCACCATCTCGCGGCCAAACTGCCCCACCCGCAGCTCGCCATAGGCACGCACCAGCCGCCCCGGCTGCAACTGCGTCAGCTGGGACGGATAGAAATGCAGGAAGCGCAGCTGCAGCTCGCCGGTACCGTCGTTCACCCAGACCTGCAGCGCACGCCGGCCCCGCGTCACCTCGGCGCGGGTGACGGTGGCCTGGATCTGGGCCGAACTGCCGTGCACCAGCGAGCCGATCGGCACCAGCCGGGTCTCGTCCTCGTAGCGCAGCGGCAGGTGCAGCACCAGGTCGTCCGGCCCGTGCAGCCCCAGCCGGGCCAGCAGCGAAGCCGCCGAGCGGCGGCCGGACGACGTCTTGGCCGCCCCCTTGGCGGTGAGCCCGCCGGCAACCTCCTTGCCCGGTGCTTCTGCGCCCTCCACGGCGGCGCCTGCCTTGCGCACGTTCTTCATCGCGCGTGCCGCGCCGACCGGGAACGACTCACGCCAGCACCAGCGTGGCTTCCACCTCGAAAGGTGCGCCCTTGGGCAGCGCCGCCACCTGGACGGTGGAGCGTGCCGGATACGGTGCCTGGAAATACTCGGCCATGATGCTGTTGACGGTGGCGAACTGCTTCAGATCCGTCAGGAACAGCCCCAGCCGCACCACCTGACCCAGGTGGCCGCCTGCAGCCTCCACCACGGCCTTCAGGTTGCGAAACGCCTGATGAACCTGCACCTCGAAGCCGCCCTCGACCAGCTCGCCGGTCTTGGGATCGAGCGGGATCTGACCGGACAGGTACACCGTGTCGCCGGCACGAACCGCCTGCGAATAGGGGCCCAGCGCGGCCGGAGCATTGGGTGTGGAAATGGGAAGGGCCATGACGATCTCCTCGTGGTGATGATGTCCTGCCATTCTAGGGTATCCGCCGCTGAAGTCCTTGCGTCCGTCGCACGTCGGGCATGGGCTTCATGCGAATCCCCAGGGGGCGGCCCGGCCCCTGCGCCACCTTGGCCAGCGACTCGCCCCCTCACGATCCACTACCATTGAGAAACCCGATGCCCGACGCCATGTCGATCGGGCTAGCCTCGCCTGTCCGCAGGCTGCCCGCGGGTCGGCCCGCCCGCCGCCCGCCTGTCTTCTCCGCCTTGTCCCCGTCGCACCGTGAGCACCTCCGCCACCCCCACCCCATCCTCATCAGCTGCTGCCGCCCATTCCAACCCGCAGGTGCCCATCCGCATCCGTGGCGCCCGGCAGAACAACCTGAAGGGGCTGGACCTGGACATCCCCACTGGCCAGCTGGTGGTGGTCACCGGCGTCTCGGGCAGCGGCAAGTCCTCGCTGGTCTTCGACACCCTCTATGCCGAGGGCCAGCGTCGCTACGTCGAAACCTTCTCGGCCTACGCCCGCCAGTTCCTCGACCGGATGGACCGTCCCCAGGTCGACAGCATCGACGGCGTGCCGCCCGCCATCGCCATTGACCAGACCAACCCGGTGCGCACCTCGCGCTCCACGGTCGGCACGATGACCGAGCTGAACGACCATCTGAAGCTGCTGATGGCCCATGCCGCCACCCTGTACTGCCGGCAGTGCGCCCAGCCGGTCCGGGTCGACGACGTGGCCAGCATCGCCGCCGCCGTGCGCCAGCGGGCCGCCGCGCTGGAGGATCCCCGCCTCTACGTCACCTTCCCGGTGCTGGTACCGGCCGGCTTCGACGAACGGGAGGTCATCGCCCAGCTGCAGGCCCAGGGCTACACTCGCATCCACCAACGCGAGGATCTGCCCAACCCCGTCGAGAGCGAAGAAACCACCGGCAAGACCGGCAAGCGCAAGGCGGGCAAGGCCACGAGCGACAAGGCCGCCAAGACCGGGAAGCGCACCAAAGCCGACAAGACAACCCGCGCCGCAGCGGCCAAGGCAGACGCCAGCACCCTCGCCTCCCAGGCCGTCCCCCCGGATGGCGCCGACACCGCCACGGCAGCCGGCGCCGACGACACCCCGCTGATACACGGCCACCCCGTCCGCCTCACCGTCGTGGCCGACCGGTTCCGCGCCAGCAGCGTGCCCGATGACCGGCTGGCGGGCAGCCTGGAAGCCGCCCTGGACCGCGGCCATGGCCGCCTGGCCGTCATCGCCCAGGACGCCGAGGGCCACGAGCTGGCCCGCTGGCATTTCAGCACGCAGTTCGCCTGCGCCACCTGCGACATCGCCTATCACGCGCCCACGCCCAGCCTGTTCTCGTTCAACTCGCCGCTGGGCGCCTGCGACACCTGCAAGGGCTTCGGTCGCGTCATCGGTCTGGACCTCGGACTGGTCATCCCCGATCCGTCCAAGTCGCTGGCCGAAGGTGCCGTCAAGCCCTGGCAGACGCCCAGCTTCAAGGAGGCCCAGGACGAGCTGATGAAGTACGGCCGCAAGGCCGGCATCGATCTGGACAGCCCCTGGTCGGACCTGTCCGAAGCCGACCGGCGCTGGGTCATCGAAGGCGCGCCCGACTGGAGCGGCGACTGGAAGCGGCAGTGGTACGGCATCCGCCACTTCTTCGGCTGGCTGGAAAGCAAGGCCTACAAGATGCACATCCGGGTGCTGCTGTCCAAGTACCGCTCCTACACCCCGTGCCCTGCCTGCGAAGGTGCCCGCCTCAAGCCTGAAGCCCTGCTCTGGCGCGTGGGCAACGAAGAAGACGCCCGGCAGGCCTTCGCCCCGGTTGCCGACGAAAACGGAACCGCCCCGGCCGACCAGCCCTCGTCCGGCCGCGCATCTTCAAACGATCCGGCCAGCGTCGATGCCCAAGCGGAAAGTGCGGGAAGCTACCGACGCTTCCGCCCCATGGGCACGCAGTGGACCGACGCCCAGCTCGACGCCCTGCCGGGCCTCACCCTGCACGACCTCATGCTGCTGCCCATCGACCGGCTGAACCGGCTGATGGCCGGCCTGCACCTGCCCGCCCCGCTGGACGAGGCCACCGAGCTGCTGATGACCGAGATCCGCACCCGGCTGCGCTTCCTGAGCGACGTGGGTCTGGACTACCTCACGCTCGACCGCCAGTCGCGCACGCTCTCCGGCGGCGAAGTGCAGCGCATCAACCTCACCACCGCGCTGGGCACCTCGCTGGTCAACACGCTCTTCATCCTCGATGAGCCCTCCATCGGCCTGCACCCGCGCGACATGGACCGCATCATCGCCATCATGCAGCGGCTGCGCGACGCCGGCAATTCGCTGGTGGTGGTCGAGCACGACCCGCAGGTGATGTTCGCCGCCGAGCGCATCATCGACATCGGCCCGGGCCCGGGCGAACGGGGCGGCCAGATCGTCTTCGACGGCCCGGCCAGCCGGCTGCCTGCCGCCCAGACCCTCACCGCCGACTACCTGGCCCGCCGCAAGCACGTCTCCTCCGGCCATCGCGAACCCGTCACCGATGACACCCCGCGCCTGCGGCTTGAAGGCGTCACCGCCCACAACCTGAAGGGCATCGACGTGGACATCCCGCTGGGACGGCTCGTCTGCCTGACCGGCGTTTCCGGCAGCGGCAAGTCCACCCTCATGCAGGACGTGCTGCTGCCCGCCCTGCTGAAGGAGCAGGGCCTGCCCACCGAGGCCCCCGGTGAATTCAGGCGCCTCGTCGGCGCCCGCCAGATCGACGGCGTGGTCTTCGTCGACCAGTCCCCCATCGGCAAGACCACCCGCAGCAACCCGGTCAGCTACGTCGGCGCCTTCGACCTGATCCGCAAGCAATTTGCCGCCACCGAACTGGCCCGCGAGCGCGGCTACACCGCGGGCGTCTTCAGCTTCAACAGCGGCGACGGCCGCTGCCCCACCTGCGGCGGCAACGGCTTCGAGCACGTCGAGATGCAGTTCCTGTCCGACGTGTACCTGCGCTGCCCCGACTGCGACGGCCGGCGCTTCCGCCCCGAGATCCAGGACGTGCGCATCCGCGGCCGCAGCGACGGCACTGCCATGGCCCGCCCGGTGGAGGCCTCCATCGTCGACGTGCTGGAAATGACCGTGCGCCAGGCCGCCGACTTCTTCGCCGCCACTCCGATCATCGCCCGTCATCTCAACACCCTGGTGGAGGTCGGCCTGGGCTATGTGCGTCTCGGACAGGCCGCCACCACCCTGTCGGGCGGGGAGGTGCAGCGCGTCAAGCTCGCCACCGAGCTCCAGCGCCGCTCCACCGGGCGGACCGTCTACGTCCTCGACGAGCCGACCACCGGTCTGCATTTCGAAGACATCCGCAAGCTGCTGACGGTGCTCCAGGGACTGGTCGACAAGGGCAACTCAGTGATCGTCATCGAGCACAATCTCGACGTCATCGCCAACGCCGACTGGGTCATCGACATGGGCCCGGAGGGGGGCAGGGGCGGGGGCGCCATCGTCGCCACGGGCACCCCCGAGAGGATCGCCCGGGACGAGACCTCCTACACCGGCCGCTTCCTCGCCCCCATGCTGGAGCGCGCCCGCGGCTGAGATCCTCCCTCCGGGCAACGGGGAGATGCCGGCGGACCCGGGGGAGGTGCCGAGGACCCCGGGGAGTCGGCCCTCAGAGCCCTTGGCCCTCCTCGATGGTGCGGCGCAGGACGGCGAGCCGCTCCCGCAGGCGATCGAGTGACCCGGTCCCCAGGCCCAGGACGATGCCGGGAGTGCGGGGGCGCCGGGCCGACCAGTAATCCGCCATGCCCGTGACCCCCAGACCCCGGGCGCGGCAGCGGGCGACGACGCGGTCCTCGTCGGCGTCCGCACGCAGCGGGACGACGGCGTGCAGTCCGCCCTCCATGGGCACGCCCTCGGGGAACAGGTCGATGAAGGCAGCGCGTCTGGCTCGATACTCCTTGCGCATGCGCGCGGTGTGCCGTCGTAGCCCGCCGGCCTCCATGTAGCGGGCGACGGCATCCTGCACCAGTCCGGACGTCGGCAGGCACAGATCGGCGACCCGGTCGCGCAGTGCCGGCGGCACGATGAGGTATCCGAGGGCCAGTGCCGGGGTGAGGGTCTTGGCGAAGGACCCGAGCATGGCGACTCGCCCCTCGGTGTCCAGGGCGAGCAGGGGCGGGTGGGTCGAGCGCAACTCGGAGTCGTAGTCGTCCTCGATGACGAGGGCACCGGTGCGACGCGCCGCCTCCAGCAGCGCGAAGCGGCGTGAGGCGGGCATCTGGGTGCCGGTGGGGAACTGGTGATTGGGCGTGACCAGGAGGATGTCGGCCGGGTCGCCATCGGCGTGGGCGCTCATGCCCGCGGTGTCGGTGCCCACCGGCTGGAGCCTCCACCCCATTGCGCGGGGCACACGACGCAGAGAGGGATACCCGGGATCCTCAACCGCGAGGCGCCCGGGGCGCTCCTGGGCCGCCAGCAGCAGCCGCAGGCCGTCGCGGGCGCCGGAGGTGACGACGACGTTGCGCGGCATGTGGGGCGCCGAGTCCAGGGGGGACCGGCGC
>CALIXC010000117.1 GCA_938046755.1 uncultured Lautropia sp. | reverse complement strand
TCAATAGCGGCGCTATTGACAGCAAATGGCAACGCAGTCATGCGCCCGTGACGAGAGTGCGACGGCCGAGAGGACTTGTTCAGAGGATCCCAAGAGCCACGAACGCCAGGAACCGCGATCCCGGCTCCCGTAACTCCGTGTCCATCATCTGGATAGACGACAGACCCATGAGCCCATCGAACGAAACCCCCTCCACCGCCCCCCCGCAGCCCGAAAGGTTCGTCTACATCGTCGACGACGACGAGGCCGTGCGCGATTCGCTGCGCTGGCTGCTGGAAGGCAGCGGTTTCAACGTGCGCACCTTCCACAGTGCCGAGAGCTTCCTGAACGCCTACACCCCCGGACATTTCGCGGTGCTGATCCTGGACGTGCGCATGGGCGGCATGAGCGGCATCGAGCTGCATGACGAGCTGCTGCGCCAGCGCTATGACCTGCCGCTGATCTTCATGACCGGTCACGGTGATGTAGGCATGGCTGTGGCCCGCATGAAACTGGGGGCCGTGGACTTCCTGGAAAAGCCCTTCGACGACAAGCAGCTGATCAGCACGGTGGAGAACGCCTTCCGCCAGGCCCGCGTGAAGCAGAACGATGCCCAGCGGCGCGAGCAGCGCCAGGAACTGCTGGCACGCCTTACCCCGCGCGAGCAACAGGTGCTGGAGCTGATTGCTGCTGGCCGCCTGAACAAGCAGATTGCCGGCGACCTGAACATCAGCATCAAGACGGTGGAGGCGCACCGCGCCAACATCATGGACAAGTTCGAGGTCCGCACCATGGCCGATCTGATGCGACGCTTCCTGGGCAGCAGCCCGGACTGATCCACCGGCAAAATCCGACAGGCCGCGCCCAGACCCGACAGGGTCGGGCCATTCTTGGCCTGGCAGACACGCCCTTTTCTGGCAAGCGTGCGTCCTAGCTGGTTGAAAATAAAAAGGGCCTGAATTCGCTTTGAATTCAAGCCCTTGAATGAGTGGCGCGCCCGGCAGGATTCGAACCCACGACCCCTTGGTTCGTAGCCAAGTACTCTATCCAACTGAGCTACGGGCGCGACGCGGAACGCATAATAACATGAGATTCTGGTTTGTCACGTCACTCGGAAGCTTTTTTGCAAACGATTGTCACAACATGACCCAAAGGCGGACCCCACCCCAAAAGGCGGGTGAAAGACACGTCTGTAAGACTTTTGTCCAGTCTTGCCCAGGCTCGCCCCGTACGACCAGGCCGGGCACCCTGGGCGTCGATCCGGCTACCAGCGTCTCCTGATAGCCGCACAAGGATGTAACGTTTTCTGAATCCTGCCCCCCGAACAGGCTGTGTGCGGGCAGCTCATGTAGACTTCTAGACGTGTCGACATGCCTCGGTGGCGAGGCATGTCGTCGGCATCCGAAGTGGCCGCCTGGCCTGCAGCGTCAGCCTTCGCCGCACGACATGTGCAGCCCCCGAATGCTCTGCTGCCCAGCTTCCTGCGCCTGGCACACCGTCACAGATGCCGCAGATCATCACGTGAATCTTCGAAGGAAAGTGGTTTGAACCTGAACTGGAACGATCGCCCCCTGATCACGACCTCTACGCGCGGCGTGTTTGCCGAAGCCATTTCACCGTTCACCGACGACGGGACCCTGGATCTGGATGGCATCCGGGCCCAGATGGACTTCCTGGTCGCCTGCGGTGCAAGTGGCGTGCTATTGCTGGGGGCTGGCTCCGAGGCCGACAAGCTCACCAACGACGAGCGCCTGTCGGTAGTCCGTGCCGGCATCCGGCACATGAACGGCCGCATCCCGGCCATCGTCGACATCTCCTCGCCGGGTATTGACAACCTGGCGCTGCTGGGCCGGCGGGTGATGGACGCGGGTGCGGCCGGCGTGCGCATCAGCCCGGATGTGACGCTGCGCACCGACGAGGACATCTACAACTATTTCGAGCGCGTCAGCGGGCGGCTGGGTGAGATCCCCTGGATCCTGCACGACCAGCCAGCCGTCACCGGCGTCAACATCGCCCCATACCTGCTCATCCGCATGCTGCAGGACTTCGAGCGTCTGGTTGGCATGTGCCAGGGCTTGGGCTCGGGTCTGGACAAGGCCGAGGCCCTGCGCGATGCCGAGACCAAGGGTGTACGCCGCCTGGCTCTCTTCGAGGGCAACGACGGGCTGCATTTCCCGCAGGCGCTCGACCGCACGGTGGATGGCACCTTCAGTGCATTTGCCTACCCTGAGGCGCTAATCAAGCTGCAGGAACTCTTCGAGGCCGGCAAGCGCGACGACGCCGAGGATGTCTTCGACGCCTACCTGCCGCTGATGCGCCACCAGAAGCAACTGGTCATCGGGCCGGCCGTGGTGAAGCAGCTGCTGAAGGTGCGGGGCGTGATCCGCAGCGCCCGGCTGCGTGAACCGGCCCGCCGGCTGGACGAGGCCGAGGAACAGGACATCGAGCGCCTGGTGCGCCGGATGGAGCGCCGCACGCGACAGCTGGGCATCGGCCTGCCCACTCCCTGGCCGCAGCGCTCGGGCAACTGAGTCCTGACTCAGTGTCCTTCGCGGGGCGGACGGGATGAGCCGGCAGCCTGCCGGGCGGGGGCGCCCTTCGGTGCCGCGTTTTCCTTCACCGCCTTGCCCGACGGCGGCCCATCTCCTTGGGCCCGAGCCTCATCAGCAGCCTTCTCGTCGCCATCCAGACGCACCTGCACACGGCGGGTCACGCCGTTGGGCCCCGGAAAGTCCTGAAACAGCGCCTTCACCATCAGCGGCACGGCGTTGTTCAGGGCGCCATCCTCGGAATCTGATACGACCGAGCCTTCATAGAGGCGCGCCGGTCGGCCCGGCAGCGGCTTCGTGCCCGTCAGTGCCAGCTTGACCTGCTTGCGGTAGATGGTGCGCTGGTAGGTCGAATAGCCCACCAGGTCATAGCCATACATCGGCACCGTCTCCCAGTAGGTGACGACCTGGCCATTGGTGTCGGTACGCTGATGTGCCACCTGGCGATAGCCCTGGAAAACATAAGCATAGTTGGGCTGGCTATAGTTGACCGGCCGGCCGCTGTCCACCGAATAGTCCAGCGTCACGTCCACGTCCGGACGTTTGCTGCCGGTTTCCTTCAGGCCATGCGCCAGCAGCTGTTCGCGCACCAGTGCAGCATAGGTCTGGTATTCGAGGCTGTTGGCCTGCTCCGTATCGGGCTTGAAGCGGAAGCTCAGCCCCTGCAGGGCCGGTTCCTGCTGGTGGTAGGCCGTGACCTCGGCGCCGAAATAGGTGGCGCACCCACCCAGCAGCAGCGCGCCGGCCACCGTGGCTGCCAGCCCCAGCCGGCGCCAGGCGCCCGACCATGCCATCGGAATATGCTGCATCGACTGTCGCTCCATGGATCTTCCCTTTGCACAATCATAACGGGGCACCGCCTCGATGACGGCGGATAACCCGGACGAACATCCCGGCCCATCCGGCACAGTACTGGAGCGCCGGAGACGAAACCCGCCCCGGACAGCGCCAGTCCGTGCCGGATCCTGAAACGGATATCGGGCCCGTGACGTTGACCCACACGCCTGCCATGCCCCACGCCGCAGGCCAGGAAGACGCCTGCTCCCGCTCCTGCCCTCGACCCCGGCGCGGGCATCCGGCATCCAGTGCCCAGTGCCCAGTGCCCAGTGCCCAGCATCGTGGTCATGTCTGCCTGCCGCCCTGGCCAGGTTCTGGTAATCTCGTTCCAGTCCTTTTTCAGAAATGCCCCGAGGCCAGACACGTCCGAGACATCAGGCCGGACGCCTGCTGCAAGGATCCGTCCCGCCCCTTTCGCGACCTTCACCCGATCCACCATGGCCGACTCGCTCAACAACGCCACCAAGCCCACCAAACCCAGTGCCTCGCGCGTCATCGAGGTCCACCAGTACCATGCGCTGCGCCCGGGCCCGCGCCTGCTGGTGATGGGCGGCGTGCATGGCAACGAGACGGCCGGGCCCATCGCCATCCGACAGATCCTGGCAGAATTCGCCGAAGGCCGTCGCATCCTGCATCGCGGCACTCTCACCTTCGTGCCGGTGGCCAATCCGGTGGCCTGGGCTGCCGGTCGCCGCGAGGGCGACCGCAACCTAAACCGTGACTTCCGCCCCAGCCTGTCACCCGAGAACGTCGAGGATCGCATCGCTACCCGGCTGGGGCCGATCCTGGCCAGCCACGACGTACTGGTGGACCTGCACACTTTCTCGGCGCCGGGCGAGCCCTTCGTGTTCTTCGGCCCCGCCGACAACCAGGAGGAGCTGGAGCCTTTCAGGCGTTCGGCCGAAGAAGAGCGCCTGGCGCAGGCCATCGGTCCCCTGCGGTTGGTCTATGGCTGGCTGGCCGCCTACGCCAAGGGTGTGCGCCGTCGCCAGAACGGCAGCATCTCCTATGGCATCGGCACCACCGAATACATGCGGGCCCATGGCGGTTACGCCGTCACGGTGGAATGCGGCCAGCATCTGGATCCGGAGGCACCGGCCGTGGCGCGTGCTGCCATCGACAATGCACTGCGCCTACTGGACATAGGCGGACTGCTGACCGAAGATGGCGCGCCTCCGGCAACCTGCCATGACCATGACACCCCACCGGCAGCCGAACCCTCACCGGATTTCTCGCGCAGCGAATTCACCCCGCCGTCTGACGACCAGGCAGCACGTTTCGAGCTGATCGAGCTGTACGATGTCTTCGATCGACACGCCACCGGCGATCGTTTCGCCCGCGACTGGCGCTCGTTCGACCGCGTGGCAGCGGGCGAACCCATTGCGTTCCGTGCCGACGGCCTGCCGCTGACGGCGCCGGAAGATGGCTACGTAGTGTTTCCCAACCCCGGAACACCGCCGGGACGGGAATGGTTCTACTTCGCCCGACCGGGTCGGCGACTGCTGCGCTGACCAGGCACATCCATCCAGGGATGCTCTCGAACCTGACCTCGCCCCCTGGATGACGGTCTTCGCAGGCCCCGCAGGCGTCCTGTCGGCGCCCCCCGCAGAACGACCCGATGCCCCCACAGGACGGCCATGTCACCGCGGCGATCCCAATGAGCGGTCGGCGGGCACGGCCGGACCGGTACGCCTCATTCGGACAGACCAAAGCGCCCGTCCGGATCGGCGGTGTGCGCGATTTCCACCGGCTGGATCGGCGGGATGTCCACGCCCTTGATGCGGTTGAACTCGTTCACCATCGCGGCAGCCCACAGACCGTTCCAGACCGTTCCAGCATGGCCGTCGCCAATGACGGCATTCCAGGGTTCATCGCCCTGCGTGACGCCCACCTCGCGCTTGCCCAGCAGCCTCACATGCTTGTAGGCCGGCTGGCCGTCAGCATCACGGGCACCGAACCAGTGCCGGAAGAAGGCCCGGTCGTCGAAGAAATGCACACCCTTCGTGGTCTCGGCGATCTGGCGCAGGCGCTGGTCGTAGGCATCAAGCACGGCGGCGATGTTGGCCTGCTCCTGCGCATTGCGGAAACTTGCGTGCAGCGGCGGCCAATCGACGTTGTTCAGGATCCCCACCAGAATGATGTCCAGCGCCGGGTCACGGGCCTTCAGCGTGGACACTGCCTGGGCCACCTGGTCGGCACAGGCCTGCACCCGGGCCAAGTTCTCGACATCGCCCCCCGTCTTCGCAAAGGCCTGCAGGTCCTCGCGCTTGCCCAAGCTGTTGATGCCGATGCGGATCAGCGCCACCGACGGCACGTCCCTCCAGCCTTTCGGGTCACGGGCCATCTCGGCCAGCAGGCCGGGCACCTGTCCGAAGGTAGGGTCGTTGAGCGCGCTGCAGGTGGCGCCACTGAAGGCAAAGTTGTAGCGGAAATCTTCCTTGTGCTGCCGCACCAGGCTGCCCATCACGTTGCGCCGCAGCCAGGCGCCGGCCCCGCTGCTGCCCACCTCGCCGAAAGGCCCCTGATCGATGTCCCGGGGACGCAGCTTCCCGAGGATCTCGGTCCACTGCCAGGTACTGGCCTGCTGCGCACCGCCACGGGCCTCGGGCGTGCCGTAGTGCAGCGACACCGCATCGTGGAAGGAATGGCTGTCGGAATCACCCAGCACCGCCAGTCGCAGCCGCGGGCTGGCTGGCTTTCCGCCATTGAAGGAAGACATGTCGTCCGGGCTCCTGCTGTCGGTGGCCACGCCACCAGGATTGGTGCCGACATGGCTGCGCTGGGCAGACGCCGGCGGGTCGCTGTCGGGGGTGCAAGCGGTCACGCTCATACCAGCACCGATGCTCAGAAGCAACACCCGCAGCATCGTTTTACTGAAAATATGTGACAAATGTTCAGAGGCGCGACTGCGAGCAGGCACGCTAGCATTGGTGGATCGGGCAGGCTGCGTTCCCGTTGTGTCGGCCGACGCGTCGCGAAAGGCACGCTGCCTGCCACTGGCCCCATGTTCAAAACCGATCATGCGTCTATAGATTGCTTGTTGGAATGAATCACCTACCCTCAGGGGAGGACTGAAACCATCCGGCAACTTTCTCATCCAACCGGATTCTCGCAGCTGTGGCTTCCATCTCGATCAAGCTTCCCGCCAATCTGACCAAGGCCCTGGCAGTGCGCCGGCGGCAGGACGAACCGCGGCTTGTGCCTT
>CALIXC010000116.1 GCA_938046755.1 uncultured Lautropia sp. | reverse complement strand
TCCGCCTGCCTGTCGGCATCCTGCCCAGCGGTGGCGCTGCCTGCCGACGAGGCAGCCTCAGCCGCCGCTGCCCCGCCCGGCACCACGCGCACCCGCTCGGCATCGATCTGCCGGCTCAGGCGCCCCGGATCGGGCTGATCACCGAAGACCGGCGGCAGCACGCCAAGCAGTGACAGCATGAGCAGCACGTTGAGCAGCACCAGCGCCGGCAGCAGGTAATAGCCCCAGCCCCGCGAGCGGGTGGGCATAGGAGAATCTTCGAGCAGGGAGGACATGATGGGAAGCGGAGATACGTGCGGGGCGCAGAATTGAACGGCCAGGAGAGCCGGTGTGCCCGGCCAGGCCGTTGTGGCCGAAAGATGCGGGCCCCGTGCCGACGGGCAGCAGGATCGCCCGAGAATAGCGGATCGGCCCATACCCTTCAAGGCCGCCAGACCGACCGGTCACCGTCGTGACAGGTACGACGACAGCCCCGGCCCTGGGTTCACGGATACTCGAAGAAGCCCCGGCCCGTCTTGCGGCCCAGGCGGCCGGCATCGACCATCTCGCGCAGCAGCGGTGCGGGCCGGTACTTGGGATCGCTGAAGCTATCGTGCAGCACTTCCATGATGGCCAGCACCACATCCAGGCCAATCAGGTCGGCCAGCGCCAGCGGCCCGATGGGATGGTTGCAGCCCAGCTTCATGCCCTCGTCGATCTCGGTCGCGCCGGCCACGCCGTCCTGGAGCGTGAAGACGGCCTCGTTGATCATCGGGCACAGCAGGCGGTTGACGACGAAGCCCGGTGCATTGCGCACGCTGATGGGCGTCTTTCCCAGCTTCCGCGCCAGCCCGGTCACGGCGTCAAAGGTGGCCTGCGAGGTCTGCAGGCCGCTGATGATCTCCACCAGCGCCATCATCGGCACGGGGTTGAAGAAGTGCATGCCGACGAAGCGGGACGGATCCTTCAGCGATGCGGCCAGCCGGGTGATGGAGATGGAGGAGGTGTTGGTGGCCAGGATGGCCTGGGAACGCACCACGGCCTCCACGTTGCGCAGCACCTGAGCCTTGACGCTCTCGCGCTCGGTGGCGGCCTCGATCACCAGGTCGGCATCCCTGAGCGCAGCCACATCGGTAGTCCCCCGAATACGCGTCAGCGCGGCGGCCTTGCCGGCCTCATCCAACTTCTCTTTCTTGATGAGCCGGTCCAGCGATGTACCGATGGCCGCCAGCCCGCGCTCGACGGCCTCGGGCATGATGTCCTGCATCACCACCTCCAGGCCGGCCTGCGCCGCTGCCTGGGCGATGCCGTTGCCCATCGTGCCGGCACCGATCACGCCAAGGGTCTTGATCGTCATGTGTCGTATCTCCTCTCTTCTTGAATGAATGCCGCGGCTGAACGCTCACGTGCCCGGACACCTTCATCCAGCTGACACCAAACGGGCCGATCCAGGGCAGGAAGCCGTCGTGTCCGGATCATCCCATGAAATGCTCCGGCGGAGCAGTCTTCACCCGGCCCGCGGCCGGATGCTGACCTGCTCGGCCGTTACCACCACCAGATGCCCCTGGGCATCGTCATAGCAGACCTGCAAAGCCCCTTGGGCATCGATACCCAGGGCCGTGGCGTCACGCGGGCCCTGGGCGTGATGCACACGCACTGGCCGCCCCGCCAACCCATCGACATGCTGCCAGCGGGCAGAGAATACACTGAAGCCCTCGGCCAGAAGCTGTTCGACACCGGCCAACAACACTTGCCCCACCCCCAGCGCCAGCGCCAGCGACTGCGGCCCGGACAGCGTGTCGAACAGCGCGGCGGCCGGCTGGTCCGTCACCAATCCCTCCGGCAGCGCCTGCAGGTTGAGACCACAGCCGATGACAAGCCGGCTGCCCTGACTGCGCGTGCGCATCTCGCACAGGATGCCGCCCACCTTGGCCAGCGTGCGACGCGGCCCCGGTAGCACCCGGCACAGGTCATTGGGCCATTTCACCATCACGTCCACACCCAGCGTGGCCAGGTATTCGGCAATGACAATACCCGCCACCAGCGGCACGGCGCCCACATCGGCCAGACGATCGGGGGGCAGCTCGCAGCCCAGCGAGGCCGTCAGTGCATGACCAGGCTGCGCCTTCCAGGCCTTGCCGCGCCGCCCCCGGCCAGCTGTCTGCTCACCGGCCATCAGCCATACCGGCGACAGCGAGTGCTCACTTTTATGCAGCATGGGACGACGCATCAGCTCCAGATTGGTGGAATCCAGACAGTCGTGCCACTCCACCCACAGGTGGCCTTCGCGGCGGCCAGACATATAGTCTTCGGGACGCAGGGGATGCTCGGGAAGCAGAACGGGATTCATGGTGAAGGATAGGAAATCGATGTTGCGGCGGGCCGAACGGGCAGCCCCTGGGGCGGGTGCACCCGCCGTCGCAGTGCAGCATCCATGTTATAACGCCCACCATGGCCTCCGACCCCTCCTCTGCCCCGCGCACTTCGGCCCATCCGGTACTCTGGCTGATGGCCCTTGCCGCCATTCTGTACCTGTCCCTGTATCCGTTTGCCGACTGGGCGCTGCGCCGCCCCAGCCCCTGGGCCTGGCTCTTCATGGGGTTGCCCCGCTTCTATTCCTGGGGCGACATGATCGTCAACGTGGGGGCCTATGCCGGCTTCGGCTATCTGACGGTACGCCAGTTCCAGCAGCGGCTGGGCCTGTGGGGCGCGGTGCTGGTGGCATCGGTGGGCGGCTGCCTGCTGTCGTTCAGCATGGAGTCCATCCAGTCCTACCTGCCGCGCCGCGTCCCCTCGCTGCTGGACCTGATCACGAACGGTCTGGGCGCCTTGCTGGGGGCTGCCTTGGTGGTGGCGCTGACGTATTCCCCCCGCCTGCAGCGCATGCGCACCAGGATCAGTCGCCTGGTTCTGGGACATGAAAGTGAGCACCGACACCGCCGCTTTGCCGCGGTACTGCTTATCCTGTGGGTCGCCGGCCAGATTGTCCCCCAGCAGCTGCTGATGTCGGTGGGCCCCCTCTCTCCGTGGCCGGGCCAGGATCTGCTGCCACCCCTGCCGCTGGTGGGCGCCCTCCCCGCCTGGGCCGTCACCCTGGCCAGCGTGCTGCTGACGGCAGCCACGACCTTGCTGCCGGCCCTGCTGGTGATGCGCTGTGTGGAGACCCCCAGGAACCAGCTGGCCCTGTGGCTGCTGTTGCTGGTGACGGCCGTGGGGCTTCGGCTGGGGGGCGCCCTGCACATCTATGTTCGCACCGACCGGCTGCTGACCGACCTGCCGATTCTGGCGGCCGGACTGGCGCTGGCCCTGGTGCTGTGCCACCCGTTGGCCCGCTGGCCCGAAGGCGTGCAGCGCCGGGTGGCGCTGGGCGTCATTGCGCTGACGGTGGCGCTGGCCTGGCTGATTCCGCCCGAGCCAGCGCTGCAGCCGCTGCTGAAGAAAACGATGACCACCTACATGCGGCTGGCCACCCCGGGCTTTCGGGGACTGCTGCGTACCATCGCCTGCTGGTGGCCACTGGCCGCCCTGTATTTTTTTGCCATAGAAGCCCCCAACTCATCGGCCAGACGGCCCCGGTCAGCGGTCGATGGGGACCCTGCCGGACACTGAACCCGACAATGGTCTTCACGGGGGCGGTCCTGAACCGACTGCTTTCCGACCCTGACTTGCCATGAAGCCATCCACTCGCATCCTGTCCATTCCCGGTCCCGTCGGTGCCATCGAGTGCTCGCTCGATTGCCCCGCCGAGCCGCGCATGCTGGCACTGATCGCGCACCCGCACCCGCTGCAGGGGGGCACCATGAACAACAAGGTGGCCCAGACGATTGCACGGGCGCTGTTGCAGCAAGGTGCCATCTGCTGGCGGCCGAACTTCCGGGGCGTGGGCGGCAGTGCGGGGGAATTCGATGCAGGCCAGGGAGAAACCGACGACCTGGAAGCCGTGCTGAAGTTTGCACTGGCGCACGAGAGCGCGGCCAGCCTGCCGCGTCCGGTGCCGCTGGTGCTGGGCGGTTTCTCCTTCGGCACCTTCGTGCAGTCCCGGCTGATGCAGCGGCTGGACGGATACCCGGTCGAGCACCGACCGATGGTGTTCGTTGGGCCTGCCGTCTCGCGCTTCGACGTGGCCGAGGTGCCCGCCGACACGCTGGTCGTGCATGGCGAGGAGGACGACGTGGTGCCGCTGGCGAGCGTGCTCGACTGGGCGCGTCCGCAGCAGCTTCCCGTGGTCGTCGTTCCCGGGGTGGGCCACTTCTTCCATGGCCGCCTGCCCCAACTGAAAACGCTGATTCTGCGACACATGGCAGGAACACATGTCTGACACCACGCTGATCGAGCGTCCGGCCGCCGCCGGCGCAGCCCCATCCTCCACCGCCGCCAAGGTTGCCGGAGCCTCTGCACCGGCCTCGACCGCCGCACCTGCCGTGGCCAACCGCCCGGTCCTGTGCTTTGCGCGCACGGCCATCGGCAGTGCCCAGCTCAAGCAGCCGTCGGTCATGCTGTCACCG
>CALIXC010000115.1 GCA_938046755.1 uncultured Lautropia sp. | reverse complement strand
CTGCCTGGGCCGGTTTCGTTTTGGCAGGCCAGGTCTTCCAATAGTGGACGACATTCTGCCCATCCATCACGTAGATGCCGTGATAGACCAGCGACTGCGTTGCCGGCCAGTTGGCCGGCACTTGCCACAGGCTGCATACCGTGCGCTGGACACCTGCCTTGTCGCCATGGGCGTGCTGTGCCCCCGATGACAGTTTCGTGCAGAACTTCACCTCATTCGCCGTGTCGCCCCGCTCGACCGAAACGCTCATGTACGCACCATTCGATGCGCGCCACTCCTGAATCGTCTCATTGAAGGCCACGACGCCGTCATGCGCTATCACTTTGTCAGATACCGCCTGAAGCTTCTCGGTTTCCTTGTATTTCTCTTCACCGGTCTTTTCATCGCGGTGATAGCCGTACTTCAGCTCGGCATCCGTCTGCAGGGTCAAGCGCCGATCGATGGCATCCTGCCCTTTGTGGAAGACGAAGGCGAAGCTGGCATGGCTGGTAACGATTTTCGCGTCGGCATGATGACCCTGAGCCTTCCGGTCAGAACCCCAGGTATTGACGACGAAATGCCCGTTCGCCGGCTGCTGGTAGGAAATCAGGTTGGGATATTCCGGTGTCTCCACCCACTGGGCGTGCTCCACCACTGCGCCTTGTGCGACATCCTGTGCTGCTAGCTGGCCAGCCGAATAATCGCCACTGATCGGCAATGGGTGGGGGCCGACACGCACATAGGCTGTCTGTGTGCTGACGATCTTCTCGAACAGCTCGGTACTGATGCCGGCTTCGGTAATGGCACCATTCGTCTGGGCGGTCTGTGACGTACCACTGTCGACATTCCCATTGCTGGACGTGCTTCCATGACCGGCCGCTTGAGCGTCATTGGCCGCATTGCTGTTCGCAGCGGTCGTCGACCCAGTCGTACCAGTACTGCTGGTAGAACCCTGGGTCCCATTTGTGCTTCCACTATTGGCCGCGCCGTTCTCGTGGTGGTTGGTCTTGGTCGTCAGTCCTCCGGATTCGGCACCGGGATCGCCTGCAGCGCCCCCATTATCCGAACCGCCACCGCACCCAGCCAGGAACAGGGCTGCCACCGCTGCACTCACCAGCGATGTCGAAGTCGTGGATTTGATCAGCATGTTCTGTATTTCCTCCTGTTTGCAAAATAAACCGCCCGCCCATGCTAGAACATGCAAAAGATACAGATCGTGTTTAATCCAGCCATTGAAATACGCGACGTTTCATTCCGTATATATCGAAAGATGCACACACACCATACCGCGACATCGAATTTATCCAAAATATCAATATATTGCGTAAAACTCCTGGCGCATGGCATCAAGGGGACATCTGCAATCAGCCGACATCCAGCCTCACAAAAAAACGCAGGGTCCGATGGCATGGCTGCCACCGGAAACCTGCGTTGCATCAAGTTTCACGTCGTGCTTGCACGACGGTATGGCACCGGACGGCTGTCCGGTGCCTTAAACCATCACTTCCCCATCTTCTCGAACGTGAAATGTCCGTCACGGAAATCCACCGGGACGGTCTCATTGGGCGCATAGCGGCCTTCCAGCACGCGCTTGGCGATGGGGTTTTCCAGTTTCTGCTGGATGGCGCGCTTGAGCGGCCGGGCGCCATACAGCGGGTCGAAGCCCACCTTGGCCAGTTCGTCAAGTGCGGCCTCGCTGACTTCCAGCTTCAGGTCGCGCTCGGCCAGGCGTTTCTCCAGGCTCTTGAGCTGGATGACCGAGATGTCGCGGATGTGCTTGGCATCCAGGCCGTGGAAGACCACCACTTCGTCGATCCGGTTGATGAATTCCGGCCGGAAGTGCTGGCGCACCTCACCCATCACGGCTTCCTTAATCACGTCCGGATCGTTCAGCGTCTTGTCGGCCGACAGGCGCTGGATCTCGGCCGAGCCGATGTTGCTGGTCATCACCACCACGGTGTTGCGGAAGTCCACGGTGCGGCCCTGGCCGTCGGTCAGCCGGCCGTCGTCCAGTACCTGCAGCAGGATGTTGAACACGTCCGGATGCGCCTTCTCGATCTCGTCGAGCAGGATGACGCTGTACGGGTTACGCCGCACGGCCTCGGTCAGGTAGCCGCCCTCTTCATAGCCCACGTATCCCGGAGGCGCACCGATCAGTCGCGCCACGGAGTGTTTCTCCATGAATTCGCTCATGTCGATGCGGATCAGGTGATCTTCGGAATCGAACATGAAGCGGGCCAGCGCCTTGCACAGTTCCGTCTTGCCCACGCCGGTGGGCCCCAGGAAGAGGAAGGAGCCCCATGGCCGGTTGGGATCGGCCAGGCCGGCACGCGAACGGCGGATGGCGTCGGACACCAGGGTGACGGCCTCGTCCTGGCCGACCACACGCTTGTGCAGTTCCTCTTCCATCTTCAGCAGTTTCTCACGCTCGCCTTCCATCATCTTGGAGACAGGAATGCCCGTGGCCCGCGAAACCACTTCGGCGATCTCCTCCGCGCCCACGACCGTACGCAGCAGCTTCGGCTTGCCGGAGGCCGCGGCCCCATCGGCCTTCTGGTTGCTCTCGGCAGCGTTGACCTCGGCCAGGCGCTTTTCCAGCTCGGGCAGCTTGCCGTACTGCAGCTCGGCCAGCTTCTCGTACCGGCCCTTGCGCTGCAGCTCGGCCATCTGCGCCCGCAGCTGGTCGATCTCGCCCTTGATCTGGGCGCTGCCCTGCACGGCGGCCTTCTCGGCCTTCAGGATCTCTTCGTAGTCGGCGTATTCCTTGCTGATGCGTGCGATTTCCTGCTCGATCAGTTCCAGGCGTTTCTTGGACGCATCATCGGTCTCCTTGCGCACGGCCTCACGCTCGATCTTGAGCTGGATCAGCCGGCGGTCCAGGCGATCCATCACCTCGGGCTTGGAGTCGATCTCCATCTTGATGCGCGAGGCAGCCTCGTCGATGAGGTCGATGGCCTTGTCGGGCAGGAAGCGGTCGGTGATGTAGCGGTTGGACAATTCTGCCGCTGCCACAATCGCAGGGTCGGTGATGTCCACGCCGTGGTGGATTTCGTAACGCTCCTGCAAGCCGCGCAAAATCGCAATCGTGTCTTCCACGCTCGGCTCGTTCACCAACACTTTTTGGAAACGCCGCTCCAACGCCGCATCTTTTTCAATATATTGGCGATATTCGTCCAGCGTGGTCGCGCCGATGCAATGCAATTCGCCCCGCGCCAGCGCAGGTTTGAGCATATTGCCCGCGTCCATCGCGCCATCGGTTTTGCCTGCGCCCACCAGCGTGTGAATTTCATCAATAAAAATCAACGTGTTGCCATCGTCTTTGGCGAGGTCGTTCATCACCGCTTTCAA
>CALIXC010000114.1 GCA_938046755.1 uncultured Lautropia sp. | reverse complement strand
GCCGCCCGGGCCGCGGCCCGGCAGCAGGAGGCCGCGGCCGGCATGGCCGAGGCTGCCGAGCGCTATCTGCGCCTGAAGACCGCCGCACGGCTGCTGCAATGGTCCATGGAGCGCTTTCGCCAGACCCGCCAGGGCCCCATGCTGGCCCGCGCGTCGGAGATCTTCCAGGCGCTCACGCTGGGCTCGTTCAGCCGCCTGCTGGTGGATGCCGACAGCCATGACAGTCCCCGGCTGATGAGCATCCGCACTGATGGCAACAAGCCGGTGGAGGTACCGGGCCTCAGCGAAGGCACGCGCGACCAGCTCTACCTGGCGCTGCGGTTGGCCGCCCTGGACCAGCAGGCCAGTCAGGGCAGCCGCATGCCGCTGATTGCAGACGACCTCTTCATCAACTTCGACGACCGCCGGACAGAAGCCGGCCTGCAGGTGCTGGGCGACGTCTCGCACCGCATGCAGGTGATCCTGCTCACGCACCACGACCACCTGGTGCCGCTGGCCCGCCAGGTGCTGGGTGATGAGCTGAACGTGATCGAACTGTAGGCGGCGTCAGTTTCCGTCGGGATTTAGGGCTGCGCCCATCCCGCCGCCCAGCAGCCCATCCAGCCGCTGCGTGCGGATGCCATAGAAGCGTTTCAGCGCCTCGATCTCGACCCATACGGCGTCGGCATCCCGCGCCCGGCCGGTGCGGTTGCCCAGAATCATCTTGTTCTTGCCGGTGTGTTCGGGGCTGATGAATTCGAACACCTGCGCCTCGTAGCCCTGGGTCTCCAGCAGCAGCGCCCGCAGCCCATCGGTCAGCATCTCGGCTTCCTGGCCCAGATGGATGCCATGACGCAGCAGCGCGTCCAGCGGGGCGGGCGCCTTCAATTGCGGCCGCAGCTCACGGTGGCAGCAGGGCGAGCACACCAGCATGGCAGCCCGCTGACGAATGCCCTGAAAGAGCGCATCGTCCGTGGCCGTATCGCAGGCATGCAGTGCAATGACGATGTCGACCGCAGTCCCGTCGGACGCCGTGGCGCCCGAATCCCTGCTCTGTTCGGCATCTGCCCCGACACCTGCAACACCCGCCACGGTACGCCCATCGGCAATGCCCGTGATGACAGTACCGCCCGCAGCCGATGCGACCTGTGCCACTTCACAGGCCTGCAGGACAGGCCTGCAGGATGTCGTCTTTCTCGAAGCGCAGTCCCGACAGCCCATGACGCTGGGCCAACCGGTTGCACAGTGCCACCAGGTCGGCGCGGCGCTCGATGCCCACCATCTCCACCTGCAGGCCCAGCGTATGCGTCAGATAGTCGTACAGCGCAAAGGTGAGATAGCCCTTGCCCGCGCCATAGTCACGGATGCGCAACGGCGACTGCCCTGCCCGTCCCACCTGGTTGGCCAGCGTGTTGTGCTGCCAGGCCTGGGCCACGATCTCGACGAACTTGTTGATCTGCCGCCACTTGCGGGCCATGGCCGGCACCAGTGCACCCGTCCTGCCCACAATGCCCAGGTCCACCAGATAGGGCCGGCCGATGTCCACCGGATAGCGTCGCTGCCGGTTGTGATCGGCCAGGTCGCCCCAGCCATCCTCATCCGGCAGGCTGTCATGGCCGTGCGAGAAGACACCGCCCGCGGCACGGGCTACCGTCTGCCCGCTTCCCACCCTGCGCAGTTGCGTGAGCGCCCCCACGCCCGGCTGCCAGGACGCCGCACCACCGGCCGATCCGGCCGATACCTGCACACCCTCTTTCGGGTTCGGGTTCGGGTTCGGGTTCGGCAGATCATCCGCTGCCGGCCGACGATCCTGCAAGGACGGGGTCTCGGTCACCCGCTTCATCCGGAACAGCGGCCGTCCCCGCTTGCTGAAACCCAGCTCAGCCGTCAGCTCGCGGGTTTCCAGAAGCGCCGTGCGCATGTCGCCCAACAGCGTATCGATCCGCACCAGCGCCTCGTCCACCGACAGGTTGTCGGTCTGGTCACGCGTGTCGTACTGCCAGGCAAAGGCCAGCTTCACGCCATCGCGCATCCGTACCGGCTGGATGCGCAACCGTTGCAGCACCGGGCCCTCGTCCGTGAAGCCCGGCGGCAACATGGGCCGAACCGGCCGCGACAGCACCAGCCGCTTCAGCGTGCGCGCCGCGAGGGCTTCCCGAAGCAGCGTCAGGAAGCGCTCGCGCGGATCCCGCGTCACTTCCAGATCTCTTCTTCGATCTGGCCCTTCAGCTCAGGGTAGTCGCTGAGCCGGAAGCGCGGATCACCATGCTTGGCCTGCTCGAAGTAGTCGCGCGTGAGCTTGACCACCAGGCCGGACAGCAGCGTGATGCCCACCAGGTTGATGATGGCCATGATGCCCATCACCGCATCGGCCGCATCGAACACCGTGGTGATGGCCTCGCGCGCACCCCAAACGATGAACACCAGCACCAACGCGCGCAGAATGAACAGGCACGGCTTGTTGTTGATATTCAGGTAAGTGAGTGCTCCCTCAGCATAAGAATAGTTGCCGATGATGGAGGTGAAGGCGAAGAAGAACACGGCCAGCGCCACGAAGTCCTTGCCGTGATCACCGATGTGGTAGGCCAGCGCATGCTGGGTCAGCACCGTGCCGGTGACACCTGAGCCCGGCTGCAGCGCGTCGGACATCAGGATCATCACGCCGGTGGCGGTGCAGATCAGGATGGTATCGATGAACACGCCCAGTGCCTGCACGAAGCCCTGCGAGGACGGATGGTGCGGACTGGGAATGGCCACGGCCGCAATGTTCGGCGCAGAACCCATGCCGGCCTCGTTGGAATACAGGCCACGTTTCACGCCATTGAGCATGGCGGCCGTCATGCCGCCGACCACGCCGCCCACCGCCTGGTCCATGCCGAAGGCACTACGCACGATCAGCGTGAAGACTTCGGGGATCTTGTCGATGTTGGCCACCAGCACCCACAGGGCAACGCCCAGGTAAGCCACGGCCATGAACGGCACCACCACCTCGGCCACACGGGCGATGTTGCGGATGCCGCCGAAGATCACGATGCCCGAGAGCACAGCCAGTGCCACACCCACCTGGGTACGGTCCAGGCCGAAGGATTCGCTGAACGACTCGGAAATGGCGTTGGCCTGCACGGCGTTGAACACCAGACCGAACACCACCAGCAGTGCCACCGAGAACACGGCCCCCGCCCACGGCGACTTCAGGCCACGGCTGATGTAGAAGGCCGGGCCGCCGCGATAGAGACCATGATGGTCGTTGACCTTGTACAGCTGGGCCAGCGCACTTTCCGCATAGGCGGTGGCCATGCCCAGCAGGGCCACGATCCACATCCAGAAGAGCGCCCCGGGACCGCCGGTGTAGACCGCCACGGCCACACCCGCGATGTTGCCGGTACCGACCCGCGAGGCCAGGCTGGTGGTCAGCGCCTGGATGGGGGTGATGCCCTGGCTGTCCTTCTCGGGCGTGCGCGTCACCGCACGGATGAATTCCCGGAAGTGGAAGATCTGCAGAAAGCGCAGGCGGATCGAGAAATAGATGCCTACCGCCAGCAGGCCGTAGATCAGAATATAGCCCCAGACTACTGTGTTGATCGTATCGATCGCATTGGTCATGGCGTTAGCGATCACATCCATGACATTGTCTCCTGCCGTACAGCACCCATATTTTCACTCCTGGCCACTTGCCCCCTGGGCAGGCCGACAGACCTTCACACAACGGACAGTGCCCCGCTGCAAGGCCGCTCATCGGCTCCCGCATGCCGCTGGCACTATCGCATATCCCAAACGTGCGATGATAGCCGAAGGCAAGGCCCGCACCGGTCAATGTTCACGCGCTCAGCCGGCACAGGACCGAAAAGAGGATCCAGGAAGCGCTGGGCGATCGGCGCTGAGACGGCAATCCCGACCGAATGCCGGTCAGGCATTCCGGTCAGCTCTCGAAGCCGAGCCGATTGGCAAAGGTGTAGGCCACCATCCGCCGGCCGTCACGCACCAGGCCGGCAAGCGCCACGCCACATTCGTGGGCGGTCTGAATGGCCAATGATGTCGGCGCCGAGACTGCCACCAGGGCACCGGCGCGGATTATGGCCGCCTTCTGCACCATCTCGAAGCTGGCCCGGCTGGTGATGGCGATGAAACCCTGATCCACGGCAATGTGGGTGCGGATCATTGCGCCGATGAGCTTGTCCAGGGCATTGTGACGGCCCACATCCTCACGCAGCAGCTGCACTTCGCCTTCAAGGTCGCACCAGGCGGCCGCATGGGTGGCGCCGGTGAGCTTTTGCAGCATCTGGGCGGATTTCAGGCTGGATTCGGCCCGCAGCACGGCGGTCGATGTGAGACAGACGGGATGGGCCTCTGCCGGGGGATCCCGACGAACCTGTCCCAGGCTGTCGGTGCCACACAGGCCGCAGCCGGTGCGCCCGGCCATGTTCCGGCGACGTTCACGCAGTCGCCACGCGCAGGCCGAAGCCACTTCGAGGTGGACTTCCACCCCCTGCTGGACCTCATTCACGTCCACCCCGTACAGCTCGTCGGGGGAGGCCAGCAAGCCCTCGGTGATACCGAAACCGAGGGCAAAATCTTCCAGATCGCCCGGAGAGGCCATCATGACGGCATGCGAGATGCCATTGAAGACCAGTGCGACGGGAGTCTCCCGGGCGATCCAGTCCGACACCTTCTCCTGGTGATGATCCTTCCAGACCCGAGCCTCTAGGGAATCGGCTCCGAACTCGGGGTGCGTTTCCAGGGAACGCCAGGCCTGGAATGGAGAAGCTGTCGAATCGTCCATCAACCGAAAACGAGTTTGCCCTTCATCACGCTCCAGTGGCCGGGGAAGGAGCAGAAGAAGGTGTAATCACCGCCTTTCTCGAACTTGTCCATCGGAACAGTGACAGTATCGGACTCGCCGCCGCCGATCAGCTTGGTGTGGGCCAGCACGCGGGCATCATCCTTGGGAACATAGTTGTCGGCAGCGGTCAGCTTGCCGCCAGCCTTGGCGACGGCTTTGAAGTCGGCCGTCTTGGTCACGACGAGGTTGTGGCCCATGGCAGTTACGGGCATCTTGCCGACGTGCTTCAGCGTCAGCTTCAGCTCGGTGCAATCACCGGCGACCTTGACTTCCTTCGTGCTGTAGGTCATGGCGTCGGTGGCATCGACCTCGGCTTCGCACGTCTTGGCCATGACCGAAGCGGAGCCAAGCATCAGCGCAGCAACCAGAATACCTTTGGTGAACATGGATTTCTCCTACTTAACGATTGAACAAAGGAAATAACGGATTCAGTCTATCGGAACGACATTGGTCATAACTGAACAAACATCAAGTTATGACCGCCAAATTAGACATCCATCAATGTACAGCACAGTGTACTCCCATGCCAATCATTAACCACTCTCATTCACGGAATACGACAACCGGGTCGTGACCCAGTGCACTTCAGTTCACCTCCTTCAGGACATGACAGACCGGTTGCAGCATCCGGTCGCCGTCACCCAGCCAGATCTGGCCATCCTGCACGATGCACTGCAGAGCCACCCCGCGCTGCGCGAGATCGGCCAGTGCCTTGCTGTCTTCGGGTTCAAGGGCCATCACCTGCAGGTTCGCAAGCCGCTCTAGCGTCTCGCGGGCCTTCTGCCACCAGGCCTGGGCCGTGCGCCCATAGGCCAGCACCACCACCCGGTCGGCCCTGGCTGCAGCCTTCTTCACCAGCCGTTCATCGGGAAGCCCCACGTCGATCCATAGACGGATCGTGCCATCCGGGGCCTCTGCATGCAGGTCGGCCTCATCCTCGGCGGAGAGCCCCCGACCGAAGCGCAGGTCATCGGCTGAAAAGAGTGCGAAGGCCAGCACCCGCACCATCATCCGCTCGTCGTTCTCGGAAGGATGCCGGGCAACGGTCAACGAGTGCTCACCGTAGTAGCCGCGGTCCATGTCCGAGACGTTCAGCGTCAGCCGGAAAACCGTCGATTTCAGCGCCATCCGGCCCCCTTCCCGTCAGGGCCGGCCATGTGCCATGGGGCCTCAGACATCGATATTCTGTGCGCCCAGAGCGTTTTCCTCGATGAACACGCGGCGCGGTTCGACGTTGTCACCCATCAGCGTGGTGAAGATCTGATCGGCCGCGATCGCGTCCTCGATCTGCACCTTCAGAAGCCGCCGGGCGTTCACGTCCATCGTGGTCTCCCACAGCTGCTCGGCGTTCATCTCGCCCAGCCCCTTGTAGCGCTGGCGCGAAACGCCCTTCTCGGCATCAGCCAGCAGCCAGCGCATAGCCTCACGGAAGCTACCCACCGGCTGGCTGCGGATCTTGTCGCCCTCGCCACGCCGCACCTCGGCCCCCTCGCCCACCAGGCCGCGTAGCGTCTGGGCCACGTCGTTGAGCACCTTGTAGTCGGACGACTTCAGGAAATCTTGGGTGATGATCGAGACCTTCTGGTTGCCATGCAGGTGACGGACGATGCGCAGGTGCCACTTCTCGCCGCTCTCGTCGGCATGGGCCGTCACTTCGACAGCCGGCGCCAGCGAACGGCTGACCTGGTGGACGTTCTTCAGGAGTGCCGCCTGCAGATTCTCGGCCGAGGCATGGGCCTCGTCGGCCGAGTCCAGATTCAGCGCCAGCCCGTCCATCAGTTCGTGCAGCGTCTCGTGATCCATTAGTCGGCCCAACCGTTCGACCACCGCATCGGCCATCACGTACTTGCGCGCAATGGCAGCCAACACATCGCCGGTGATGGGCTCGGTATCCCGGGCCGGCACCAGCGCCGCCTGCATCATCGACAGGTTCAGCATGTACTGGTCCAGCTCGAAGTCGTCCTTCAGGTAGCGCTCCTCGCGCCCCTGCTTGATCTTGTAGAGTGGCGGCTGGGCGATGTAGATGTAGCCACGCTCGATCAACTCGGGCATCTGCCGGTAGAAGAACGTGAGCAGCAGCGTGCGGATGTGGCTGCCGTCCACGTCTGCGTCGGTCATGATGATGACGCGGTGATAGCGCAGCTTCTCGATCTTGAAGTCGTCGGACCCCAGGCCAGAGCCGATGCCTGTGCCCAGCACGGTGATCAGCGTGGCCACCTGCTCGGAAGCCAGCAGCTTGTCGAAGCGGGCCTTCTCGACGTTGAGCACCTTGCCGCGCAGCGGCAGGATGGCCTGGAACTTGCGGTCGCGCCCTTGCTTGGCCGAACCGCCGGCCGAGTCGCCCTCCACGATGAAGAGCTCGCTCCTGGCGGGATCGCGTTCCTGGCAGTCCGCCAGCTTGCCGGGCAGGCCGATGCCGTCCAGAACGCCCTTGCGGCGCGTCATGTCGCGTGCCTTGCGGGCTGCCTCGCGGGCCCGCGCCGCCTCGACGATCTTGCTGCAGATGATCTTGGCATCGTTGGGCTTTTCCAGCAGGTAGGTCTCCAGCCCGCGTGCGATGACGTCCTCGACGGGCGCCCGCACCTCGCTGGAGACCAGCTTGTCCTTGGTCTGCGACGAGAACTTGGGCTCGGGCACCTTCACCGACAGCACGCAGGTCAGGCCCTCGCGCATGTCGTCGCCCGAGGTGTCGACCTTGGCCTTGCGGGCGATCTCGTTCTCTTCGATGTACTTGTTGATGACCCGCGTCATGGCTGCACGTAGGCCGGTGAGGTGCGTGCCGCCGTCACGCTGCGGAATGTTGTTGGTGAAGCACAGCACCTGCTCGTTGTAGCCGTCGTTCCACTGCAGCGCAGCCTCCACCGTCACCCCGTCCTTCTCGCCCCGGATGTGGAAGATGTTGGGGTGCAGCACGTTCTTGGCGCGGTTGATGAACTCGACAAAGCCCGAGACGCCGCCCGCGAACGCGAAATCCTCTTCCTTGTTGTTGCGCAGGTCCTGCAGGCGGATGCGCACGCCATTGTTGAGGAACGACAGCTCGCGCAGGCGCTTGGAGAGCGTCTCGTAGTGGTACTCGACCTTGGAGAAGATCGTGTCGTCGGCCAGGAAGTGCACCTCGGTTCCACGCCGGGTGGTGTCACCCAGCACCTTGATGGGCGAGATGGCCACCCCGTCCTTTTCCTCGATGACGCGGTCCTTGGGGACCCCGCGCTCGAACTCGATGAAATGCGTCTTGCCGTTGCGGTTGATGGTGAGCTTGAGCCAGCGCGACAGCGCGTTGACGCACGACACCCCCACCCCGTGCAGGCCGCCCGAGACCTTGTAGCTGTTCTGATCGAACTTGCCGCCGGCGTGCAGCTCGGTCATCACGATTTCGGCCGCGCTGCGCTTGGGATCGTGCTTGTCATCCCACTTCACGTCGGTGGGAATGCCCCGGCCGTTGTCACGCACCGAGATGGACTCGTCGGCGTGAATCGTCACCAGGATCTCGTCGCAGTAGCCGGCCAGCGCCTCATCCACCGAGTTGTCGACCGTCTCGAACACCAGGTGATGCAGACCGGTGCCGTCGGATGTATCGCCGATGTACATGCCCGGGCGCTTTCGCACCGCTTCCAGCCCCTCCAGGATCTGGATCGAGGAGGAGTCGTACCCGGGCCCGTCGCCCTGGGGCTTGCCCCCGGAAGGCTGTTCCAGGTTCATCGCATCGGTATCCATCGTGTCAGACATGAATCATCCATGAAGGCATAGGCAGACCGCAGGCACACGGCGGCTAATTCGACAGCATAACAGGCCGGCGCCCCCTTTCCGGCCTGAAACCGCCCGGCAAGGTCCGAAACACGACAGGGACGTTGCCCAAAGGCACTCGCAGACAGCGGATCCAGCGGGCGGCGAGCCCCCGAAACCTCATGGCTAACCCATGA
>CALIXC010000113.1 GCA_938046755.1 uncultured Lautropia sp. | reverse complement strand
GTGAGCCGCGTTGTTCACGCGACTCGTGAAGGCGACGCAGAAGATGTAGGAGGAAACCCGGTGCCCTCTCCGGAAGGCGACCTGAAGGTCGCGATGAAACCCCGTCACCTCGTGATGATGAGCCTCGGATCCGCCATCGGAGCCGGGCTGTTCGTGGGTTCCGGCGCGGGCATAGCGACGGCAGGACCCGCGGTGCTGCTGTCCTATGTGATCTCCGGGGCGATCGTCCTGGCCGTGATGCGCATGCTCGGCGATATGGTGGCGGAAGACCCGAACCCGGGGGCGTTTTCCTACTACGCGGACAAGGCCCTCGGACCTGCTGCCGGATTTGCGATCGGCTGGCTGTGGTGGATCGAGATGGGGCTGGTGGTCGCGACCGAGGCAACCGCGGCGGCACGGTACTTGAACACGCTCGTTCCCGGTGTCCCGCAGTGGGGATTTGCGCTGATCATCATGGTGGTCTTCACGGGAATCAACCTGTTCAAGGTGGGAAGTTTCGGTGAATTCGAATTCTGGTTCTCGCTGATCAAGATCGCCTTCGTGGCGGTATTTCTGGTGCTTGGAATGGCCTTCCTTCTCGGGTTCGCCCCAGCGCCCTCGCCCGGGTGGGGGAACCTTCTGGGAAGCGACTTCATGCCTCACGGAGTCAAGGGAGTCGCATCGGCTCTGCTGGTCGTGATCTTCGCCTTCGGGGGTGTGGAGATAGTCGCTGTCGCCGCCGCCGAGACCGCCGACCCGGAACGCAGCATCAGGAAGGCCGTCAACACGATCCTGTGGCGCATCCTCATCTTCTACATGGGCGCTGTGACGATCATGCTGCTCGCCCTGCCCTGGAACGATCCCTCCCTCAAGGAAGCGCCCTTCGTCGCGGTCCTGAACGCGGCGGGACTGCCCGCCATCGCGGCACTCATCGGGATCGTGATCGTCGTCGCGCTGCTGTCCTCGCTCAACGCGAATCTCTACGGCGGGTCGCGCATGATCTTCTCGCTCGCCGAGCGACGCATGGGGCCCGCGATGATGCGCGGCACGAACGCTCGAGGCGTGCCCGTGGCGGCTGTGCTGTCCACCTCGTTCCTCGGGTTCGTCGCGGCGGCACTGAACTACTTCTGGGCGGAAGAGGTGCTGAAATTCCTGCTGAACATGGTCGGCTCCACCATGATCGTCATCTGGCTGGGGATCATCGTCTCGCACCTTGCGCTGCGCCGCCGCGCCGTCCGCGACGGCACCCCCTCGTCCCAGGGCTTCCCGGTGGTCCTGTCCTGGGCGACGCTGGTTGCGCTGGTCGCGGTGGTTGCGCTCGGGTTTACGGTGCCCGAGATCGCAATGCAACTCTCCAGCACCTTCGCCCTGACGGCCCTGCTCGCGGCGGTCGGAGGCTGGCTCGCCACACGTGCGGGCCGCACTGGCCCAGGAAGTGAACCAGCTGCGAATAACAGGATGTGAGGAGGGCTCGCGGACCCTGGGCAGAGGCCAAGCAGTGTCCCTGCTCCCCGGTCCCGAAGATGCCTGCCGGCTTCCGTGGTAGCGTTTCGTTCTTGCACCACTCGCACGATGCTCAGCGCCCGAGGCGCTTCGAGCAGAACAATCTGGCCGGGACGTCACCCAATACCCGACGATCAATTCTGGATATTCCTTCGGTGCGGCGGGGCTTTCCGCCGGAGAGGTGGTCTTCAACACCTCCATGACCGGCTACCAGGAAATTCTGTCAGACCCGAGCTACGCACGACAGATCGTCACGCTCACTGCCTCACAGATCGGCAACACCGGCGCCAATTCCGAAGACATGGAATCGGTGGCGCTGCATGTCGCCGGTCTCGTCATCCGGGCGCTGCCGCAGCAGGTCTCCAGCTGGCGGGCCCAGCAGTCGCTGCCCGATCTTCTCAAGGAACACGGCAAGATCGGCCTGGTCGGCATCGACACCCGCCGGCTCACCCGGCTGCTGCGCGAGCGCGGTGCCCAGAACGGTTGCCTGGTGGCGGCCGCCGGCATCGACGATCCGCTTGACATCGATGCCGCACTGGTAGCGGCGCGCGCCTTTCCCGGTCTGGCCGGCATGGATCTGGCCAAGGAAGTCAGCGTGCAGAAACCCTATGTCTGGGAAGAGGGCAGCTGGTCGCTCACCGACGGCCATCGCGCCCAGCCGCACGAAGGCGCACCGGGTCCGGACGGCCGGCGTCTGCGCGTCGTCGCCTACGACTTCGGCGCCAAGCGCAACATCCTGCGTCTGCTGGCCGACCAGGGATGCGACGTGACCGTCGTGCCCGCCACCACGCCGGCGGCCGACGTGCTGGCCATGAAGCCCGACGGCGTCTTCTTCTCCAATGGTCCTGGTGATCCGGAACCCTGCACCTACGCCATCGACGCGCTACGTACCTTCCTCGACCGTAAGGTGCCGTTTTTCGGCATCTGCCTGGGGCACCAGCTGCTGGGTCTGGCCGCGGGCGGGCGCACCGTCAAGATGAAGTTCGGCCACCACGGCGCCAACCATCCGGTCAAGGACCTCGACACCGGCCGCGTCAGCATCACCAGCCAGAACCATGGCTTTGCGGTGGATGCCGACTCGCTGCCGGCCCGGGTGCGCGTCACCCACGTGTCGCTGTTCGACGGCTCGCTGCAGGGTATCGAGCTGACCGATGCGCCGGCCTTCAGCTTCCAGGGCCACCCCGAAGCCAGTCCCGGCCCCCACGACATCATTCCTCTTTTCGAGCGGTTTGCTCGGCTGATGGCCGAGCACCGCAGCCTGTGATCCTGCCATGCCCAAGCGTACAGACCTCGAAAGCATCCTGATCATCGGCGCCGGCCCGATCGTCATCGGCCAAGCCTGCGAATTCGACTATTCCGGTGCCCAGGCCTGCAAGGCGCTGCGTCAGGAGGGGTACCGGGTCGTGCTGGTCAACAGCAACCCGGCCACCATCATGACCGACCCGGACATGGCCGATGTCACCTACATCGAGCCCATCACCTGGCAGGTCCTCGAACGCATCATCGAGAAAGAGCGCCCCAGTGCCATCCTGCCCACCATGGGCGGGCAGACTGCGCTCAACTGCGCCCTCGACCTGCACCGCAACGGCGTGCTGGAAAAGTACGGGGTTGAGCTGATCGGCGCACGTCCCGAGGCCATCGAGAAGGCCGAAGACCGCCAGAAGTTCAAGCAGGCCATGGAGTCCATTGGCCTGGGTTCGGCGCGTTCGGCCATCGCCCATTCCATGGACGAGGCCTGGGCGGCCCAGCGCGACATCGGTTTTCCGGTCATCATTCGCCCCAGCTTCACGCTGGGCGGCACCGGCGGCGGCATCGCCTACAACGCCGAGGAATTCGAGACCATCTGCAAGGCCGGGCTGGAACTCTCGCCCACCAACGAGCTGCTGATCGAGGAAAGCCTCATCGGCTGGAAAGAGTTCGAGATGGAGGTGGTGCGTGACCGCGAGGACAACTGCATCATCGTTTGCTCCATCGAGAACCTTGACCCGATGGGCGTGCACACCGGCGACTCCATCACCGTGGCGCCGGCGCAGACGCTGACCGACAAGGAATACCAGCTGATGCGCAACGCCTCGATCGCGGTGTTGCGCGAGATCGGCGTCGACACGGGCGGCTCCAACGTCCAGTTCGCCATCCATCCCGAAACCGGGCGGATGATCGTCATCGAGATGAACCCGCGCGTCTCGCGCTCCTCGGCGCTGGCCTCCAAGGCCACGGGCTTCCCCATCGCCAAGGTGGCGGCCAAGCTGGCCGTGGGCTACACGCTGGACGAGCTGAAGAATGAGATCACCGGGGGTGCCACCCCGGCCTCGTTCGAGCCCGCCATCGACTACGTGGTCGTCAAGATCCCGCGCTTTGCCTTCGAGAAGTTCCCGCAGGCCGACAACCGCCTCACGACCCAGATGAAGTCGGTGGGCGAGGTCATGGCCATTGGTCGCACCTTCCAGCAGGCGCTGCAGAAGGCCATGCGTGGCCTGGAGATCGGCGTTGACGGCCTCAACCAGATGACGACCGACCGCGAGGTCATCGAGAAGGAACTGGGCGAGCCCGGTTCCGAGCGCATCTGGTACGTGGGCGATGCCTTCGCCCAGGGCTTCACCATCGAGGAAGTCCATTCGCTCACGAAGATCGACCCGTGGTTCCTCGCGCAGGTGAAGGAGATCGTCGACATCGAGCTGCAGCTCGACACCATGACGCTGGGCGACCTGGATGCCGAGACGCTGCGCACGCTGAAGGAAAAGGGTTACTCCGACCGCCGGCTGGGCTACCTGCTGGAAACCACCGAGCACGAGATCCGCAAGCTGCGTTACAGCCTGGGCGTGCGGCCGGTCTACAAGCGGGTGGACACCTGCGCGGCCGAGTTCTCCACCCAGACCGCGTACCTGTATTCCACCTACGAGGACGAGTGCGAGGCACAGCCCACCGATCGCAAGAAGATCATCGTGCTGGGCGGTGGCCCGAACCGCATCGGGCAGGGCATCGAGTTCGACTACTGCTGCGTGCATGCGTCGTTTGCGCTGCGTGAAGACGGGTTCGAGACCATCATGGTCAACTGCAACCCCGAGACCGTCTCCACCGACTACGACACCTCCGATCGCCTGTACTTCGAGCCCGTCACGCTGGAAGACGTGCTGGAGATCGTCGAGCTGGAAAAACCGGTCGGCGTCATCGTCCAGTACGGTGGCCAGACCCCGCTGAAGCTCGCCCGCGCGCTGGAAGCGGCCGGTGTGCCCATCATCGGTACCTCGCCCGATTCCATCGACATCGCCGAGGACCGCGAGCGCTTCCAGAAGCTGCTCACCCGTCTGGGCCTGCTGCAGCCGCCCAACCGCACCGCGCGTACCGAAGGCGAGGCCATCCAGCTGGCCAACGAGATCGGCTACCCGCTGGTGGTGCGCCCCAGCTACGTGCTGGGTGGCCGGGCCATGGAAATCGTCCATGACCAGCGCGACCTGGAGCGCTACATGCGCGAGGCCGTCAAGGTCAGCAACGACTCCCCGGTGCTGCTTGACCGCTTCCTGAACGACGCCATCGAGGTCGACGTGGACTGCCTGTGCGACGGCGAGCGCGTCGTCATCGGCGGCGTGATGGAGCACATCGAACAGGCGGGCGTGCACTCGGGCGATTCGGCCTGCTCGCTGCCGCCGTATTCGCTGTCGCCGGTCCTGGTCGAGGAAATCAAGCGTCAGACCGTGCTGATGGCCAAGGCGCTGAAGGTGCGTGGCCTGATGAACGTGCAGTTTGCCATCCAGCGCGAGCTGGCCGAACAGGAAGGCCAGCCGCCCATCGAACGTGTCTATGTGCTGGAAGTGAACCCGCGGGCCTCCCGCACCGTACCCTTCGTCTCCAAGGCCACCGGCGTGCAGCTAGCCAAGGTGGCGGCGCGCTGCATGGCCGGAAGGACGCTGGCCGAGCAGGGCGTCACCGAAGAGGTCATTCCCGACTACTTCTGTATCAAGGAAGCCGTCTTCCCGTTCAACAAGTTCCCGGGCGTGGACACCATCCTGGGGCCCGAAATGAAGTCCACCGGTGAGGTGATGGGGGTCGACTACTCGTTTGGCGCCGCCTTCATCAAGTCGCAGGTGGGCGGCGGTGTGCGCATGCCCACCGAAGGCACGGCCTTCATCTCGGTCAAGCACATCGACCGCCCCCGGGCCATCCGCGTGGCACGAACCCTGCACGAGATGGGCTTCTCGCTGGTAGCCACCAAGGGCACGGCCGGTGCCATTGCCGAGGCCGGCATCCCGGTCACACCGGTCAACAAGGTGCAGGAAGGCCGTCCCCACGTGGTCGATATGCTGAAGAACGGCGAGATCTCGCTGCTCATCAACTCGGTGGAAGAACGGCGCAGCGCCATCCAGGACTCCCGCGCCATCCGCACCACCGCGCTGGCGCAGCGCGTCACCTTCTACACCACCATCGCTAGCGCCCTGGCTGCCGTCGAGGGTATGCACCTCGAATCCCAGGCCGCCCACGATGTCTATTCCCTGCAGCAGCTGCATGGGCACCTGAAGGAGCGCCGCCAGGGCAGGGCCTGAGGGGGTGATCGGCCTTATGCGCCTGCGGCCGGTACAGTCCGATTCGGTGCCGGGCAGCCCGAAGGCCCCTGACCATTGGTGGCTTTCTGTATCATGAAAACCGTGCCCCAAAGCGACCAAATCGTGTAAACTGGCCGACATCAACCCCTACCCGGGCCCCGAGGCACCGGCGAAGGTCTGGACCGCAGTATCCGCTCAGGCCTTCCCCGCTGCCCCGGGGTCTTGTCTTTTTGGAGACTCTTCCATCATGGCCACCTCCATTCCGTTGACCAAGCATGGCGCCCAGCTTCTGAAGGACGAACTGCAGCGCCTCAAGTCGGTCGAGCGGCCGAACGTGATCAACGCCATTGCCGAGGCGCGCGCCCAGGGCGACCTGTCCGAGAACGCCGAATACGAGTCGGCCAAGGAGCGGCAGAGCTTCATCGAGGGGCGCATTGCCGAGCTGGAAGGCAAGCTGTCGGCTGCCCAGATCATCGATCCGGCTGCGTTGGACGCCGACGGTCGCGTCGTGTTCGGCGCCACCGTGCAGCTCGAAGACATCGATTCGGGTGACAAGGTCACCTACCAGATCGTCGGCGAGGACGAAGCCGACCTGAAGCTGTCCAAGATCTCGGTGGCCAGCCCGCTGGCCCGCGCCCTTATCGGCAAGTACGCCGGTGATGTCGCTTCCTTCCAGGCGCCGGGCGGCGAGCGCGAGTACGAGATCCTGGATGTCCTCTATCGCTGAGCCGCTGCGGCTGCCAAGGCAGAACGAGAAAGGGGCCACAGAAAATTCCAATGGCCCTGATTTGAAAATATCAAGGTGTGGCTGGCGTCGGCCACGCTATCATCAGGACAGATCGTCCTCGTCAGGCTTCGGTCGGTAAAGCACCAGCACGTTTCCGATCAGCTGTACCGCCGCGCTGGACGTGCTGTCGCTGATCTGCTCGCTGGCAGCCTGCCGGGTGTCCCGGTCCATGCCGGCCAGCCGCACCTTGATCAGCGCGTGGGCTGCCAGGGCGCGGTCGATTTCCTGCAGCACCGCCGGCGTGAGCCCGGCCGCGCCCAGCAGCACGACCGGATTCAGGGGGTGGGCCTGGGCCGCCAGCGCTTTGCGCTCGGCCTTTTCCAGCAACAAAGAAGGCATGTTTCTCGTGTCGAATGATCTTCTGCCGTGGGCCCCGTGCCCACGCATGACATTCCATTCTAGAGCGTGTCCCTCCCTTCGGGGTGCCATATCATTCACTTGAGCCATCCATGCAGAGCAGTCGCAGCAAGAAGGTGAACCGGGCCTGGCTCCACGACCACCTGAACGACCCCTACGTGAAGCTGGCACAGCGCCATCACTATCGGGCGCGGGCCGCCTTCAAGCTCATCGGCATCGACGAGCAGGACCGTCTCATCCGCCCCGGCATGACCGTGGTGGACTTGGGCTCGGCCCCGGGCAGCTGGTCGCAGGTGGTCCGCCGGCGGCTGGCGGCGCCCAACTTGGCCGAGGATGTGCGCAAGGCCGACGACCTGCGCGGCGAAGCCCCGCAGGTGTCCATCCAGGGCCGAATCGTCGCACTGGACCTGTTGCCCATGGAGCCCATCCCGGATGTGGACTACCTGCAAGGCGATTTCCGTGAGCAGGACGTGCTTGACCGACTGGAGGCGCTCTTGGACGGCGGCAAGGTCGATCTTGTTTTGTCGGACATGGCCCCCAACTTGAGCGGTGTAGGGGTTGCCGATACCGCACGCATGCAGGATCTGGCCGAGCTGTCGGTCGATTTTGCCAGCCGCTGGCTCAAGCCGGAGGGTGCGCTGCTCATCAAGGTGTTCCATGGCAGCGGCTACAGCCAGCTGGTGCGCCTTTTCAAGGATCACTTTTCCGTCGTGCAGCCACGCAAGCCCAAGGCTTCGCGTGACCGCTCGGCGGAAACCTATCTGCTGGGCCGCGGTCTGAAGTCGGCGGCTACGAGCGCCAGTCGTGGTTGATACCATGGAAGTGCCGTCATCTTGTCGGCTTCTGCGGCTATCGTGGCCGAAACGGGCTTTTGACGGACGGCTTCGTGCCGTCCGGTACAAAAGCACGGAAAATCCGACGCAACAGCGTAGAATCAACCGGCTGCAGGCGCTTGGTCTGCATGCCCAATGAGGAAGAGCAGGTGAATAACGCGTTTTCCAAAGCAGCCGTCTGGGTGATCATCGCCCTGGTCCTGTTTACCGTGTTCCGACAGTTCGAGACACGGCAGGGGCGTGTCGGGGACATTCCGTATTCCCAATTCATGAAAGAGGCCGAGAACGGCCAGGTCGACAGCGTGCAGATCGATGGTCGCGCCGTGCGCGTGCGCACCCGCGACGGCCGCACCCTGTCCACGTATGTCCCTTCCACCGGCGACATCTGGATGGTCAGCGACCTGATGAAGTATGGCGTTCAGGTCAATGCCAAGCCCGAGGAAGAGCAGTCAGTACTGATGCAGATCTTCATCTCGTGGTTCCCCATGCTGCTGCTCATCGGTGTCTGGATCTTCTTCATGCGCCAGATGCAGGGTGGCGGCCGGGGCGGAGCCTTCTCGTTCGGCAAGAGTCGCGCGCGCATGCTGGATGAGAACAACAACCCTGTCACCTTCGCCGATGTGGCTGGTGCCGACGAGGCGAAGGAAGAAGTCCAGGAAATGGTCGACTTCCTGCGCGATCCCTCCCGCTTCCAGAAGCTGGGTGGCCGCATTCCGCGTGGCGTCCTGATGGTTGGCCCTCCGGGTACCGGCAAGACGCTGCTGGCACGCGCCATCGCCGGTGAAGCCAAGGTGCCGTTCTTCTCCATCTCGGGTTCCGATTTCGTCGAGATGTTCGTCGGTGTGGGCGCAGCCCGTGTCCGTGACATGTTCGAGAACGCCAAGAAGCACGCCCCCTGCATCATCTTCATCGACGAGATCGACGCGGTGGGCCGTCAGCGGGGCGCCGGCCTGGGTGGCGGCAACGATGAACGCGAGCAGACGCTGAACCAGCTGCTGGTCGAGATGGATGGCTT
>CALIXC010000112.1 GCA_938046755.1 uncultured Lautropia sp. | reverse complement strand
TAACATGACGAAAAGCTTCAGGCCTTTGTGAATGTGGGTATTTGGCCGTGGGGTATCCGGGACGCTGATAAAATCCCCGACGCCGCTGGCACATACCTTAACCCGACTCACTTGGCGAAACAGTCTTGAAGCGTGCTCTTCTCATTGGTGCAATGGCCGAATCCCTGATCGAGTTCCGCGCCGATCTCATCCGGGACCTGGTGGCCAGGGGCTACAAGGTGACGGGCGCCGCCGCCGCGCCGCTCACTCCTGAAGTGCTGGATCAGATCCATGCGCTGGGGGCCGATTTCGTGCCGCTGCCACTGCACCGCACCGGCATCAATCCGCTGCGCGACATGGTCACGATGCTGGCCATCCGCAAGCTGCTGAGGCGGGTCCGCCCCCACGTGCTGATCTGCTACACCATCAAGCCGGTGGTCTATGGCGGACTGGCCGTGCGCACGGCGGGTGTTCGGCACCTGCGCTTCGTGCCGATGATCACCGGGCTGGGCTTTGCCTTTCATGGCGGCAGCGCCAAGCGCAATGCACTGAAGGGCCTGGCCTCGCAGCTGTACCGCCAGGCTATGGTGCCGGTGCACAACGCCATCTTCCAGAATCCGGACGATCGGGCGCTCTTCGTGAAGAAGGGCCTGGTGCCCATGAAGAAGACCCGCATCGTCAACGGCTCGGGCGTGAATCTGACGCAGTTTGCGCGGGTGCCGCTGCCGCCGGGGCCGGACGTGACTTTCCTGCTGGCCGCCCGGCTGCTGAAGGCCAAGGGCATCCGCGAGTACGTAGAAGCTGCCACCCAGGTGAAGCAGAAGTACCCGAACGCGCACTTCATCATCATCGGCTACAAGGATTCGTCACCCGATGCCATTCCCGAGTCGATGATCGAGAGCTGGGCCACGTCGGACGTGATCAGCTACGAGGGCGGGGTGAAGGATGTGCGCCCCTTCGTGGCACGGGCTAGCGTCTGCGTGCTGCCGTCGTATTCCGAGGGGCTGCCGCGCACCGTGCTGGAGGCGCTGGCCATGGGCCGGCCCGTCATCACCACCGATGTGCCGGGTTGCCGCGAGACGGTGACACAGGATGTGAACGGCTGCCTGATTCCGGCACGCAATGTACCGGCCCTGGTGGCTGCCATGGAACGTTATCTGACCGAGCCGGGGCTGATGGAACGCCACGGTGAAGCCAGCTACCAGCTGGCACTTGAAAAATTTGACGTCAGAAAAGTAAACGTCGATATTCTTGCCGCTACAGAGTGACTCCGGTCACGTTCTCTGATTTTATCTGGCGCCCTTTTCGTTCTGGTGGTTGAATCGGGGGTTTGCCATTTTCCGTCAGTGAGGAACAGCCAGATGGCTGCTCAGAATAACGCCAGATCGGCATGGTTGCCGATCTGTTTCCGTTGGTCCTTCGTCATATTGCTGTTCCTGACGATGGTCGTGCCCAACTCCATCAAGCCGGTGTCGGTGACCTTTCTGGCCATCACGGCGGCACTGGGCTGGCCGCTGACCAATTTCTCGCCCGCCTTCATGCGGGTGGTGTGGATGCACGCAGCCTCGTCGGCCGTCACGCTGCTGTATCTGGTGGTGGGGCTGGTCAACGGCGCCAGCAACGAGGCGCTGCTGCAGACGCTCTTCATCTATATTGTGTCACCCGCGCTCTGGATTCTGGTGGCCGGCGGCGTGCTGGCCACCTTCGAGACTGACTCACTTGAGACGCTGATGGAGAACAACGCCATCTTCGGCGCGGCCAGCGTGGGCCTGTTCTTCTATCTGTTCCTGAACGGCGGCCCCGAGGCGGTCAGCTTCTTCATCGAGCCCGAGAACGCCAACGTCAACCTGGTTGACGGCTATTCGGGCGCCACGATGCACGTCTACGGCACGCTGCTCTTCATGTCCAGCGCCATGTTTGCCATGCTGGCCATCGGCGAGATGGGCACCAAGCTGCTCATCACCCTGGGCATCCTGGTGGTGGTGGCGGTCACGTCCGGTCGTTCGGCCCTCATGCTGTCGGTGCCCCTGGGGCTGGTAGTGGGGGCGCTGCTGCGTCCCGGCATCCACGGCCAGCGCGCCGGTACCATTGCCTGGGCGCTGGGCAAGCAGGTGGGTATCGCCGTGCTGGCGGGCATCGCCTTTATCATCCTGCTCAGCACTACCACCGAAGTGGACGTGCTCTACATCATTGGCGGCTTCTGGGAAGAGCTGTCCGGCGGTGGAGGCTCCGAGCGTACCAACCAGGCCGATGCGCTGTTCGAGGGCATCATCACGACCTATGGCATTGGCGCCGGGCACGGTATTGGGGTCAATTACATCCGCAGCGAGATGTATCCATGGCGTTATGAGATCGTGTTGTTGGCAACCATCTATCGCGTCGGTTTCGTGGGTGCGCTCGTCTATGCCTGGCCGTTCATCCGCTATGGCTGGGGTATCTTCGAGACTTGGAAGCACAAGCGGCTTACCAATTTCGATGTCTTTTTGTTTGCAGGTTGTGCCAGTGCATTTCTGGCTGCAGCCACTAACC
>CALIXC010000111.1 GCA_938046755.1 uncultured Lautropia sp. | reverse complement strand
TGCCGGGCACGTCATCCGGTTGGCGGGTGGCAGTCTAAAGCTCACTATCTTCTACCTGTTCGCCGTCACGGCGTTCCTGTCGCTCTTCGTCAACAACACCGCCGTGGCCGCCATGATGCTGCCGCTCACCCTGGGCATTCTGCGGCAGGTGGACGTGAAAAAGAACCGCAAGCTCTATGCCTTCGTGCTGCTGGGCATTGCCTTCAGCGCCAGCATCGGTGGCATCGGCACCCTGGTGGGCAGCACGCCCAACGCGCTGCTGGCCACGATGATCGACATCAGCTTCGCCGACTGGCTGAAGTACGGCATGCCGGTGGTGGCGCTGATGATGCCCGCCATGGTGCTGTCACTGTGGCTGGTGCTGCGGCCCGACTTCAACGTGCCGTTCAATGTCGACATCGAGGACATCCCGCTGGATGGCCGGCGGATGTTCACGCTGGTCGTCTTCGCCGCCACGGCGGTTCTGCTCATCCTGGGCAAGCTGGTGGTCGGACCGCTGCAGCAGCTGCTGGCGTTGCCCGAGCCCATCAAGAACATCGATTCGGTCATTGCCATGATGGCCGTGGTGGTGATGTGCGTGGGTGGCTCGGCCAGCTGGAAGCAGATCCAGGAGCACACCGAATGGGGCGTGCTGATGCTCTTCGGTGGCGGCCTGGTGCTGTCCATCGTCATGAAGGACACCGGGGCCAGCAAGATCCTGGCTGACAGCATCGTGGCTGCCGTGGGGCATCAGCACCCGGTCATCATCATGCTGTCGCTCACCGCCTTCGTGGTGTTCCTGACCGAGTTCACCTCCAACACGGCCACGGCGGCGCTGCTCATGCCCATCTTCATCACGGTGGCACGCACGCTGCAGCTGCCCGATATCGCGCTGGCGTCCATCATCGCCTGCGGGGCGTCGTGCGCCTTCATGCTGCCCATCGCCACCCCGCCCAACGCCATCGTCTATGCCACCGGCAAGATCCGGCTGGGCGAGATGGTGCGCGTGGGCGTGCTGCTCAACATTGCCTGCATTCTCATCATTGGCCTTCTGGCCCATGGCCTCTGGGTGCATTGGTAGAATCCGGGCCTCTTTCCCCAATGGAGGCCCGTTACATGCAGCTCCCCAATCATGAAGGCAGGAAGGTTCCTGCCGTCGTCTTTCATACCCGTTCGGGCGATGCCTGGGTGGACGTGACGACCGACGAACTGTTCGCCGGCAAGCGCGTGGTGGTGTTCTCTCTGCCGGGCGCCTTCACGCCCACCTGCTCGTCCTCCCACCTGCCGCGCTACAACGAGCTGGCCCCGGTGTTCAAGAAACTGGGCATCGACAGCATCCTCTGCGTCTCGGTCAACGACACCTTCGTGATGAACGCCTGGAAGGCCGATCAGGAAGCCGAGAACATCGGCGTCATCCCGGATGGCAACGGCGAGTTCACCGCCGGCATGGGCATGCTGGTGGACAAGGACGACCTTGGCTTCGGCAAGCGCTCGTGGCGCTATTCGATGCTGGTCGAGGACGGCACCGTCAAGAAGATGTTCATCGAGCCGGACAAGCCGGGTGACCCGTTCGAGGTGTCGGATGCCGACACCATGCTGAAGTACCTGGACCCGAACTACCAGCAGCCGCCGTCCGTGGCCATCTTTACCAAGCCGGGCTGCCCCTTCTGCGCCAAGGCCAAGGCCCTGCTGAAGGAAAGGGGCCTGTCCTACGAGGAGATCGTGCTGGGCCGTGACGCCAGCACCGTGGCCGTGCGCGCCATCACCGGTCGCTCCACCGTGCCGCAGGTCTTCATCGGCGGCCGCCACATCGGCGGCAGCGACGATCTGGAAGCCTACTTCAAGGGCTGATGCCCGAACGCCGCGGCGTTCAGTTCCGGGTGCGGGCGGCGAGAGGTGCCGTCCCGCCCGGCATGGCGTCAGCGCGCCTTGGCCAGCTCCTGGCGGTAGCCCGCCACGGCGCGGGCCAGGCCTTCCTCCAGGCTGATGCGGGGGCGCCAGCCCCCCAGGGCCGCCGTCATGGCCGGCAGGTCGGCACAGCGGGCCTGCTCGTTGCTGCGTTGCAGCCGTTCCACCGGCTGCAACGGCAGCTCGGTACCCAGCAGCCGCTGGATGATCGCCACCACGTCCGCGATGCTGCCCAACCGGCCGTTGCCCACGTCGATGCTGGCCGGTTCGGCCCGGGGCAGCAGGGCACCGCGAATCAGCGCCTCGGCCACGTCCTCGGCGTGGATCCAGTCACACAGCCGGCCCGGATTGCCGATGGCCGGTGCGCGTCCCTGCAGGAGCGACAGGATCACCGAAGGCACCAGCCGCCGGTGGTTCGGGTCGTCCTCGCCATAGGCCATGCCGATGCGCATGTTCAGCACATTGGTGCCATAGAGCCGGTTCAGACTGCCGGTCAGCACCTCCACCATCGCCTTGCTCATCCCGTAGGGCGAACCCAGCGCCAGCGGGCCCTGCCACGGATTGGCCGCTTCCATCGAGCCCGCCACCACCACGCGGCAATCGGGCAGCCGGTCCATCGCCCCCAGCACCAGGTTGATGCTGCCCACCAGGTTCACCTGCAGCGCCTGGACAATCGAGGCCACCGAGCGATCCGTATTGGCATAGCCGGCCAGGTGAATGACGTGGTCCGGCCTCAGATCGTGCAGCGTCTGGGCGCAGGCGGCCTCGTCGCCCAGATCGATGATCGCTTCCTGCACCGTCGCGTCCGGCAGCGGCCGGCTTTTGGCACGGCGCAGCGCAATGATCCGTGCACCCTGGCGGTGCAGCAGCCGGATGACGTGCCGTCCCAGAAAGCCGGCAGCCCCGGTCAGGGCAAAGCGGTGGCCCTTCAGGTCGGGCAGCGGCTGTACGGGCGGCAGCTGCGGTGCAGGGTCGGACGATGAGTGGGGAGCGCTGGGCATGGGAAGGGTGTGATTCTTCGACGGAAAGCCGGCGAGCCGCCTGCGGATCATCAGGCGCTGGGTGCCGGGCGCGGCGGAAAGCCAATGAATATACTGTCAGCCCGCATCACGTCGGGCAAAGGCCATGCCTGCTGGGCCGGTTCCGGTGGTCGGGGCTGGCCGCACCGCATCACGCCTGCCTGTAGCGGATTAGGTCGGTGATCCCGTGTCCCAGCCGCTCACCACGCCGCTCGAAGCGGGTGGATGGGCGCGGGCAGGGCAACGACGGGCTGGGCAGCGGCCGGGGCGGCTTGGCCACCAGCGTGTCGATGCTGGCTAGCACTTCGGCCATCTGGTCGGCGTAGTCCTGCCAGTCGGTGGCCAGGTGCAGGTAGCCGCCGGGCTGCAGCGCCGCCACCAGCTCGCGCACGAAAGGCGTCTGGATGAGCCGGCGCTTGTGGTGCCGCGCCTTGGGCCACGGATCGGGGAAGAACACGTGGATGCCCGCCAGGGACTCGGGGGCGATCATCTGCCGGAGCACTTCCTGGGCGTCATGCTCGATGACCCGCAGGTTGGACAGCGCCTTCTGCTCGATGAGCTTCAGGAGCGCCCCCACGCCCGGCGTGTGCACATCGATGGCGATGAAATCGATGTCCGGTGCGTTGGCGGCAATCTCGGCCGTGGTGTCGCCCATGCCGAAGCCGATCTCCAGCACCACCGGTGCCTGCCGGCCGAACGCCTGCGGGTAGTCCAGGGCCTGCTCCCGGTAGGGCAGGCCGAACACCGGCATCAGCCGCTCCCACGCATCGCGCTGGGCAGCCGAGAAGTGCGAGCGGCGCAGCACATAGCTGCGAATGCCGCGCCGGTGCGGCGCGTCGGCGTCACGGGTGGCGGTAGCAGGAGAAGTGGCGGGATCGGTGGGCAGGGAACTCATCGATGACGACGGCGCAGTGTGCGCAAAGCGCGGCAATGGCGAAAGCAGGGAGGGTCACGGAAGGGTGGGGGCCCGCAGGCCCCCGCGGTGGGCACTCAGCGTGCCACGCTGGGCAGCAGCCCTTCCGTGGGCGAAGACGGCGTGGCCGCATAATACTTGCGCGGCATACGGCCGGCCAGCCGGGCCAAACGGCCCGCTTCCACGCCGGCCTTCATCGCCCGCGCCATCATGATCGGATCCTGTGCCTTGGCAATGGCCGTGTTCATCAGCACCGCCGCGCAGCCCAGTTCCATGGCCACCGTGGCGTCCGACGCCGTGCCCACGCCGGCATCGACGATCACCGGCACCCGGGCCTGTTCCAGGATCAGCTTCAGGTTCCAGGGGTTGAGAATGCCCATGCCCGAGCCGATCAGCGAGGCCAGCGGCATGATCGCCACGCAGCCGATGTCTTCCAGCATCTTCGCCTGGATCGGATCATCGCTGCAGTACACCATCACCTCGAAGCCTTCCTTGACCAGCGTGCGCGCTGCCGCCAGCGTCTCGGGCATGTTCGGGAACAGGTTCTGCTCGTTGCCCAGCACCTCCAGCTTCACCAGCGTGTGGCCGTCCAGCAGCTCGCGGGCCAGCCGCAGCGTGCGCACCGCGTCCTCGGCCGTGTAGCAGCCCGCCGTGTTGGGCAGGATGGTGAAACGGTCGGGTGGCACCGCATCCAGCAGGCTGGGCTGTCCGGCATGCTGGCCGATGTTGGTGCGCCGGATGGCCACGGTGACGATCTCGGCGCCACTGGCGTCGATGGCCTCGCGCGTCTGCTGGAAATCGACATACTTGCCGGTACCCACCAGCAGCCGCGATGAAAAGGTGCGGGAACCGATGACCAGGGGATCGGTGACGGAAGTCATGACAGCCTCCTGACTGCTGAAAGAATGAACGAAGGCCGGACGGACGGCCTGCAGCGGGCATGCCTCAGGGCGAGGCGGAACACGGACCGGATGCCGGGTCTCAGCCGCCGCCCACCGCCACCACGATTTCCAGCCGGTCGCCTGCGGCCAGGCGGGTCTGGGCGTATTGCGACTTCGGCACGATCTCGCCGTTGCGCTCGATGGCGATGCGCTTGCCCGCATAGCCCAGCGCCTGAACCAGGTCGGCCAGGCTGCTGTCCGGGGCCGCGGGATGGGCACTGCCGTTCAGGATAATCTCGATCATCTGCAGGATGGCTGCGTCTGCAGCGCGTTGCCGGTCAACCGGCCGCAGTATGCCGCAATCAGGGCCGGCCTGCCAGGAAACGCCAGCGGGCAGGGCGGAAACGGGCTGGCCCGACGCGAAGTCGGGCACCACGCCTGAGAAGACAAACGGCCCGACAGGCCATCTCGGACCTGCCGGGCCGTCGGGCCAGCACCGTTCGGTGCCGCGTCTGTCAGTGCTTGTCCTGCTTGTACGCGCCCGACATCAGCTTGTCGGTATAGGCAATGGCCATGGCCGACAGCAGGAAGGTCAGGTGAATGGCGGTCTGCGCGATCAGCGTGCGGTCGGTGTAGTTGTCGGCGTTGATGAAGGTCTTCAGCAGGTGGATGGAGCTGATGCCGATGATCGACATCGCCAGCTTCACCTTCAGCACCGAGGCATTGACGTGGCTCAGCCATTCCGGCTGGTCGGGGTGGCCCTGCAGGTCCATCCGGCTCACGAAGGTCTCGAAGCCGCCCACGATCACCATGATCAGCAGGTTCGAGATCATCACCACGTCGATCAGCGCCAGCACCACCAGCATGATCACCGTCTCGTCCAGCGAGGTCACCGGCTTGTCCGAGCGGTAGCCGATGCTCTCGACCAGCGCCTGCAGTGCGTGCTGGTTGCCGAAGGCGGCTTCCACCAGGTGCCACAGCTCCATCAGGAAGTGCTGCACGTAGACCGCCTGGGCCACGATCAGGCCCAAGTACAGCGGCAGCTGCAGCCAGCGACTGGCAAAGATCAGCCCCGGCAGCGGGCGCAGGCGCACGTTGATGGCCTGCGTGGCCGGAGAAAGTGGGGCGTCGGGATGCGCCGGCGTAGCGTGGCCATGGCCGGTCGCGTGGTTGGAGTGTTCGCTCATGAAATACGGGGGTTGCAACGGGCCGCGTATTGTAGAGCGAGACATCGGGGCTCCGGCTTTCAGGGCCGTTCCGGAAGGGGCGCCACCCGCCGTTCGGCGGCTGCGCCCCGCCTTTCGGTTCCCCGGCAGCCGGGCGCACCGGTCGTCACGTCACTCGTTGGGCACGTGCTCGGCCAGGAAGCCGCCGCTCTGGTGCGCCCACAGCCGTGCATACAACCCTTCGCGGGCCAGCAGCTCGGCGTGCGTGCCTTCTTCCACGATGCGCCCCTTGTCCAGCACCACCAGCCGGTCCATGGCCGCGATCGTCGAGAGCCGGTGCGCAATGGCGATTACCGTCTTGCCCTTCATCAGCTCGTTCAGGCTGTCCTGAATGGCCACCTCCACCTCGGAGTCCAGCGCGCTGGTGGCTTCGTCCAGCAGCAGGATTGGCGCGTTCTTCAGCATCACCCGAGCAATGGCAATGCGTTGGCGCTGCCCACCCGAGAGCTTCACGCCACGTTCTCCCACCTGTACGTCGAAGCCCGTGTGTCCCTGCGGATCTTCCAGCGCCCCGATGAAGGCATCGGCCTGTGCGCGCCGGGCGGCGTCCAGCATCTCTTCCTCGGTGGCATCCGGGCGGCCGTACAGGATGTTGTCGCGCACCGTGCGGTGCAGCAGCGACGTGTCCTGCGTCACCATGCCGATCTGCGCCCGCAGCGAGTTCTGCGTCACGTCGGCAATGTTCTGGCCGTCGATGGTGATGGCTCCTTTCTGCACGTCATAGAAGCGCAGCAGCAGGTTCACGATGGTGGATTTGCCCGCGCCCGAGCGCCCCACCAGCCCGATCTTTTCGCCGGGGCGGATGTCTAGGCAGAAGTCTTCCAGTACCGGCCGGTGCTCGCGCCGGGCGTTCTCGCTGTACGAGAAATCCACATGCTCGAAGCGGATGCCGCCCTGCTTCACCACCAGCGGCACGGCGTTGGGCTTGTCCAGCACCGAGTGCGGCCGGGTCAGCGTATTGATGCCGTCGCGGATGGTGCCGATGTTCTCGAAGAGCGAGGCCGACTGCCACATGATCCATTGCGACAGCCCGTTGATGCGCAGCGCCATGGCCGTGGCCGCGGCCACCGCGCCTGGACTGGCCTGGCCATGGTGCCAGAGCCACAGGCCGATGGCAGCCGTGCCGCCCGTCAGCAGCATGTTCACCGTCTGCGACACCACTTCCAGCGTCGTCACCCAGCGCATCTGGGCATGCACCGTGACCATGAAGTCCTCCATGGCCGAACGTGCGTAGCTGGATTCGCGGTCGCTGTGCGAGAAGAGCTTGACCGTGGCGATGTTGCTGTAGGCATCCGTGATGCGGCCGGTCATCAGCGCGCGGGCATCGGCCTGCGCTGCCGCCAGCTTGCCCAGCTTGGGTACCGTCCAGACCATCGTGGCGGCAAACAGCACGATCCACGTCACGAACGGCAGCAGCAGCCAGGCGTCAAACTTCCACAGCACCACCGAGCTCGTCAGGAAATAGACGACGATGTAGGTGGCCATGTCGGCGAAGGTCATCACCACCTCGCGCACGGCCAGCGCCGTCTGCATCACCTTGGCCGACACGCGGCCAGCGAACTCGTCCTGATAGAAGCTCAGGCTCTGGGCCAGCATCAGCCGGTGAAAGCGCCAGCGCAGCCGCATCGGCAGCACGCCCGCCAGCGACTGGAAGCGCAGCGCCGACGACATCAGCACCAGCAGCGGGCTCAGCACCAGCACCACGCCCATGATCGTCAGCGTGCTGCCTTTTTCGGCCCACAGCGTCTCGGGCGTGTAGTGGCCGATCCAGTCCACCACGAAGCCCATCCACTGGAACAGCAGCGCCTCCAGCACGCCGATGCCCGCCACCGTCAGGAACAGCAGCACCAGCCAGCGCCGCACGCCCTGAAGCGAAGAGAGCACGAAGCGCCACAGGCTTCGTTCGGCGATCAGTCGTGTTTCATCCGGATACGGGTCGATCCGGCTTTCGAACCAATGGAAGAAGGATTTCATGCGTGGGGGAGGGATGCAGTCTTTTCCGCATTCTATCCGCCACGCTGCGAGGTCAGTGCACTGCCCATGGCGGCCGTCACCGTCAGCGCGATGGCGCACCACTGCGTCAGCGTCAGAAGCTCGCCCAGCACCAGCATGGCCACCACGGAGGTCAGCGCCGGTTCCAGACTCGTCATCACCCCGTAGGTGCCGGCCTGCAGCCCGCGAAGCGCCTTCATCTCCAGGAACATCGGAATGGCGCTGGACACGACGGCCGCCCCCAGTCCGATCAGCAGCACCTTCGGCTCAAACAGTGCTGTGCCGGCATGCACCACCCCGATGGGGAACATCATCAGCGCGCCGATGCTGACCCCCAGCGCCACCGTCGTGCCGGCGTGCAGGTGCTGCGTCTTCTTGCCAAAGATGATGTAGCCCGCCCAGCACACCGCTGCTCCGGCCGCGTACAGCATGCCCAGCGGATCCAGACTGGCCGAGGCCACGCCGGGCACCACGCCCTGAACACCTTCGGCCATGGCCTGGGCACCGGCTGCGCCTTCGGCCACGGCGTGGGCGGCTGCCACGTCACCGCCACCATGCCAGATGGGCAACAGCATCAGCAGACCCGCCACCGTGCAGCCGATCCAGACGAAGTCGATGGGCCGGCGCGACGCAAACAGTGCCACCGACAGCGGTCCGCAGAACTCGATGGCCACCGCAATGCCGAACGGAATCGTTTCCAGCGCCAGGTAGAACAGCATGTTCATCATGCCCAGCGTCATGCCGTAGCGCGCCACCACCCACCAGTCATGGCGCGGCATGCGGTGCCGCCACGGGCGTCCGAACAGGATCAGCACCAGGGCCGAGAACAGTAGCCGCAGTGCCGTGGTGCCCTGCGCGCCCACAATGGGGAAGATCTGCTTGGCCAGCGAGGTGCCCAGCGCCAGCGACGTCATCGAGCCCAGCAGCCACAGGATGGGCTTCAGAGGAAAGGCAGAAGAGGCATTTGCCGGCGCCTGGGGCGCAGCAGCAGGAGAATCCATGAGGTGACGACAGAAACCGGGAAAGGGTGTGCGGACGCCTGGGGCGGTGAAGAAGCGGCGCAGCTGATGGAAAGCTGCGAAGCCGCGGCCCGCGCGGACCCTGTGGCAAGGGGCACAGGGGGCCCGCATCGCACGGAAAACCCGCGTGGTTCAGCGAGAAAGACGCCAGAATGCGCCCGCAACGTGCGCAAGACCCTCCATGATAAAGAGGATAATGCGGATCCCGTCAGGTGCAGCCCGGCGGTCCGACCATCGTCGGGAGTGTGTGGCAGATCCGGCTACACGCGGCTTTCTGTCCCGTCACTCTTCACGGACAGACCCTGCGTCGTCCGCAGCAACATGTTGGGGGAGGGCGCGGCCGGCTTGCCACGGAGGCAGGGGCTGCTGGGCAGGCGGGCAAAAATCATCGTACAATGCGCGCTATGCGGGCGTAGCTCAGTTGGTAGAGCGCCGGCTTCCCAAGCCTGAGGTCGCGAGTTCGAGACTCGTCGCCCGCTCCACATTCCATCATCGGCGGTACCACCTAGTCGGTGGTCATGGCGTACAGGTCCATGGCCAGCACCGCAAAGGTCCGTAGCCGTCGACATCCCGGTCGGTTCCCGGCCGCGGCAGCCCGCGCATTTCAGCGCCAGGCGCCCATCTCATCTTCCCCTGTTTTTTGGCAACGCGCGCATGAAGCGCGGCATCACGTGTCGCCGCCGTCGTGTGCGGGCTGTTCCTGTTGCCGGTCTCCTTGCTGCCGGTCTCGACCCGGCAACACGGGCAGGATCCGTATCACTTCGGAAGCCTGTGCGGCACCTGAATCACCTTCAAAGCCCGCGCATGTCCTGCCCGCAAACGAAGGGTCCCGGCGCAGCCCGCCTTTTCAGGGCCGCGCCGGGACCTGATGCCGTCACGGTTTCTCGTGCGGCTCCAGTCGGTCACGCCGGATGGCGTCATCTTCCATCAGCTCGAACCACATTGCGTTGAGCACGGCAAAGGCGGCTGCCAGGGGCAGGCCCAGGATCCAGGCGAAATACCACATGGTCGGTGTCCTTATCGGTGAACGGTGCGGGGGAGAGTGAGGCAGCAGGGATCAGTACGCATGGCCCTTGCCCTTCCGGATGTCGTCAGCGTCCACCTTGCCGCGCAACACCGTGAAGACCCAGCTCGTGTAGGTCAGGATGATGGGCATGAAGATGGCCGTGGAAATGAGCATGATGAACAGCGTGAGATGGCTCGACGACGAGTCCCACACCGTCAGGCTGGCTGCGGGCATGCTGGACGATGGGAGGATGAACGGGAACATCGATGCCCCCACGCTGCCGATGATGCCGGCAATGCCCAGACCCCCGGTCAGCAGGGCTGCCAGCGGCCGGCGACCGGCCAGGCACAGCGCCGCGAGTACCGGACCTGCGAGCCCCAGGGCCGGGACTGCCCACAGCACGGGATGGGCCGCGTAGTTGGCGAACCAGGCATCGGCCTGCGTGGCCACGGTCTTGAGCAGCGGGTTCGAGACCCCATCGGTGGGCAGGTTGCTGGTGATGACGTAGCCGTTCACCAGATGGGCCAGAACGACACCCGCCACCGCGTACAGCACCACGGTCAGGATGGCCGCCACGATGCCGAAACGCCGTGCGCGCTCGGCCACCATACCCGAGGTCTTGAGCTGCAGCCAGGCCGCCCCGTGCATCACCAGCATGGCCAGCGACACCAGACCGCACAGCAGGCCGAAGGGGTTGAGCAGACCAAGGAAGGTGCCTTCATAGTAGATCTGCATGTCTTCCCCGATGTGGAAGGGCACGCCCTGCAGCACGTTGCCCACGGCCACCCCGAAGATGATCGAGGGCAGAAGCCCGGCCATGAACAGGACGGCATCCCAGCGACTGCGCCAGGCGGGGTCTTCGCGCTTGCTGCGGAACTTGAAGGCCACCGGCCGCAGGATGAATGCGAACAGGATGGCGAACATGGCCAGGTAGAAGCCCGAGAACGACACCGCGTACAGCTGCGGCCAGGCGGCGAAGATGGCGCCGCCGCCCAGGATCAGCCAGACCTGGTTGCCTTCCCAGATCGGGCCGATGGTGTTGATGACGGTGCGGCGCTCGATATCGGTGCGTGCGACGAAGGGCAGCAGCGTGCCGATGCCCAGGTCGAAGCCGTCGGTCACCGCATAGCCGATCAGCAGCACACCCATCAGTGCCCACCAGATCAGGCGCAGCACTTCGTAGGAGACGAGTTCGTGGAGAATCATGTTCCTTTTCCTTGCAGTATCACTGTGCGGAAGCCAGGGCGCTGGCTTCACCGGGCTGACTTTCATGTGGGGCCGGATGGTCTTCCGGACCCTTGCGGATGGCCTTGAACATCAGCTTCATCTCGATGATCAGCAGGGCGGTGTAGATCACCACGAAGCCCGCAATCGTGAAGAGCACGGTGGAGGCACCCAGGTTCGAGACGGCCACGGCGGTGGGCAGCACCCCCTCGATGACCCAGGGCTGGCGTCCCAGCTCGGCCACGAGCCAGCCGCTCTCGATGGCGATCCAGGGCAGCGGGATGGCGAACACGGCAATCCGCAGCAGCCACGGGTAGGCATCCAGCCGGCGGCGTGCCGACAGCCAGAAGAACGTGGCAGTCAGCAGGATCAGGAACAGGCCCACGCCGACCATGGCACGGAACGAGAAGAACAGCGGGGCCACCTGCGGCACCGTGTCCCAGGCCGCGCGGCTGATCTGCTCGGGCGTGGCCTGACGGGGATCGTCCACATAACGCTTGAGCAGCAGTGCATAGCCCAGCGCATGGCCGTGTTCCTCGAAGATGGCACGCTCTGGCGCGTTGGCGTCGAGGTTGCCCTTGGCGGCACGGATCTTCTGCAGGGCGTCATAGGCCTTCAGGCCGTCGCGGATGTGGTGCTCGGCGCGCTGGACCAGATCCTTGATGCCGGGGATTTCCGTGGTGAGCGAGCGCGTGCCGATCAGGCCCATGACCCAGGGCACGTGCACGGCATAGTGCGTTTCGCGGGCTTCCTGGTCAGGAAAACCGAAGGCCGTGAACGGGGCAGGGGCCGGCTCGGTATCCCAGATGGCCTCGATGGCCGCCAGTTTCATCTTCTGGTGTTCCGTCGTGAGGTAGCCGCTTTCGTCACCCAGCACCGCCACCGACAGCGAGGCGGCCAGACCGAACGATGCGGCCACCGTCATCGAGCGCTTGGCCAGCTGCAGGTGCCGGCCCTTGAGCACGTACCAGGCCGAGATGCCCAGCACGAAGATGGCGGCTGCGACATAACCCGCCGAAACCGTGTGCACGAACTTGGCCTGCGCCACGGGGTTGGTGAGGACGGCAAAGAAGTCCTTCATCTCCATCCGCATGGTCTGCGGGTTGAACTCTGCGCCCACCGGGTTCTGCATCCAGCCGTTGGCGATCAGGATCCAGAGTGCCGAGAAGTTCGAGCCGATGGCCACCGCCCAGGTCACCAGCAGGTGCTTGACCTTGGACAGCCGATCCCAGCCGAAGAAGAAGAGGCCGACCAGGGTCGCTTCCATGAAGAAGGCCATCAGCCCTTCCAGGGCCAGCGGTGCCCCGAAGATGTCGCCGACATAGTGGCTGTAGTAGCTCCAGTTCATGCCGAACTGGAACTCCATCACGATGCCGGTGGCCACGCCCATGGCGAAGTTGATGCCGAAGAGCGTGCCCCAGAACCGGGTCATGTCACGCCAGATGGAACGCCCTGTCATCACGTAAACCGTTTCCATGATGGCGAGCAGGATGGACAGGCCCAGCGTGAGCGGGACGAACAGGAAGTGGTAGAGCGCTGTCAGCGCAAATTGCAGCCTTGATAGGCTGACGATATCGACATCCATGTTGGGGGTTCCTCTTCTCGGTTTCGGGATGGTGTATCAATCGGGTCTCAGCGCAGCCAGCGCGGCCTCGAAGCCCTCGCTGCCACGCCGGAATTCACCTTCAAGCCTGCCGTTGCGCAGCACCAGCAGACGATCGGCCAGTGCCGCTTCGCGGCGCAGATGGGCGGCCATCAGCCATGCACGCCCTTGGCCCAGCGTGTCCAGTCGGGCCAGCACATCGGCGGCCGTGGCGGCATCCAGCCCCTCGGTCGGCTCATCCAGCAGCCACAGGGGGCGCTTCTGAAGCAGCAGCCGGGCCAGTGCCAGGCGGCGGGCCTGGCCGGCCGACAGCCCCAGGCCGCCTTCGCCCAGTCGCGTGTCCAGCCCGGCCTGCAGGCGCTGTATGGCCTCTGCCAGAGCGGCCGCTTCCAGCGCCTGCCACAATGCGGCGTCGTCGGCGTCCGGGTTGGCCAGCTGCAGGTTGTCGCGCAGGCTGTCCTGGAACAGGTCCGGGCGCTGGTTCAGCCAGGCGCCGGGCTGCGTCAGGACGCGCCCGGTGTGCGGATGGCGCTCTCCGGCGATCAGCGCCATCAGTGTCGACTTGCCTGCGCCGCTGGGACCGACCACGGCGACCCGTTCGCCCGCGGCCAGCTTCAGCGACAGTGCGGTCAGTGCATCCACAGGGCTGTCCGGATGACGGACCGACACGTCATCCACGATGATCGCACAGCCTGTGTCGGGGCGTTGGGCGGGGGGCTGAACGGTCGGCGCGCAGTGGGGAGAAAGCCGACGAGCCGCCAGCCAGGCACGGCCCGATTCAAGCGCTCCCCGGCGCAGCGCCGCAAAGGGTTCCATGGCTGTCAGCGCAATCAGTAGCGCCAGGGTTGCTTCCGGCGTGCCGATCTGCCCCTGTTCGGCCAGCAGGCCCACACCCAGCAGGACCAGGGCCAGCGTGAGGCTGCCGGCCACGCTGTGGATGGCAGCCGCTTTCGCGTCCAGCCGCTGCAGACGACGGTCGCTGTGCGCCAGACGTTCGTCCGTGCGGCGCAGGGTGTCTCGCTGGGCGGCCAGCCGGCCGGCCATGAGCAGTTCCGTCTGGCCCGACACC
>CALIXC010000110.1 GCA_938046755.1 uncultured Lautropia sp. | reverse complement strand
ATGGGGCATCACTGCGGATCATGCACGCTGCCGTCATGGCATCCGCACCAGGCGCGGTGGCAGACCGGGGAACAACCACTCGACACCGCCCACTCAATACCGCCATCACATGCACATCAGCGCATCAGCTGATTTCCGGAAAAGGGCGCTCCACACCATGCGCATCCAACAGCGACTTCAATCGGGACCACTGGAACCAGGGGCCTGGATCTTCCTTGCGCCCCGGTGCCACATCGCTGTGCCCAGCAATGTAGCGAATGGGATAGGCCCGGAAGAGCGCGGCCAGCAGCTTCTCCAGACGACGATACTGGCTTTCGGTGAACGGCCGCTGGCCACTGCCTTCCAGCTCGATGCCGATGGAAAAATCGTTGCAGCGCTCCCGATCCAGCAGGCGCGAAACACCGGCATGCCAGGCACGCAGATCCGGATGGACGAACTGCACCAGCTCGCCATGCCGGCGCAGGAAGAAATGCGACGACACCCGCACGCCGGCCAGCCCTGCAAAGTACGGGTGTGCCATGACATCCAAACGATTGGTGAACAGGGCCTCCACCGCATCACCCGTGAAATGCTCGGGTGGCAGGCTGATGTAATGGAGGATGACGGTATCGATGGCGATACCCTCGGGCCTCGCGTCATGGTTGGGGCTGTCGATCATCCGCATGTTCGGCAACCAGAGCGTTCTGGCCTCCATCAGATTCCCAGCCGCTGCAATCGATAACGCAACGCACGGAACGTGATGCCCAGCAACCGCGCCGCCGCCGTACGATTCTGGCCGGTACGCTCCAGCGCCAGCAGGATGGCGTCGCGCTCCACCTGATCGAGGTAATCGGGCAGCGAGGTGGGCACCCCGTCAATCAGCTTCCAGCCGCGGGGTGCGCTGGCAGCAGGCATCGATGACGCGACCGGTCCTTCGTCGACACTTCCTTCGGACACCGATGCCCCCTGCCCTGCGCTCCAGGGTGCAGCGGCCGACGGCCCCTGGCCAGGATGTATTCCCCCCTGAGCAGCCACCCCCTGGTGCAGGGAATCATCCAGCTCGCGTTCCTTCTCGTCGGTCACGATGGGACGCAGGCCCAGGTCCTCGACGTTGATCATGCGACCATCGGAAAAGGCCAGCGCCCGTTCCAGGATGTTCTCCAGCTCGCGCACGTTGCCCGGAAACGGATAGCTCTGCAGGTAGCGCAGTGCCATGCTGGAGAGCTGCGGAACCCCCTCCAGGCCGCTGCGCTGTGCCAGCCGCTGCAGGATGGCATCGGCTAGAACGCCCACGTCCTCCTGCCGCTCGCGCAGCGCCGGCATGCGCAGCTCGATCACGTTGAGCCGATAGAAAAGGTCCTGCCGGAACCGTCCCTGTGCCACACACTGCGCCAGGTTCTGGTGGGTGGCGCTGACGATGCGCACATCCACCGCTTCTTCCGTCACCGCCCCCACCTTGCGGACGCGCTTTTCCTGAATGGCGCGCAGCAGCTTCACCTGCATGGCCAGCGGTAGATCGGCCACCTCATCCAGAAACAGCGTGCCGCCATTGGCCGCCATGAAAAAGCCAATGCGGTCGGTGTCCGCCCCCGTGAACGCCCCCTTGCGGTAGCCGAAGAACTCCGACTCCATCAGGTTCTCGGGAATGGCGCCGCAGTTCACGGCGATGAAAGGCCCTTCGGCACGCCCGCTCAACTGGTGAATGAGCCGTGCTGCCAGCTCCTTGCCGGAACCGGACTCACCGGTGACGTGCACGGGCGCCATACTGCGCGCCATGCGCGCGATGGAAGCGCGCACCGCGTCGATGGCGGGCGACGTGCCCAGCAGGCGGGTGGACTTGCCGCCAGGCTGCACAGTCGGTGGCGTAACCGGATTCTTCGTGGCAGGAGTATCTGAGAGCTTCAGTGCCGAACGCACCAGCACCCGCAGTGCATCCAGCCCCACCGGCTTGTTCAGATAATCGAAAGCCCCTGCCTTCAGCGCCGCCACGGCATTTTCGGCACTGGCGTAGGCAGTGATGACGGCCACCGGCGTGTCGCGCCACTGGCTGTTGATGAGCCGCACCAGATCCAGGCCATTGCCGTCGGGCAGGCGCATGTCGGTCAGACACAGCGAATAGCGGTAGCGCTCCAGCAGTGCACGTGCCGTGGACAGGTCCTCGGCCACATCCACGTCCAGCCCCATGCCCACCAGCGTCAGCTCCAGCAGCTCGCGCAGGCTTTCCTCGTCGTCCACCACCAGCACCCGGGGTGTCCGGCCGGGGGGCAGACGGTTATCGTCGTCGGCGGTGACTTTCATTCATCGCTCCATTCTCGAAGGTGCCGCTGCAGGGCTTACTTCCGCTACCTGCCGCTGCTGGGGCGTGATCACGAAACCTGCCCCGTAGCGCTGCCGGATGTCCTCATCCAGCAACGCGGAAGATTCATAGCGGATGGTGGCGCCGTTGGCCGTGCACAGCTCCTGCGTCAGGTGCAGTCCCAGCCCCGTCCCCCGCGTCTCGGTCGTGAAGAAAGGTTCGAACAGATGCTCGCGCCGATCTTCGGGAATGCCCGGGCCATCATCCAGGACCCACAGTTGCAGCACGCCCGCAGCACTCTGCGTCCAGAGCAGCAGCACCGCCCCCTCACGGTCCGAGGCATGACGCAGCCCGTTGGACAGCAGATTGACAAGGATCTGACGCAGGTGATTGGGGTCGAAGGTGATGGGGGCATGACTGTCGTTGCGCAGCGCAATGCGCTCGCCGCCATCACGCCCCGTCACCGCAACGCGGCCAGCCTTCATGTTGCCCAGGAACTCCGGCATGAACTGCGCGATGAAATGCCGCAGGTCCAGCACTTCGCTCAGCGCCCCCCGCCGTGCCATCGACAGCACGTCTTCGACGATGCGGTCGATCCGCAACGTGTTCTTCTCGATGATGTCGGCCAGACGCTTCTGGGCTGTCGTGCCCGCCTGCTCGCCCAGCAGCGCACCGGCGTGGCGGATGGCCGAGAGCGGGTTGCGGATCTCGTGGGCGATGGAGGCCGACAGACGGCCCATCGAGGCCAGCTTGAGCTGCTGGGCCTGATCCTCGATGCGCTTCAGGTCTTCCAGCAGTACCACACGGTCCAGCAGTGCACGGCCGCCCTGCCCGTTATCGACATCCAAATAGTATGGCGTCTCACCAAGATCGTCGGGCGGGATGTTGCCGCCGGTCAGCACCCGGGCACGCAGCCGCACGGTGCCTTCACGGCGACGGATCTGCAGGTCCGCCACGCGATCGGGCGTATCCAGAACCTGCCGCAGTGCCTTCAGTGTCTTGGGATCGGCCTCTGTGCAGGGAACGCCCATGGGCAGGTTCAGCAGGCGCCGCGCCTTCGGATTCATGTCGCGCGGCACACCCCGCGGATCGAAGACGACCACGCCCTGGTCCAGCTCGGCCACCACCAGCGCATGGATGGCGCGCTGATTGCGGAGATCTTCGCCGCGCCGGATGGCCAGCCGCTCCTGCATGGCCAGGCGCCGGGCCAGGCGGCTGATCACCAGCGCCGTGAAGAACAGCGTGGCACTGATGAAGGCGGCGATCATCAGCTCGTTGCCAATGGCCGTGGTGCCCATGTCGACACGCTGCAGGAAGCGTAGCATGGTCTCACCCAGCAGCATCATCGAAGCTGCAGCCGCGACCGCCAGCGCGGGCAATGTGGCCGACAGGATGGCCACGCCCGCCACCGGCGTGATCATCAGCGCGCCCAGGCCACTGCGGCCGTTGCTGGCATAGACGATCAGCCCCAGCACCAGCACGTCCACGATGATCTGCGCGAACAGCTGAAGCGAGAAGCCTCGGCGGATACGGCGCACCGCGATGGAGCACAGCACCGCGAAGCCCATGTAGAAGGCGGTCAGGCCGATGAAGAGCGTTCGCTGGAACGGATGCGCTGCCGGGGTGTCCGGCCCCAGCACCGGAATGTAGATGAGCAGCAACAGCGCGATGATGAGGCGCCCGTCGGCCAGGTAGCGCAGCGAAGTCCAGAAGGTACCGGCCTGCTGCAGGGGCACCTCATCCGGATCCGGCGACAGTCGAGCCGTCGATGCGTTCATGCCCCATCCGGCCGCACACGGCGGCACGGCCCGTAATGCACGGCAGCACGATGAGCGCCGATTCGCCCGGGGGATGTCCTCCGGATGTGAGCGGTCGCGCCGACGGTCTCCGACAGAGTGCGGATTTCTGCAAGGCCCATGACCAGGCGCAGCTGGCCGACCTGCGTGAGCGTCATTTCAGGCGCTGCCCGCTCTGGGCCGCCTTGCCCTGTGCCTGGTGCGCTTCACAGCAATAGACGCGGCCATGGACAAAGATGGCCTCGGAAGCCGGCAGGTGCAGGTCGCAGACCGAGCAGGCCACCATCATGTTCGCATCGGCCGGGCGTGCGGGCGCAGCGTCCGCGGCCGACTGGCCGGAAGCAGTCTGGGCATCGCGCCGGGCACGGGCCGCCGCCAGGGCGCCATAGCGCCGCACAAGCATGATCGCGCCGACAATCACCAGCATCCAGAAGATGATTTTCACGTTGTTTCCTTCCTGGCGATCAGATCCGGTTGAGGATCACTTCCAGCACGAAGCGGCTGCCTACGTAGGACAGCAGCAGCAGGATGAAGCCGCCCAGCGTGAGCCGGATGGCCAGGCGCCCACGCCACCCCCACAGCCGGCGCCCCAGCAGCAGTAGCCCGAAGAAGATGGTGGCCACCAGCGAGAACACGGTCTTGTGGTTCAGTGTGAGCGGACGCCCGAAGATTTCTTCACTGAACAGGCCACCACTGACCGTGGTGAGCAGCAGCAGCACGAATGCTACGCTGATGACATTGAAGAGGATGCGCTCGAGCACCATGAGCGGCGGCAATGCCTGATGGCCGCGCGCCAGCAGTGTTGTGATGAGACCAGCGCGCTCCTGGCGGCGCGGATGCAGCCGATGCTCGGCCGCGGCCATGAGCAGCGCCTGCAGCGCGGCCAGAAAGACCACACCGTAGGCCAGCGTGCCCACCACCAGGTGCGGCACGAAGAACGGCGTCTGCCGATCAAGCGGGAATGCAGCACCGGGGAAGAAGATGGGCAGCACCACCACGACCATGGCCAGCGGCGCCAGCAACATGGGCAGGCGCCCCACACTCATGTGGCGGCTTTCCAGCCAGATGAGCAGCAGCGCGATCCAGACCGTGGCCGACAGCAGATAGGCAAAGCCGAAATGAAAGACCTCGTCGACGCGCCACCAGGGTGAGATCAGCACCAGCGCATGGGCCAGCAGCCCGGCCCCCAGCACGACATCGAGACCGCGCCAGCCGACGGCGGCACTAGCCATACCACGAGGCGCCGGCGCGGCAGCAGAGCGCGCCGCCGGAGCGCCTGCGCCGGCCGCACGAGAAGGAAGATCGGCGTTTGCGGCACGCGCCTGGCCCTGCGCATCATGGCGCAGGCCACGCAGCAGCACCAGACCATACAGTCCGACCGCCAAGAGGATGAGAGTCAGTACAATGCCCACTGTCGCAGTTTACCCCGCCCGGGCACCGGTCGCGCAACATCGCACCGCCCCCGGCGCACTCCCTGCCACGTTTTCCACCGCCTTGGGGCCCAGTCTCTCATGTTCGACAGCCTTTCCCAACGCCTTGCGCGCATTGTGAAGACCATGCGCGGCGAGGCTCGCCTGACCGAAGCCAATACCCAGGAAATGCTGCGGGAAATCCGCATCGCCCTGCTGGAGGCCGATGTGGCCCTACCCGTGGTGCGCGACTTCATCGCCCAAGTGAAGGAGAAGGCGCTGGGCCAGGAGGTGCTGCAGTCGCTCACCCCCGGCCAGGCGCTGGTGGGCATCGTCCACAACGCCATGGTGGACCTGATCGGCGGCGAGACCGCCGAGCTGGACCTGGCGGCCCAGCCGCCCGCCATCATCCTGATGGCCGGTCTGCAGGGCGCGGGCAAGACCACCACGGTGGGCAAAATCTCCAAGTGGCTGCGCGAGAACCGCAAGAAGAAGGTGCTGACGGTTTCCTGCGACGTGTACCGCCCCGCCGCCATCGACCAGCTGAAGACCGTGGCCCAGCAGGCCGGCGTGGACTTCTTCCCGTCGCAACCCGACCAGAAGCCGGCCGACATCGCGCGTGCCGCAGTGGACTGGGCCAAGAATCACTATCACGACGTGCTGATCGTCGACACGGCCGGCCGGCTGGGCATCGACCAGGCGATGATGGACGAGATCCGCCTGCTGCACGACGCCCTACACCCCATCGAAACCCTGTTCGTGGTGGACGCCATGCAAGGTCAGGATGCGGTCAACACCGCCAAGGCCTTCAATGACACGCTGCCGCTCACGGGCGTAGTGCTCACCAAGCTCGACGGCGACTCGCGCGGTGGTGCGGCCTTGTCGGTCAAGGCCGTCACCGGCAAGCCCATCAAGTTCGTGGGGGTAGGCGAGAAGCTTACCGGACTGGATGTCTTCCACCCCGACCGGATGGCCAACCGCATCCTGGGCATGGGCGACATCGTGGCGCTGGTGGAACAGGCCCACGCCAACGTGGACCACGCTGCGGCGCAGGAACTGGCCGAAAAGCTGAAGAAAGGCTCGCGCTTCGACCTGAACGACTTCCTGGCCCAGCTGAGCCAGATGAAGAAGCTGGGCGGGCTCAGCTCGCTGATGGAGAAGATGCCGGCCGAGATCCAGGGCAAGGCCAGCGCCGAGGACATGGACAAGGCCGAGCGTGACATGCGCCGCATGCAGGGCATCATCCACGCCATGACGCCGGCCGAACGCGAGAAGCCCGAGCTGATCAAGGCCACCCGCAAGCGGCGCATCGCCACCGGTGCCGGAGTACACGTTCAGGAAGTGAACCGGCTGCTGAATCAGTTCTCACAGATGCAGTCCGTCATGAAGAAGATGCAGAAAGGCGGTCTGGCCAAGATGATGCGCGCCATGAAAGGCATGATGGGCGGCGGCGGGTTACCCGGCATGGGCGGTGGTCCTGGCCCGATGGGATGATGATGGGCTGAGTGGAGGGGGTTCATTCGCACCCGGGGCCCATCCTGGGTGATCGCCTTTCCTGACAATCCGACCGATACGCGGCTATTCGCAACCGTTCCGCGTTAATTAGTTACATATCGCATTAGCTTGGTCACAGAATTGCGTTCTAATGGCTTATAGAAGTGGCCTTCTGTCCATTATTGGACAGAAGGCTTGGGGTTTTCACAACGAACCCTGGGCCTGCCGGGAAGCACTTGTCTTTCCGGCACACCGGCGCTTCGGGAAGACCCAAACCTCTCATCCTGCGGGCTGACACCTCCAGCCCGAACCTTTTCCATTCGGGTGACCGACCGTGCGTCTTGCCTATCTGATCCTTGCCCACCAGCAGCCCGAACAGCTGGCCCAGATGCTCTACTGCATCCAGCACCCCGACAACGTCTACCTGGTCATTCCCGACATCAAGGGACTGACCGGCAGCGAGGCCGCCCTGCAGGCCGTGGTGCGTCGACACCCCAACGTCTTCATTGCCCCGGCACGCGACATGCGCTGGGCTTCCTGGAGCCTGATGCAGGCCCGGCTGGACGGCATGCGTGAACTGCTGGCGCGCCCCGAGCCCTGGGAAGTGCTGATCAACCTCAGCGGCCAGGACTTTCCACTGAAGTCGCAGGAAGAGGTCCGCGCCTTCTTTGCCGCCAACGAAGGCCGCAACTTCCTCGACATTGTAGAACCCGAGAAGGTCTGGAACGACCCCTATGCCCGTATCCAGCGCATCCGGCTTGAGCCCCCGTTCATGAAGAGCGGCTGGAACGTGCCGAAACTGCGCATCGATCGCTGGTCGCGCCATCTGGGCCAGGCCCGCTACGTGGGTGGCCGCCCCTACATGGCGCTCACCCGCAGCTTCTGTCAGCACCTCATCGAATCGAACCACCTGCCCCGTTGGGTGAAGACTCTGCGACATGCCTACCGCCCCGTCGAGGTGTTGCCACACAGCTTCATCATGAACTCCCCACATGCCGACATGGTGGAAAACCGCCAGTTGCATGAGGAAGACTGGAGCGCCGGGGGATCGCATCCCAAAGTATTCACGCTGGCCGACCGGGAACGCCTGGAGCGCTCAGACAAGCTCTTTGCCCGCAAGTTCGACAGCCGACAGGACGGCGAGATCCTGCGAGTGCTGGAAAAGAGGGTACTGGGCGCCGAAGCAGGCTGACAGCAGACAAGCCACGCCGACACGCGCATCCTGCGTGTCGGCGTGCTGCTTTGGATAGGCCGCACCGCGTGGATAGATACGACACGGGGCGTGGCCAGATAACGCTACTCCATCAGGATAAAT
>CALIXC010000109.1 GCA_938046755.1 uncultured Lautropia sp. | reverse complement strand
TGAGGAGGCCCGCCTAGCCGCCGAGCGCGCCGATGCCCAGAAGCGTGCGGAAGAAACGCGCAAGGCCGAGGAAGCCCGCCTGGCTGCCGAACGCCAGAAGGCCGAAGCGGATGCAGCGGCCGCCCGGGCCGAAGCCGCCAAGGCCGAAGAAGCACGCAAGCAGGCTGAAGCCGAGGCCGCCGCCAAGGCCAAGGCCGATCAGGATGCGGCAGCCAAGGCGGCCCAGGAGCGTGCCGCCGCAGCCAGTGCTGAAGCCGAGCAGGCCAAGCGCGAAGAGGCACGCAAGGCAGAAGAGTCGGCCAAGGCCCAGGAAGCAGCACGCAAAGCAGAAGAGGCCCGCAAGGCGGAAGAGCAGAAACGCCAGGTCCAGCAACAACAGCAGCAAGCTGCACAGCAGGCACAAGCCAGCACTCAGCAACCGTCCAACCCGCAGGCAGACGCCGCGGCCGCCCAGGGTGCCAGTGACAAGCCCGCTTCGGACGACAAGCCAGCTGCCGATGAGAAGCCGGCTGCCACCGACAAGCCCTCGACCGAGGAAAAGCCGGCCGTCACCGACAAACCCGCTTCCGACGACAAGCCGACCACCAACGACAAGCCCGCGGCCAACGACAAACCGGCTGCTGAGGAAAAACCTGCTGCCAGCGACAAGCCTGCTGCCGACGAGAAACCGGCTGCCGATGGCCAGACGGCCGACAATGCAGCAACCGATGCCGGCAAGACCGCAAACGGTGAGGCCGAAGCCATCAACCGTCAGCCGCTGCGGCACCCCACCGAGCCGATCGGCTCGGGTGGCGTCAACGGTGCCGTGCTGGCCACCATGCTGGACCAGCACAGCGATGGGCAGTCGAATGACCCCAAAGCCATCGGCTACCCGCAAGGCATGGCCAATGCCCCGCGGGTCACTTCCTCCCAGAGCCGAGCCCCGGGCTATGCCGGCGAACGCAGCGGTACCCCTGGCGGCTACACGCCGGCTGAAGGCGGCTACACCTATTTCACCTACAACGGCGGCAAGGATACCGACGGAGGTGGTGATGCAAACTATGACATGGACCAGATCACCATGTCCCTGCCCGTCACCAACGGCGCGAACGGCGTCACCCTGGGAGGCACGCTGACGGTCACCGACGAGCCAACCTTCAGCTACGACAAGGGCGTGAGCTATACCGGCCAGGCCGAGACCATCGGCTACGAGGAACAGGTGGCTTCAGCCAGGCAAATCTTCGTGTGGAACAACAACGGAAACTGGGTGCAGCTGTGGGTGATGATCACGGGTACGGACACCGCCGACCTCTGCTGGAATTACAAGCTGCCCAAGACCCATCGCCGCTACTGCAACCGGTGGCAAGTGCCCGCCGGCTGGAAGAAAGGCCAGCCGCTGGTGCACCTGGGCTACACCATCGAGGATGAGAAGGCCGGCAACAAACGTAACTGGGCCAGCCGCTGATCGACCCAAGCCCCAGAGCAGGACCAGAACGCGTCCCACCCGGGAGCGTTCTCGCTTGGCGGGCGTGGCGCAACGTGCGGCAGGCCCCGCGCAAATTGCCAAGTCCGGCGCGTCATGCGCACACAAGAAAAAACCCGGCTGTCATGACGACAAGCCGGGGTTTCAAGGCACCGAAGAAGGCCATCCAAGCTGCCCGCTCTCCCTTCAGAACGCGGGAGGCTGACAGGAAGTGGCTGGATCTCAGCGCGGAATGTGTGGCGGAGAGAGGGGGATTCGAACCCCCGAAGGGCTATTAACCCTTACACGCTTTCCAGGCGTGCGACTTAAACCACTCATCCATCTCTCCGGAACGCGGCATTGTAGCAAAGGCCCAAACGCATGTCACGACATTTCAATTGAACAACAATGCCATGCCCCGTTGGGTGAAGCCGCGCCCCACAGCCGGGACGCAGCAAAGCAGGGGCACCCCGGCAGCCAGGAGCCGGAACGCCGGTCCCCAGGCTGCCCCCTGCCATCAGACCCCGGCGACGATCGCGTCCACAGCAGCCTGCGCCACTTCCAGGTCCTCGTTGGGCTTCACGCCCGAGACGCCCACAGCGCCAGCCACCTGGCCCTCGATGACGATGGGCAGCCCCCCTTCCAGGGTGCCCTTCAGCACGTCCACGCACAGGAAGGCGGTACGGCCGTCGTTGATCATCTTTTCATAGCCGCCGCTGCCCCGCTGGCCCAGCGCAGCGGTGCGCGCCTTCTCGGGCGAGATGTAGGCTGCCACGGCCGCGCAACCATCCATGCGCTTGAGGCCCAGCAGATGGCCGCCATCGTCGACCACGGACACGGTCACGGCCCAGCCTTTCTCGGCGGCCTTGGCCAGGCCAGCCTTCAGGCCGTTCTCCACATCGCGCAGTTCGAGGGTGGGTTTGGTTTTCATGGTTGATGTCTCCCTTGATGAATGAAGATGCCCGATCTGGCCGGGCGTGGATTCAAAAAAGCTCAGCTACAGCAACACGGCTGCACGGCTGCACGGCTGCACGGCTGCACGGCTGCACGGCTGCACGGCTGCACGGCAAGCAGGATGATGCCACCTCCGCGCCCTGTTGCCTGTTCCCGTCAGGACGAGGCCTCCGTACTGACGGCCGAGGCATCGTCGGCCCGCGCCCGGCACACGCCACGCGCGATGTCGACGTAGGCCAGAAGCGCCAGCGCCGCCACGAAGAAACAGCCGGTGAACAGCAGTGCCCCCCGATGGTTGCCCTCGGTGGCCCAGCTGATGATGCCATAGGTCAGCGGTCCGACAATGGCTGCACTGCGAGTGGCAAAGGCCCACAGCCCGTAGAACTCACCCAGCCGATGACTGGGCGCCAGGGCACCAGCCAGGGCCCTGCCCGCCGACTGACTGGACCCCATGCAGAGACCGGCCAGCATGGCCGCCGCCCAGAACACCGTGTCGCTGTTGGCCATCACGGCCAGCGCCACCACGGCGATCCAGCCCACCAGCGTGAGGCCCAGCGCGTGCCGGTGGCCGATGCGATCTTCCAGGTAGCCGAACAGGAAGGCCCCCAGAGCCGCCGCGATATTGACCACGAAGAACAGCATCATGGTCTGCTTCGGCTCGAAGTGCATCACCTGTTCTGCATAGACGGCGGTGAGCGAGATCACCACGAACACGCCGGCATTGAAGAAGAAGCCCACCAGCAGCAGCCGGCGAAAGTCGATGAAGTCGCGGACGCGCCGCCAGGAAGTCCGGATGTCGAAGACGGACAGCACGGCACTGTCCGTCTCCTGAACGCAGGGCTCGGCCCGGTCACGCACGAAAAGGAACATCGGCAGCGCCGCCAGCAGGTAGATGATGGCCGTGATCAGCATCGTGCCGGGCACAAAGGCTTCGGCATCGCCTCCGCCTGCCTGCACATGGCTCACCCAGGCCAGCGAAACCCCCAGTGCCAGCATCCCGCCCACGTAGCCAAAGCTCCATCCCCATCCCGAGACGCGACCCATCGCGTCAGGCTGCGCCAGCTCCGGCAGATAGGCTGCGCAGAAGGTCTCGCCCAGCGCGTAGCAGTAATTGGAGACGATGATCAGCAGCACCGCCGGCAGGATGTCGCCTGCATGAACCCAGTACAGCCCCACCACGCAGGCCACGCACACCAGCGTGACTGACAGCAGCCACGCCTTGCGCGAAGCCCTGGCATCCACCCGGGCGCCGATGGCGGGCATGGTCAGCATCACCGCCAGGTTGGAAAGCCCCAGGATGAAGGTCCACAGGAAAGTGGCCCAGCTGGCATTGCCGGCCACCACTCCCACGAAATAGGCGCTGAACACCGCGGTGGTGACCACGGTGGTGTAGCCGGAATTGGCAAAGTCATAGCCGGCCCAGGCCAGCACTTCACCCCGGGTGACGCCGTCGCGCAGCGCGCGCTGATCGAACAGATTCATCGTGCCCCTCCCGACACGCAGCGGATCGGCGAACGGGGCGAGCGCGCCGGCCTTGCAGAAAAGCCGGGCTGCGCCGGCCTTGCACGACCGGAATCAGGTATGCCGACCATCAGCCCGGAAAAACCGGCAGGACAGCCATGGCGGATGCATCGTACCGCAAATGCACGCTAAACTGGCTGCATGACGTCCCAGACAGCCCCTTTCCCCCACCGCGTCGGCGCCTTGGCGCGCCGGACGATGCTGCGCAGCCTGGCCACCCTGATGCTGAGCGGTGGCCCGTTGCTGCTGGCCGCGTGCGCCAGCCATCAGGCGGAACCGCTGCCCCGGCGAGCTGCCAACGATGTGACAAAGGAAGCACTGGCCCAGGTGGGCAAGCCCTATCGCTGGGGCGGTTCCAGCCCCCGCCACGGTTTCGACTGCAGTGGCCTGGTCCAGCACGTCTACCGCGAGGCGCTGGGCATCGAGCTGCCGCGCACCAGCCGCGAGATGGGTACCCGAGGCACGAAGGTGGCCCGTGCGGATCTGGCCCCGGGCGACCTGGTGTTCTTTCAGACGGGCCGACATCCCAACTCGCACGTCGGCATCTACATCGGCCGGGGGCGCTTCGTGCACGCCCCTTCGTCAGGCAGCATCGTGCGCGTCGAGGCTATCGACAAGCGCTACTGGATGAAGCGCTTCAACGGCGGCCGCCGTCCCATGAAGATCTGAGAAACGTCTCCCCACGCGGGGATCCCCACACGGCGGCCACCTCGACGAAACCGGCTGAAGATCGGACCGCAGTCGCCCCGGCGATTCGATCCGGGCGATCGGACTGCGGCCGTCACGAATCAGACCGCGGCCGTCACCACGATCTCGACCAGGATGTCGGGCGACGCCAGGCGAGCCTCGACCGTGGCGCGTGCCGGCGGATTGCCGGGCGACACCCAGGCGTCCCAGGCTTCATTCATGGCGGCAAAGTTGCCGATGTTGGACAGGTAGACCGTGGCGCTCAGCAGCTTGCTCTTGTCGCTGCCCAGCTTGGCCAGCACGCTGTCGATGGAGGCCAGCACCTGACGGGTCTGGTCAGCCGGCCCCTTGCTGGTGTCTTCCGGAATCTGGCCAGCCAGATAGGCCACGTGGTTGTACACCACCGCTTCGGACATGCGCTTGCCGGGTTCCAGTCGCTTGATTTCCATGTGATTGCTCCTCCTTGATGACATCTGTACAGATGAAGAATGTAAGCGTCCCCAAAAGGACGCGCGCCCGAAGCTTACCATTCCCCGCCCTGCGCCGTGCCCCTCACGGGGTACCGAACGCACCATGGAGACGACCGGATTTTCCCTAGGGATCCTCTGAATAAGTCCCGCGAACCGGCGCGCCACGGAACGGAATGCAGGACAAGGCGACATTTGCTGTCAATAGCGGCGCTATTGACAGCAAATGGCAACGCAGTCATGCGCCCGTTACGGGGATGCGACGGCCGCGGGGACTTGTTCAGAGGATCCCTAGGTCAGTCCCCCATTCCGTCGGCCCCTTCATCCAGCCGGACCCGCCAGTAGGGCGCACCATCGATCCGGTTGCGCGTGACCTGCGGCGCCTGTCCCTGACGCAGCACGATGCGCACCGCACCATCCCTGTCCGTACGCAACAGCGGTGTGCCCTGGTTCTCCAGACGTTCCACCAGCGCGGCATCCGGCCTTCCATGCTGATGGCGATGCGTCGTCTGCACCACCGCCAGCGTGGGCCGCACGGCCGCCAGCAGCTGCTTGCCCGCCCCCTGGCGGCCACCTTCCTGCGGAACCACCAGCACATCCGCCGGCAGACGATCCCCTTGCGCCTTCACCAGCGCCGCCTCGGCCCGTGCCGGCAGGTCGCCGGCCAGCAGCACGCTGCCTGCCGAACTGCGTACACGGATCACGCAACTGTTCTGGTCCTGCCGTGCATCCTCGATCGTATGGGCCATCTGCTGCGGCTGCAGCACCTCGATAGCGCCATCAGCCCACGGCAATACGGTACCTGCCAGGCAGGGCTGGAATCGCCCCTCCGCCGAATCACTCATGCCCAGCAGCCGCGGATCCATGGCCGTCAGCAGCACCGATGGATTCAACGCCACCATCGCGCGCGCTGCGCCACCGGCATGGTGCGCATCCAGATGCGACACCACCAGCACATCCACCCCGTTCAGGCCCCGGCTGTTCAGCCACGGCACCAGGGTCGCGTCGATGGCGCTGCGCCCGCCAAGGCGGGAAGCCCCCGTGTCGTACAGCAGACGTTGCTCCCCCTGCTCCACCACAATCATGCTGCCCTGGCCAATGTCCAGTGCCGTCACCACCAGCGCATCCGGCGGCGCGTGACGGGGACTGGCCAGCAGCAGCGGCAGCAGGCACAGCATGCCCAGCCTCGGGCGGCGCAGCCCCACGGGCGCCAGCATCAGCACCGCCCCCAGCAGCGCGCACACCAGCGCGAACACCCCGGGCCGGGGCAGCTGCACACTGGCCAGCGGCAAGGCATCCAGACTGCGCAGAAATGCCATCAGCCAGCCCAGCTGCAGCAACAGCGCCTTCAGCAGCCAGCCGGCCAGCCATGGAAAGACCGGTGCCAGCAGCATCACCCCAATGGCCATCGGCGTCAGCACCAGCCCCACCCACGGAATGGCCAGCACATTGGCCACCGGACCGATCAACGACCAGGTGGAAAAGAAGGCGATCGTCAGCGGCGTGAGCAGTACCGTCGCCGCCCACTGGTTGCGGGCCCCGTCACGCAGTGCCGCCCACCATTGCCCCACGCGACCCTGCTGCCACCATCGGGTCCCGGAGAGCGCGTCGCCTTCCTCCAACCCCCCGCCCAGCGGCTGCTGCGCACACCAGACCAGCGCCAGCACCGCACAGAACGAAAGCCAGAACCCCGCCTGCGCCACCGACCACGGATCCAGCGCCACGATGGCGGCCGCTGCCAGCAGCACCGGTGTCACCGCATTCTGGCTGCGCCCTCCCACACTCAGCACCGCAGCTGCCAGCAGCATGAAGCAGGTCCGCTGCGACGGCACGCCCCACCCCGAGAGCAGCGCGTAGCCGAAGGCCGTCAGCACACCAGGCACCAGCACCAGCCACTGACGCGGAACACGCGACATCCACGCCAGCCACCGTCCGCTCGCACGACGCGCCAGCGCGCGATGCAGCCCCAGGCAGCCCGCCGACACGACCATGGCCAGCAAGGTCACATGCATGCCGGAAATCGCCATCAGGTGGCTCACGCCGGTCCGACTGAAGAGCCCCCACTGCTCGGCCCCCATGGCGGCCTGATCCCCCAGCGACAGCCCCGTGACGATGCCCATCAGGGCCCAGCGCCCTTCATCCTGTCCCCGTGCCGGATCAATGCGTGCCTGCAGCGTCTCCAGATGCTGCCTCAACACCGCACGCACCGATTCAACCCAGCGCATCAGCCCCGCCATGCCCTGCTGCCAGGCGGGTTCATCCTGCAAGCGCTGCCGCTTCACGACCCTGCCCACGGCCCCGATGCCCTGCTGCAGCATGCGCTGCTCGGTATCGAAAGCGTCCGGATTCACCGCCGCCACCGGCCTGCGCAGTTTCACCAGGAGCCGCCAGCGCTGGCCCGGTTCGGGCCACACGTCATCCGCGGACGGCCCATCCGCATCATCCTGCGCTCCGGACTTCGGCGTGCCCCACGATAGCGACACCCGCCCCAGACCCTCACAGCCAGGCAGGGATGTCGCTTCATCCAGCGGCCCACAGGCCTGCACCGCAAACAGCACCCGGTCACCAAAGCCCTGACGAGACGGCAGACTGCTGACCGTGCCCTCCACCACCAGCGGCACATCCTCCAGCGCCGGATCCAGCCGCGTCTGAAGCGCCTGATGGATGGACAACGCCAGCGCGGCACTGACCATCAACCCCATGCCCAGCGGGCGCAACCACGCCGGCAACACCAGCAACACCCCCAGCAATGCCCAGCCCGGCAGCCAGCCCACGGGTGGCAGCCAGCCGGAGAACTCCAGCGCGCAAGCCGACACCAGTAGGCAGCCGGCCAGCAGCGTCAGACGGGGAATGAAGGATGCGAGATGGATCACCCCGCAAGGCTAGGGCAAAGCGCCTGCCCGAAGAGCTTCAGGGAAGATGACGGGCCTAGGCCGGATGGCGGATTGCCCGATGCCTCGGCGCCCGCTCGGTCGGTCGGACACCGTCGAAAACAGGGCCACAAGACCGCTCAAGGGAATTGTCGAGGAGGGCAGTCCAGGGGGGAGCGTCGAGGATACATCGGGGGGCGTCACGCAAGCGCCGCACAAGTCGTTCCGTGCGGCGCACAAGCCCCCCAAAAGCGGGCTCACCGCCGATCGGAAGCGCCCGTCACCTCGTCCTTCTCGTGCAGCTCCACCAGATCGAGAGCCGGCGGCACCGGACGGTCATCGGCCTCGGCATCCGGCGGAGAGCGGCGCAAGTACAGCCGGTCCGACCACGTGGCCAGCCAGCTGGGCTTGAACGCCACGAAGATGGCCGTCCACATCCCGGTAAAGAAGCCATCGCCCCAGGCCAGCAACCAGCGCGCCACCATGGACGAGAACTCGTCGCTGCCATGCCCCAGCCGCATGCCAGCCCACTGTGCCAGCGCCCCGCTCAAAAACAGGCAGATCACCGTCGTGAGAAAGCCCCGGCCCAGAATGTAGACGAACAGATGCTCGCCCAGCAGGCGGCGCACCAGCGCCCCCAGCAGCATGGCAAAGGTGGCTGGCGCCACGCCCAGCCACAGGATGCTGTCGAACACGTCTGGCCACGGCTGCGGCACGAACCATCCCGACAGCACACCCACCAGGCACAGCACCGGGATGGCCAGCGGCCAGCCCAGCATCAGCAGCACCAGACAGGCCCCCGACCATTGCAGCTGCACCGGCGCAATGTGCAGGCGCGGCAGCGCCCACATCCAGGGCAGGAGCACCAGCGTTGCCAGCACCGGGGTCAGCAGTGCGCCTCCCCGCAGCATCCGCCAGGGACGCAGAGCCAGCGAGATGCCCAGCGCAATCAGAACGATGTAGAAAGATCCGTGCATGCCGCTATTGTCCGAGTATGGTCAACGCCACACAAGCGGCCCGCAGACCGCCCGGGCCGCGCCAAACGCATGAGCTACCCGGCCCCTGCTGCAACAACGGCCCACCCTTCCCCGGCTTTCTCGTTGACATGCGGGCAAGTTCTGGCATAATCCGGTGTCTTGACCGCAAGGACACGGAGAGGTGGCAGAGTGGTCGAATGTACCTGACTCGAAATCAGGCGTACCGGTAACGGTACCGTGGGTTCAAATCCCACCCTCTCCGCCAGAACATGAAAACGGCCCCTGATGGGGCCGTTTTTGTTTTCGCAGCTTCGATGGATGAACGTATCAGCCGGACCAAGGTGCTCAGCCGGCGTGACCATTCATGATGAAGCGCTCCCCGGCTCTATACCGGAAAAGACTCAAAACAGGAACGGCCCCATCAGGGGCCGTTCCTGCTTCTATGATGCTGCGCATCAGGGCTTCAGCACTTCCACCCCGCCCATGTAGGGCTGCAGCGCCTTCGGAATGCGCACCGAGCCATCGGCCTGCTGGTGGTTTTCCAGCACGGCCACCAGCGTGCGGCCCACGGCCAGGCCGGAGCCGTTCAGCGTGTGCACATGCTCGGGCTTCGCCTTGCCCTTGCCGCCCTTGCCTTCGGCATCGGCCGGGCGGAAACGCGCCTGCATCCGCCGGGCCTGGAAGGCCTCGGTATTGGAAATGGACGAGATCTCCCGATAGGCCGACTGCCCCGGCAGCCACACCTCCAGGTCATAGGTCTTGGCGGCCGAAAAGCCCATGTCGCCCGTGCACAGGGCCACCACCCGGTACGGCAGCTCCAGCGCCTGCAGGATGGCTTCGGCATGGCCCACCATCGACTCCAGCGTCGCGTAGGAGTCCTCGGGACGCGTCACCTGCACCATTTCCACCTTGTCGAACTGGTGCTGGCGGATCATCCCGCGCGTGTCACGGCCATACGAGCCCGCCTCGGAGCGGAAGCACGGCGTATGCGCCGTCAGCCGCAGCGGCAGCGCCTCGCCCGGCAGGATCTCGCCCGCCACCAGGTTCGTCAGCGACACCTCGCTGGTCGGAATCAGGTACATCGTGGCCGGCACCGCCTGACCCGACGCCTCCTGCCCGGCCTCCGTCCCGGCCGCCGGTCCCTGGTCACCCAGTTTCTGCACCCGGAACAGGTCTTCCTCGAACTTGGGCAGCTGCCCGGTGCCGAACAGTGCGGAAGCATTCACCAGATACGGCGTGTAGCACTCGGTATAGCCATGCCGCGTGGTGTGCATGTCCAGCATGAACTGGGCCAGTGCCCGGTGCAGGCGCGCCACGCCACCGCGCATCACGGTGAACCGTGCACCCGAGAGCTTGGCCCCAGCGGCCGCGTCCAGCCCCAGCGGCTCGCCCACGTCCAGGTGGTCCTTCACCTCGAAGTCGAAGGTGGCCGGCGTGCCCCAGCGGCGCACCTCCACATTGTCGGCCTCGCTGCGGCCCACCGGCACCGACTCGTGCGGCAGGTTGGGCAGGCTGGCCAGCAGCGCATCCAGCGATGCCTGCACCGACTCCAGCTCGGCCGGAATGCCGGCCTGCTCCTGCGTCACGGCGTTGACCTCGGCCAGCAGCGCGCTGGCATCCTCACCCTTGCCCTTGGCCTGGCCAATCTGCTTGGACAGCGCATTGCGCTGCGCCTGCAGCGCCTCGGCACGCGTCTGCAGCGCCTTGCGACGGGCCTCCAGGGCCTCGTAGCCGGCGCGGTCAAAGACGAACCCACGGGTCTTGAGACGACTTTCCACTTGTGCGGCGTCTCGGCGCAATGTTTGAATATCGATCATCCCGCCATTCTAGTCGCTTGTCGGCCCATTCAGGCGCTGCCGCTGCCCCTCTGCTGCGCCCAACGTATCATCTTCACCAAGGAAAGGCATGCCGGGGCGTGACCCCGGCACGGATGTCCAGCCCCTCCCCCATGCCGGGACATGGAGGGCCAGGACTGCTCGGCGCCTTTCCGAGGGCTTGTCCGTATCCCCCGAGGGGATCGGGCATAATGCCCGCAGCGCCGCCGGCCGGGACCGGCAGGTGCTGGTCTGCGCCCCTGCATCACCCGAATGCCCGATCCGGAGGAAACCGTGTCATCGAAAGCCCAGTTTCGAGCCCCGAAACGCCGAACCCTGCAAGCGGCTGGACTGGGCGTCCTGCTGCTGGCAGGCTGCAACGTCATCAGGCCCGCAGCCCTCGATACACACCCGTCCATCCTGTTCGTGCACGACAACGGCGAAAGCGCCGCCAGCTGGCAGACCATGCTGTGGCGCTTCGAGTCCAACGGCTGGCCCACCGCCAAGCTGCACACGCTGAATCTGCCCTACCCCTACGCGCGTGACGACGACACCCAGCCCCAGGCCGGCCGCAGCAGCAGCGCCGACTACATGGCCTACCTGAGAGCCGAAGTCGCCGCCATCAAGGCCCGGGACAAGACCGACAAGGTCATCCTCATCGGCAGCGGCCGCGGCGGCAACGCCATCCGCAACTACATCCAGAACGGCGATGGCCAGGCCAGCGTCAGCCACGCCATTCTGGCCGGCACGCCCGCCCATGGCGTCTGGGCCGTCAAGGGCCTGCGCGAACAGAGCGAATTCTCGGGCCTGTCCAACTTCCTGAAGGGCCTGAACCGGCCCAAGGACGCCCAGGGCAACGAAGTGCCCACCGGCATCCAGTGGCTCACCCTGCGTTCCGACAACAACGACAAGTACGCCCAGCCCACCGGCGAGTGGATCGGCAACCCGCTGCTCAGCACCAACGTCCGCCCTGAAAGCCAGGCGCTCAAGGGCGCCCGGAACCAGGTCCTGCCCGGCGCCGACCACCGTGAAGTGGCCCATTCCGCGGCAGCCTTCAGCGTCATGCATCAGTTCATCACCGGCAAGGCGCCTGCCCAGCCCGAGATCGTGGCCGAACAGGACGTCACGCTGGATGGCATGGTCAGCGGCGTGGAAGGCCAGAACGGCGGCTTTCCCACCAACCTGCCGCTCAAGGGCGCTCAGGTCGAGGTCTACACCGTCGATGCCAACACCGGCATCCGCACCAGCCAGACCCCGGTCCACAGCCAGCGCACCGGCACCAACGGCCGCTGGGGCGGCTTCCAGGCCAGCGGCAGCCAGACCTATGAATTCGTGATCAGTGCGCCGGGCTACCCCACGCACCACATCTACCGAAGCCCCTTCCCGCGCAGCAGCGACATCGTCAACTTCCGCCTGCAGCGCATCGTGCATGCCGACCCGGACGCCCGGGCCATGGTCATCATGAGCCGGCCGCGCGGCTACTTCGACATGCGCCGCGACACCATGTCCTTCGGCCGCGCCGTCCCGCCCCCGGGCATTCCGCCCCGTGGCGCTGCGGGTGTCTCCACCTCGCGCATGAAGTCGCTCAGCGACACGCCCGAGACCGTCGTCGCCCGCTTCAACAACGAGCGCATCGCCGGCCGCACCTGGCCGCTGGCCGACAAGCACGTCGTCATTCTCGAACTGACCGACTGAACCGTTTCCGGTTCACCGACCAGGCGAGGCCTCACGCCCGGACAGAAAAAACCCGGATAGTCGAAGGCGGGCAACCCACCCCCTCCCAGATCACGCCTTCGAGCACGGCGCGCCCAGACGACACCTTCGATCATGGTGCGCCCGGACCATCGCCCACAAGGGTTAACCTTCCCCCATAAACTCCGGGGGAGGCGATGACTGCTGCAGAGCAATATACTGGAAGCAAAATGGTATCCAGCGCTTCCAGATCATGACCACCGCAGCACACACCGCCACCCCGCTCGACCCCAGCAGCACCCGCCGGGTGGACGACACCCGCATGAAGACGGTGCGTCCCCTCATCACTCCGGCCCTGCTGCAGGAGTGGCTGCCCGTCCCCGACTCGACCACCCATCTCGTCGAGGACAGCCGCGCCGCCGTCTGCCGCATCCTCTCCGGCCAGGATGATCGCCTGCTGGTCGTCGTCGGGCCCTGCTCCATCCATGACCACACCCAGGCCATGGACTACGCCCGCCAGCTCAAGGCTCAGGCCGACGCCCTCTCCGACGACCTTCTCATCCTGATGCGCGTCTACTTCGAGAAGCCCCGCACCACCGTCGGCTGGAAGGGCTACATCAACGACCCGCACATGGACGACAGCTACGCCATCAATCAGGGTCTGGAAATGGCCCGCAGGCTGCTGCTGGACGTGCTGCAGCTCGGCATGCCCGTCGCCACCGAATTCCTCGACCTGCTCTCGCCCCAGTTCATCAGCGAACTCATCAGCTGGGGCGCCATCGGCGCACGCACCACCGAAAGCCAGAGCCACCGCCAGCTGGCCAGCGGCCTGTCCTGCCCCGTGGGCTTCAAGAACGGCACCGACGGCGGCGTGAAAGTGGCAGCCGACGCCATTCTGGCCGCCCAGGCCTCGCACGCCTTCATGGGCATCACGAAGATGGGCGTGGCCGCCATCTTCGAGACCCACGGCAACCCCTACTGCCACATCATCCTGCGCGGCGGCAAGGCCCCCAACTACAGCGCGGCCGACGTGAATGCTGCCTGCCAGCTGCTGGCGAAGAACGGCCTGCGCGAACAGGTGATGATCGACTTCTCGCACGCCAACAGCAGCAAGCAGCACCGCCGCCAGATCGACGTGGCTCAGGACGTGGCCAGCCAGATCGCCGCAGGCGATGCCCGCATCACCGGCGTGATGATCGAGAGCCACCTGAACGAAGGCCGCCAGGACATCCTGCCTGGCCAACCGCTGCAATACGGCGTCTCCGTCACCGACGCCTGCCTGAGCATGGAACAGACCATTCCCGTGCTGCAGACACTGGCGCAGGCGGTGCGCAAGCGGCGCCAGACACAGGGAAGGTAATCCGGCTCAGGCCCCTTATCTCACGGCTGGAACATGCAGGGGCAACGCAGCCCCTGCAGCACCAAAAGGCGCCTGAAACAAGCTGCACTACTGCTTGCTCTACTGCTCTTCCTGGTTCGATGCCGTATCATGAGGCGACGCAGCGCTTCTTGCCTTGCTTCTTTCACGCCGCCGAGCCTCCGCATCCCACGCCCGCAGCTGCGTCAGCTTCTCGCCGATCTTCAGTTCCAGCCCGCGCGGCACGGGCTTGTACCAGCCCGGTTCGCGCATCCCTTCCGGCAGATAGGTTTCACCGGCGGCATAGGCATTGGGCTCGTCATGCGCGTAACGATAGGCATGGCCGTAACCCAGCTCCTTCATCAGCTTGGTGGGTGCATTGCGCAGGTGGACCGGCACCGGCCGTGACTTGTCCTTCTTCACGAAGGCTGCCGCCTGGTTGTAGGCCATGTAGCCCGCATTGCTCTTGGCCGCCATGGCCAGATAGATCACCGCCTGCCCCAGCGCCAGCTCGCCTTCGGGGCTGCCCAGGCGTTCATAGGTAGCGGCCGCATCGTTGGCCAGCTGCATGGCCCGCGGGTCTGCCAGCCCGATGTCCTCCCACGCCATCCGCACGATGCGACGTGCCAGGTAGCGCGGATCTGCTCCGCCATCCAGCATCCGGCACAGCCAGTACAGCGCGGCGTCCGGGTTCGACCCCCGCACCGACTTGTGCAGGGCCGAAATCTGGTCATAGAAGCTGTCGCCGCCCTTGTCGAAGCGCCGCGCATTCAGGGACAGCACCTGCTCCAGGAAGGTCGGCGTGATCTGTGCCACCCCGACGGCGCATGCGGCGGTGGCCGTCTGCTCCAGCAGGTTCAGCATCCGTCGCGCGTCACCGTCGGCATAGCCCACCAGCGTGTCGATGGCCGCCGGCTCGAACTCCAGTCCCGGCAGTGCGCGTGTCCGCGCACGCTCGACCAGCGCCTTCAGCTCATCGTCGTCCAGCGACTTCAGCACATAGACCTGCGCGCGCGACAGCAGCGCGGAATTCACCTCGAAGGACGGATTCTCGGTCGTTGCCCCGATCAGCGTGATCAGCCCCGATTCTGCATAGGGCAGCAAAGCATCCTGCTGCGCCTTGTTGAAACGGTGGATCTCGTCGATGAAGAGGATGGTGTGGCGCCCCGCCTGCAGGTTGCGCTCAGCCTGCTCCATCGCGGAGCGGATATCCTTCACCCCCGAAAAGACAGCCGACAGCGCAATGAATTCATGCCCGAAGGCGTTCGCCGTCAGCCGTGCCAGCGTGGTCTTGCCCACACCCGGCGGCCCCCAGAGGATCATCGAATGCGGCTGTCCCGACTCGAATGCCAGTCGCAGCGGCCGGTCCGGTCCCAGCAGGTGCTTCTGCCCAATCACCTCATCCAGCGTCGCCGGCCTCAGCAACTCTGCCAGCGGCACGCCACTGCTGTTTCCGGTCGCAGCCCCCCGTGCCTGCGTGGCGGTCTGAGCCTCAACCTGAGCCTCAGCCTGGGTCTGTGACTGCGCCTGTATCCGTGACTGCTGCGGAACCTGTTCCGGCACCGCCTCGGGCAGATCGTCGAACAGATCACCATCCATCACGCTTGCTCCCTGACGCGCCAGTCACTCCAGCACATCCACGCCGGCCGGTACCTTGAAACGGAAGCGCTCGGCCGGAATCTGCTCATTCGTGGACAGCCTGGCAAATTCGAAGCGATTGATCTGCCCGAAAGCATCCACCACCTCCATCACCACCGGCAGCCCGTCCCGCATCCCGATCCGGATCCGGTCAAAACCGCTGTCGGCCGAGCGGGGCACCGCTTCCACCCAGGCGACCCCGTTGTACTGGCCCACCTCCGACAGCTTGAATGCCTCGTCCAGATCCCCCACGCCGAACAGCACCGCCGCCGGTGTCGCCTGGATCGCTTCGCTGGCCTCGCGGACCGTCACCTGCCGAAGTCCTTCATCGTAGAAATACAGCTTCTTCCCGTCCGTCACGATCAGCTGCGGATCGGGCTTGTCGATCTCCCAGCGGAAATTGCCTGGCCGCGCGAACGCAAAGCTGCCGCTGGAGCGCGCCGAACTGCCGCGCCCGCCGCCTGCCAGCTGCGTCTGCACGAACGTGCCCGTCGCGGCCGGCGTTCGGGTGGCAAAGCGCCGCAGCTGGGCAATCCCCTGCCCCTGGGCTGCCGTCCCCCTGGAAGCCGACGCCTTCCCGACACCCGCAGTTCCATCAGCCGCCTGCACTTCCGTCACCTTTCCGGATGGCAGCACCTGCATTTGCGCCTGAACGCTCCCGGCGCCCAGTCCGCCCGCCACCATCAGCGACAGCACAAGCCCTGTCCGTTGCCTTGCGGCAACACGGCGCGCACGCCCCCGAAACGATCGGAAAACACCGGAAACATCAGAAACAATGACAGGAAAACGAGTGATGTCAGGCATGGATCCAAGTCAAAAGTAAGCGAATGGTCTAGCTTAACAGACAGTCCTTGACCCCCATCAAGCCAACAAACCCGACCATCCCCCTAGGCCTCTGATCCTCCCTGATAATGTGCAAAACTATGTCACTCACAGGACAGGGAGCCTCATGCATACAGCAACGGCAGACATCATCGTCCTCGGGGGCGGCGGTGCCGGATTGCGCGCCGCCATTGCGGCCGCCGAACTCAATCCCGGACTGGAGATCGCACTGGTCTCCAAGGTTGTTCCCATGCGTTCGCACACCGTCGTGGCCGAAGGCGGCTCGGCGGGTGTCATTCGGCCCGACGACAGCCTGGACAACCACTTCGACGACACCGTCTCCGGCGGTGACTGGCTCTGTGAACAGGACGTGGTCGAATATTTCGTCGAGCACTGTACTGAAGAGATGATCCAGCTGGAGCAGTGGGGCTGCCCCTGGAGCCGCAAGGACGACGGACACATCAACGTCCGCTACTTCGGCGGCATGAAGGTGCCTCGCACCTGGTTCGCGGCCGACCGCAGCGGCTTCCACATCCTGCACACCCTCTTCCAGACCTCGCTCAAGTACCCGCAGATCCGGCACTACGACGAGTTCTTCTGTACCGACCTGCTGGTCGAGGATGGCCGCGTGCGTGGCGTGCTGGCCGTCGAGATCGCCAGCGGCGAACGCCTGGCGCTCTTTGCCAATGCCGTGGTCATGGCCACGGGCGGCGCAGGCCGCGTGTTCCGGCAGAACACCAACGCCGGCACCCTCACCGGCGACGGCATGGGCATGGCCTACCGGGCCGGTGTGCCGCTGCGCGACATGGAGTTCGTGCAGTACCACCCCACCTGCCTGCCGGGCTCCGGCATTCTCATGACCGAAGGCTGCCGCGGCGAAGGCGGCATCCTAGTCAACCGCGACGGCTACCGCTACCTGCAGGACTACGGGCTGGGCCCGCTGGATCCCTGGCCGCGTCCGAAGGCGATGGAGCTTGGCCCGCGTGACCGGCTCTCGCAGGCCTTCTGGCATGAGCGCCAGAAAGGTCGTACCGTCGACACCCCCCATGGCCCGGCCGTCCACCTGGACCTGCGCCATCTGGGCGAGAAGAAGATCCACGAGCGCCTGCCGCTCATTGCCGAGGCCGCCGAGACCTTTGCCGGCGTCGACCCGGTGAAGGATCCCATCCCCGTCTGCCCGGCCGTGCACTACACCATGGGCGGCATCCTCACCGATGGCCGTTGCCAGACCCCCATCCAGGGGCTCTTCGCCGCCGGCGAGTGCTCCAGCGTCGGCATCCACGGCGCCAACCGCCTGGGTTCCAACTCTCTGGCCGAGCTGCTGGTCTTCGGCCGCCTGGCCGGTGAAGGCGCGGCCACCGTGGCAGCCGAGCGTGGCCGAGGCCAGGCTGATACCGCCATGCTGAAGCAGGCCGAAGACGCCGAACGGCGCATCCTGACCTGGCTGGACCCGGCTCGCAATGCCGGCCCCGGCGCCGAGCGGCCCGCCACCATCCGCGACGAGATGCGGGTGGCCATGGAAGACGGCGTGGGCATCTACCGCGACGAGAAAGGCATGCAGGCCACCTGCGACAAGCTGGCGGAACTGCGTGAACGCTATCGCCGCGTGCGCATCGACGACCACAGCCTGGCCTTCAACACCGACTGGCTCACCACCCTGGAGCTGGGCTACTCGCTGGAAGTGGCGCAGGCCATGGCGCATTCGGCCCTGCAGCGCAAGGAATCCCGGGGCGCCCACCAGCGACTGGACGGCTACACCGAGCGTGACGACGCCCAGTTCATGAAGCACTCGCTGGCCCACTACACCGGCGATGGTGCCCCCGACATCACCCTGCAACCCGTGGTGATCACCAAGTCTCAACCCCGTGCCCGCGTCTATGGCGGCGCCGGCAAGAAAGCGGAGATGTCCTGACCATGACGACAGCCACCGTGACAGCAATGGAAACCCTGCAGGAAACCGTCCTGCGCCGGGTGCGGCACGACGAGACCGAGGCTGCCGGACACCAGCGGCCCGCCGCGTCCAGCGCCGCAGCCCCTGCATCGGCCGGCAGCGCGCCCCAGGCCTCGACGGGCCAGGCCGCAGCAGCCACGCATGGTCAGGGCGCAGAGACGCGCACCATCACCATCGAGTGCATGCGCTACAACCCCGACACCGACAGCGCTCCGCACTATCAGTCGTATGAAGTCCCCTTCACGCACGACATGTCGGTGCTCGATGGCCTGCAGTACATCAAGGACCATCTGGACGGCACCATCACCTACCGGTGGTCGTGCCGCATGGCGGTCTGCGGCAGCTGCGGCATGATGGCCAACGACATGCCGGTGCTCAGCTGCCAGGCCTTCCTGCGCGACTACTACCCCGGCACCCTGCGCATCGCGCCCCTGTCGCACTTCCCCATCGTGCGCGACCTGGCCGTGGACCAGAGCGACTTCCTGGCCAAGCTCGAGCGCGTCAAGCCCTACATCATCACCGAAGAGCCCAGGACGCCGGCGGACGGTCCCAATCTGCAGACGCCTGCGCAGATGGACCAGTACTACCAGTTCTCGCAGTGCATCAACTGCATGCTGTGTTATGCCGCCTGTCCGCAGTACGGGCTCAATCCCGAGTTCACCGGTCCTGCCGCGCTGGCGCTTCTGCAGCGCTACAACGCCGACTCCCGGGATGAGGGCAAGGCCGAGCGCATGCCCGTCATCAACGCCGAAAGCGGCGTCTGGGGCTGCACGCTGGTGGGTGAATGCTCGGTCGTCTGCCCCAAAGGCGTCGACCCGGCCCGCGCCATCAACCTCAACAAGGTCAACTCCACCCAGGACTATTTCTTCCGCTTCCTGATGCCCGGCGCCAAGAAGAAGGCGACGAACAAGGCCCCGCAGTAACGGCGGGGGCGGCCCTGTCCGCCCCCGGGAAGCAATCGACAGAAACCGCATTGGAGTCCGAAGACCATGAATCAACCCCGACGCAGAGTCGCCCCCCTACGACAGGTCAAGACCTACCACCGTCCCATGGCGGGCTGGTACATGCACGGCCGCAACACCTACAAGCGCTACATGGTGCGTGAGCTCACCTCGGTGGCCGTGACCTACTACGCCCTGCTGGTGCTGTATGGCCTCTTCCAGCTGCACGCCGGCCCCGAAGCCTTCGACGGCTTCATCGCCAGCCTGCGATCGCCGCTGTGGATGATCATCAATCTGGCCACCCTGGCGCTGGTCACCTACCACGCCATCACCTGGTTCCTGGTCATGCCCAAGACGGCCCCGCTGCTCTTCATCAAGCGCCGGCCCGTGCCCGACAAGCTAATCGTCAATGGCGCGCTGGTCGGCTTTGCCGGTGCCAGCATCGTCCTGCTCGCGCTCTTCCTGCTGACGGCGCCCTGATCACGCCACGCGCGGAAAGACCCTTCACAAGCCCAAGACAACAGACAGGCAGTTGACCATGACCCCATCCCATACCGTCGACGAAGCCCCGCTCAAGCGCACCCACGAACCCATCGTCTGGTCCCTGTTCGGTGCCGGTGGCGTGCTTTCGGCCATGTTCGGCCCCATGCTCATCCTCGTCACCACCATCCTGGTGCCGCTGGGCATTCTGCTGCCCACCGGAACACTCAGCTACACCCGCGTACTGGCCTTTGCCCAGTGGTGGCCCGGCAAGATCGCCATCCTGGCCGTCGTGGCGCTCTTCCTCTACCACGCCATGCACCGTCTGTGCCATTCGCTGCACGACTTGGGCTTTCACACGGGCGTGGGCGCCCAGATCGTCTGCTACGGCTTTGCCACCGTCATGTCCGGCGTCTGCGCCGTGCTGCTGCTGACGTTCTGAGGTTTTTATCGTACGCGAAGTCGAAGTGCGCCGAGCCTATCCGGAATTCTGTGCGTGAGGACATACCATGATGTCTGACAGGAGGACGACGTATGCCGAGCACAAAGCCCCCCGAGCCGCCAGGGCCAACACTGAGCATTCCCAGGGAGTTGCTGGACCCAGATTAGCCAGCAGGACCCGATGACGGCCGAGGCCATCCAGCAGGTCTCGATGGCGTTCAAGAAGGTGCTGGTCGAGCGTGCCATGAGCGGATCGTTGCCATGTACGCTCGGGGCATGACGGTACGGGAGATTCAGGGCTTGCTGATGGAGCAATACGGCACC
>CALIXC010000108.1 GCA_938046755.1 uncultured Lautropia sp. | reverse complement strand
CACTGACCACCGACGAGGCGCACCGCCGCGACCTCGCCCCCGGGGACGTGATCACCGCGTCAGTCGACGGAGTCCCCCAGGACTACAGCGTCGTCGGGCTGGTCGCCGCTGACACCGCCGCCCGGGAGGCCCCCACGGCCTTCCTCGCCGACGCGCAGCTGGACTCGCTGGTGCAGGACCCGTCCGCGTGCGACGTCCTCCTGCTGAGCGCAGCGGACGGCGTGAGCGCCGCTCAGATGAAGACCGCGGTCGAGAACGTGCTGCCCGATGGGTTCGTCGTCGGCACGGACCAGCGGGTGGCGGATGCCGAGCACCGGGACGTGGCGGCGGGCCGGTCGCTGCTCCTCCTGCTCGCCGGCTCGTTCGGCGGTATGGCCGTGCTGGTCTCCTTCTTCGTCATCGCCTCGACGATGAGCCTGGTGCTCGGCGGCCGCAGACGCGAGTTCGCCACCTTCCGCGCGCTGGGCGCGACACCGTGGCAGCTGGTCTCCATGGTCTTCACCGAGGTAGGGCTCCTGAGCCTTGTGGCGTGCGCCATCGGCGCGATCCCGGGCATCTGGGTCGCCTCCCTGCTGCGGGCGCTGGTGCGGGTGCGCGCCAACGTGCTCATCTCGGGGCAGACGGGCAGCGGGAAGACGACGCTGCTCGCGGCCGTCCTGGCGCTGGTCCCCCCTGACGAGCGCATCGTGTGCATCGAGGAGGCCAGCGAGCTGCGCCCCGACCACCCCCACGTCATCCACCTCCAGGAGCGGAGCGACAATGTTCAGGGCATCGGCGCCGTGCCCATGACCGCGCTCGTGCGCACCGCCCTGCGCATGCGGCCCGACCGTATCGTCCTGGGGGAATGCCGCGGGCCCGAGGTGCGCGATGTGCTTACCGCTCTCAACACCGGGCACGAGGGCGGCTGGGCCACCCTGCACGCCAATTCCCCGGCGGATGTGCCCGCGCGTCTGACCGCGCTCGGAGCGCTCGCCGGGCTCGACGAGATCGCGGTCGCGGCTCAGGCCGCCAGCGCTCTGGACGCCGTCATCCATCTGCGGCGCACCAGGGGAGCGCTTGCAGCGGAGGCCGTCCCGGGACGCGGGGCGGGGTCGGGGCGGAGCCCCGTCTCACCGAGCGCACGGCGCTATGTGGCCAGCGTCGGCATGCTGCACCGGGACGAGGCAGGGGGACGCAGACACGACGAGATCGAGCAGCAGGCCAATGCCTTTGCTGCAGCATTCCTGATGCCCAAGGATGCAGTCATCGCACGCAAACCGGCGGCCTTCACAGTCCCGCAGTTGATCAGACTAAAGCGCTACTGGGGTGTATCGCTGGTGGCGCTGGCCCGGCGCTACAGCGATCTAGGCCAGGTCTCGGAGTGGATCTACCGAAACCTCTGCATATCAATGTCCAGAAACGGCTACCGCTCCACCGAGCCGGAGCCCATGGCGCGGGAAACCTCGCAGCTACTGACCAAGGTCATGGCGCATCTGCAGGACCAGAGAATAGGCCGCAGCCACATTGCACGGGACCTGTGCGTCAGCATCGACGAGATCAACGCACTGACTTTCAATCTGACCCTGCTATCTGTCGTGTCCGGCAACGGCTCACCTCCATCCTCTCCAGGTCAGCAACCCAAACTGCGGCTAGCCACATAGCGTCGGCAGCCCAGAGTACCAACCCGCTAGTGTCCTCGTACCGCCCGACGGTGTGCCGCGCCACACAGTTGAGCTCGCCATTCGTCAGTTGCTCCCACCGGTCTTTCTTTCCGGCAGGGCTTGCGTCGGACGCAATCAGGGGGCAGCGCCACCTGGCGGCTGCACGGTCGAGGGATTCCAGTGTGTTGAGGTGTCCTGAACGGACGTGAGAGATAGGCCCTCTATCGTTGTTGTTGCTTGAAGGGCCCCGTCGTTGACGCGCAAGGAAATGGCGCCTCCGGCACGAATCGAACGTGCGACCCTCCCCTTAGGAGGGGGATGCTCTATCCACTGAGCTACGGAGGCATGGTGCCCGATTGTACCGGATGTGAAGGAGGGGCGTCGACGATGGCGGGCGATGGCCTGGTGACCGTCGGCAGGCTTTCCACAGGCACCATGTGGTTGCGCTCCAGCACGCCCAGAGGTAGCTGACGGATAGCGCCATGCAGGGCGGTGGCATCGATGCCGCTGGCCTGAGCGGTGAGGCGCACGCCATTGGCGAGCACGTAGCCGATCTCGATGCGGCTGGAGTCCTTCCAGCGCAGTTCCGAGACGCTGCGGGCACCTTCGCGGTAGCTGCTTTCGATGGTGGCGGTCGTCTCGCTTTCCTTGTGGCCCTGGGCACCGCTGGCGGCTGACTGGGCCAGCAAGGCACCGGCGCTGGCCGGATCGATGAGACGCAGATCCAGTTCGGTACTACCCCGGCGGCCGTAGATGCCATGGGCCATGACGGCGCGGGACGACATCCCGCCCCAGGGCTCGATCTGCAGGGACTGCAGCTTCAGGCCCAGGATCTCGCTCGGGAACCAGTTGGAGAGCTGGGCCGGCGTGAGCGGTACGCGCTCCTGTCCGCCGGAGACGGTGGCCGCCAGGGCGGTAGCGGCATCACGCGCGGCCTGTGCAGCAGCCAGGGAGTCGTTGCGGGCGCTGGCGCTGCCCGCCTCGCGTGCGGCCTCGTCCAGATTGCGGTCGGCCTGCTGGATCTTCTCGATGGACACGAGCACGCGACCATCACCCTGTCGCAAGGCAGGCCCTTCGGCGCCGACGATGGCAGGTTCGGTCTCTGGCGGCACCATGCCTTCCCAGGCCCGATGGGCCAGGGGGCGCAGCAGCATGTTGGTCAGCAGGAAGAGCACGACGACGATGCCGCTGAGGATACGTCCGCCTCGTGGCGACACTTTCAGCAGTGCGGGCATGCCACCCAGCAGCAGATAGACCGACCAGCTGCCGCCCAGCACCATCAGCAGGGGAAAGAGCGGCATCAGCAGCGGCTGGAGTGCGGCTGCGACCAGGAGGCCGGCCATGGCGTAGCCGACGACGGAAAAAGCCTTGCGCAGATGGCGGGTTCCGCCAAACCGGGGCGCACACAGCTGCGTGACCAGTGCCAGGAGGGTGAACTGCACGAAGAAGGCCAGGCTGCCGCCGCCCAGTAGCACCAGCAGTTTTGTCAGCCGCAGCGGATGATGCAGCACGGGCGCATCGTCGTAGAGGTGCTGACCGAAAACCAGGCCGAGCCAGACCAGCAACACCAGTGGCAACAGCCAGCCCACATACAGATGGCGCAGCGAGACATCTTCCCGGTCGATCTGTTGCCACTCGGCCAAGGGTGACGTGAACAGCCGAAACAGGCGTCGAGGCAGTTTCAGGGTCGGAGGACCGGCCGGATCACGTTTCATCTGGTTAGAAGCGTAGGAAAGAACTATTTCCTTGCACGATTTACAACATTAGAACCGTCAGCCGCACAGCCGGTCAACAAATACAATGTGCCGTTTCGTCAGTACCGCCCGATGAGCCGGCCCTACTGACCTTTCCTGTTGCCATTCACCAACATCTCGCGCCTTCGGGCCGATGGATTCCATCATGAGCACCCCCAGACAACCCGCCCCTCCTTCCCTGCAACTGCTAGATTCCGCTGGCATTTTCCAGGCCCTGCTGCCCCTGGCGTCCACCTGCGGCCTGCTACTGGAGCCCTCGGATGGGACAACAGGCGGTGAGGCGACACAGAGCGCCCCGGGGGGTGGCGGCGGCATTCGCGTTCGGCTGCAATCCGTGCCGACCACGGCTGACGTCCACTGGTTCCAGCATGTGGCACCCGACCATGCGGCAGTGCGTTTCCACCTGCCGCACGCGGCTGAGCTGGTGGTGCTGCCCGAGCAGTCCGAGAAACTGGTGAGCGATGCGGCCGACCTGCTGGTTCAGCTGGGACTGGCGTTGACGCTGACACCGGCCCGCGCCGGTCTGGTGATCGACCGCATTCGCCATGGTTACTTCAACGAGGGCCTGGCCTTGCTGGGAGAAGGCGTGGCGGCACAGGAGATCGAGGCCGCCGGCGCCGCAGCCGGCTACCGTGCGGGTCCGCTGGCGCTGCTGGATGAGGAGGGGCTGGAAGTGACTGATCAGCTCTACCACCAGAGCCTGGGCGAGCATGGCTGCGGATGCGGGCATGACCACGGGCATGATCATGGGCACGACCATGGCCACGGACACAGCCATGAACATGAGCACCATCATGAGCATGCGCATGAACACCACCATGGGCACGATCACGCACATGATCACGCACATGATCACGCACATGATCACCATCATGGCCACGACCATGCGCATGATCACCATGGCCATGACCACGATCACGGGCATGCACATGGCGCGGCGGAATCGGCTGTCTGGCCTGTGCTGACAGAGGAAGCGGCCTATGCCATGGAGAAGATGGCGCATGGCTTCCAGCGCAAGGGACGCGCAGCCGGCAGCGGTTTCTATGACTATTACGACGACGAGGACGAGGATCCGGACCTGTGGTCGGGGCTGTCGGCCTTCCTGCGGCGCAGCGTGAAGCTGCCGGCCGACGACGTGCGTGACCGGCTGCGCTACATCGTGTGGGTGGAGCTGCTGAACAGCCTGAAGGCCCACGCCCTGCCCTCGGCGGCCACAGCCGACGTGGCGGCACGCGGCGCTGATCTGTGGGCTGACGGTGCCTCTGCCCCGCTGGCCGCGCTGCGGGGACTGGATGCAGATGAGGTGGAGCGCCGCGCAGCCGAGCTGGCCGAGCGCTATGGTCAGCGCTTTGTGCTGCCTGCTGACTGGCGCGAACTGCTGAAGGCCTGATCAGGGCACGCGGCTGCCCTTACTTGCAGGCAGCAACGAAACAGCCCCGGACTCCGCAAGGAGACGGGGCTGTTTGCATGGGGGCGCTGTCAGTGGCTGGCGGCTGGCCATCATGCTGCCAGAGGCGATGCTGGTTGACCCAAGCGGCACCGCAGGGGCTTCCAGAAACAAAACGGGCCGCCTGAATATCAGGCAGCCCGTGATGAAGCCATGACGGCGCCCGGCTGACGGGCCCCGTCTGTCGGCTCAACGCGTCAGGCGCCTTCGCCCGACTGGTTGGCCTCTTCGGCAGCCACGGCCTTCATGGACAGACGCAGGCGGCCCTTGTCGTCGGCCTCGATGACCTTGACGCGGACGGACTGGCCTTCCTTCACGTAGTCCTCGACCTTGTTGACGCGCTCCTGGGCGATCTGGGAGACATGCAGCAGGCCGTCGCGACCCGGCAGGACCTGAACGATGGCACCGAATTCGAGGATCTTGAGCACGGTACCGTTGTAGATCTTGCCGATCTCGACTTCGGCGGTGAGGTCGGCGATCCGCTGCTGGGCGCGGCGTGCGGCCTCGGCGTCGACGGCGGCGATGGTGATGGAACCGTCGTCCTGGATGTCGATGGTGGTGCCGGTTTCTTCCGTGATGGCACGGATGGTGGCGCCGCCCTTGCCGATCACGTCACGGATCCGCTCGGGATTGATCTTCATCTGGTACATGCGCGGGGCGAAGTCCGACAGCTCGGTGCGGGCAGCCGGGATGGCTTCCTGCATCTTGCCCAGGATGTGCATGCGGGCCTCGCGGGCCTGGGCCAGCGCCACCTGCATGATCTCGCGGGTGATGCCCTGGATCTTGATGTCCATCTGCAGCGCGGTGACGCCCTGCTCGGTACCGGCCACCTTGAAGTCCATGTCGCCCAGGTGATCTTCGTCGCCCAGGATGTCGGTGAGGACGGCGAACTTGTTGCCTTCCTTGATCAGGCCCATGGCGATGCCGGCCACGTGCCGCTCGACGGGCACGCCGGCGTCCATCAGCGCCAGGCAGCCGCCGCATACCGAAGCCATCGACGACGAACCGTTGGACTCGGTGATCTCGGAAACCAGGCGGATGGAGTAGGCAAAGTCTTCCTGCGAGGGCACCAGCGCGGTGATGGCGCGCTTGGCCAGGCGGCCGTGGCCAACTTCGCGGCGCTTGGGCGTGCCGATGCGGCCGGTCTCGCCGGTGGCATACGGCGGCATGTTGTACTGCATCATGAAGCGCTCACGGTATTCACCGGTGATCGCGTCGATGATCTGCTCGTCACGGGCGGTACCCAGCGTGGCCACGACCAGCGCCTGGGTTTCACCGCGGGTGAACAGCGCGCTGCCGTGAGCACGCGGCAGGACGCCGGTGCGGATGGAGATGGGGCGCACGGTGCGGGTGTCGCGGCCGTCGATGCGGGGCTCGCCGGACAGGATCTGGTTGCGCACGATGCTGGACTGCAGCTCGAACAGGATGTCGCCAACCTCGGTGGCAGCCGGGGGATTCTCTTCGGCAGCCAGCTGGGCCTGCACATCGGCCTCGATCTGCTTGATGCGCTGGGAGCGCTCCTGCTTGACGCGCAGCTTGTAGGCGTCGCGCATGGCGTCGCCGGCCAGGCCGTGCACACGCTCGATGAGCGCGGTGTTCTTCTCGGGGGCGGTCCACTCCCATTCGGCCTTGCCACCGGCCTCGACCAGCTCCTCGATGGCCTGGATGACGGTCTGCATCTGCTCGTGGCCAAAGACCACGGCGCCCAGCATCACGTCCTCGGACAGCTCGGAGGCCTCGGACTCGACCATCAGCACGGCCTGGTCGGTACCTGCCACGACCAGATCCAGCTTGGATTCCTTCAGCTGCGAGGCCGAGGGGTTGAGCACGTACTGGCCGTCGATGTAGCCGACGCGGGCGGCGCCGACCGGGCCGTTGAACGGCACGCCGGAGATGGCCAGGGCAGCCGAGGCACCGATCATGGCGGGGATGTCGGCATCGATCTCGGGGTTGCTGGACAGCACCGTCAGCACCACCTGGACTTCATTCATGAAGCCTTCGGGGAACAGCGGACGGATGGGGCGGTCGATCAGGCGGGCGGTGAGGGTTTCCTTCTCGGTGGGGCGACCCTCGCGCTTGAAGAAACCGCCGGGAATGCGGCCTGCGGCGTAGAACTTCTCGAAATAGTCGACCGTCAGCGGAAAGAAGGACTGACCCGGCTTGGGTTCGCGGGCAGCCACGACGGTGGCCAGCACCATCGTGTCATCGATGGTGACCAGGACCGAACCGCTGGCCTGGCGGGCGATTTCCCCGGTTTCCAGGGTGACCGTGTGGTTGCCCCACTGAAATGTTTTCTTGGCGATCTCGAACATCGATTTTTCCTTGCACTCGTGGTGCCCACTCCCCGTGCTAACCCGGCGGCACGGTTCGCCCTTGCATTCCGAAAAACAGAATGCCCGCGCGGTGGCGGGCATCCCGTGGTGGCTTCTGCCGATTACTTGCGCAGACCCAGCCGCTCGATGAGCGAACGGTAGGCGTCGAGATCGCGGCGCTTCAGGTAGTCCAGCAGCTTGCGGCGGCGGCTGACCATGCGCAGCAGACCGCGGCGCGAGTGGTGATCCTTGGCGTGGTCCTTGAAGTGCTGCGACAGCCCGTTGATGCGGGCGGTGAGCAGTGCGACCTGCACTTCGGGCGATCCGGTGTCGTTGTCGGCGCGACGGTATTCAGAAACGACTTTGGCCTTGTCGGCGGCTTCCAGTGCCATGTTTTCCCTTTATAGAAAGTGGGTTGACGTGCGGTCCCGCCTGGCAAGCGGGCCGTGGTACCTTGCGTCCGTCAGGAAAGCCGCGGTTGCGGCCTCGACAGACGGCGCGGATTATACCCGGGGATGGCGCAAACCTGAAATGCGCCAGCCCGAAATTTCAGGCGCGCGGCAGGGTGACGCCCCGCTGGCCCTGGTACTTGCCGCCACGGTCGCGGTACGAGACCTCGCAGACCTCGTCGGACTCGAAGAACAGCACCTGGGCGCAGCCCTCGCCGGCGTAGATCTTGGCCGGCAGCGGCGTGGTGTTGGAGAACTCCAGTGTCACGTAGCCTTCCCACTCGGGCTCGAAGGGGGTGACGTTGACGATGATGCCGCAGCGCGCGTAGGTGGACTTGCCCAGGCAGATGGTGAGCACGTTGCGCGGGATGCGGAAGTACTCGACCGTGCGGGCCAGCGCGAAGGAGTTGGGCGGGATGATGCAGACATCACCCACGAAGTCGACGAAGTTCTTCTCGTCGAACTGCTTGGGATCGACGATGGTGCTGTTGATGTTGGTGAAGATCTTGAACTCGGGCGCGCAGCGGATGTCGTAGCCGTAGCTGGAGGTGCCGTAGGAGACGACGCGACGGCCGTCTACGGAACGGACCTGGCCGGGCTCGAAGGGCTCGATCATGCCGTGCTTCTCGGCCATTTCGCGGATCCAGCGGTCTGATTTGATGCTCATGCGGGCGCTCTGTCGGGGTATCGGGGATGCGGGCGTCGGGCCTGGCACACAGCCGTGCCCGCCGCCGGATGAAACAGATCGGGATGATACCGGAACGGCCCCGTGATGACGGTCGCAGCCTGCCCTGCTGCGCGCAGCGACACGCGAGGCGTCCCCATCACGCGCGCCCTGCGCCGGACACTCGCATCATGCCATTGACGACAGAAAAGCCGCGGGCGGCAACCGCCCGGGCTTCGGGGCGCGATCAGTCGTTCCGATCAGTCGTTCTTGATGACGATGGACGGGAACTTGGACGACATGTCCTTGGCCTTCTCGGCCACTTTCACCGCCACGCGGCGGGCGATGCGGCGGTACTGTGCCGCCAGCTCGCTGTCGGGGCGGGCCACCACCGTCGGACGGCCACCGTCGGCATCCTCGCGGATGTGGATGTCCAGCGGCAGGCCGCCCAGGTACTCCAGACCGTACTCGGCCGCCATCTTCTCGCCACCGCCCTGACCGAAGATGTGCTCGACGTGGCCGCAGTTGCTGCACACGTGCATGGCCATGTTCTCGACCACGCCCATGACGGGGATGCCGACCTTCTCGAACATCTTGTAGCCCTTGCGCGCGTCCAGCAGCGCGATGTCCTGCGGCGTTGTGACGATGACGGCGCCGGTGACGGGGATCTTCTGCGAGAGCGTCAGGTGCACGTCACCCGTGCCCGGGGGCATGTCGATGACCAGATAGTCAAGGTCGCGCCAGTTGGTCTGGCGCAGCAGCTGCTCTAGCGCCTGCACCACCAGCGGACCACGCCAGACCATCGGCTGGTCCATGTCGATGAGAAAGCCGATGGAGCTGACCTGCACGCCATGGTTCTCCATGGGCTCCATGGACTGGCCGTCGGGCGTGTGCGGCCGGCCGTGGATGCCGAACATGACGGGCTGCGACGGACCATAGATGTCGGCGTCAAGCACGCCGACGGTGGCGCCCTCGGCGGCCAGCGCCAGCGCCAGGTTGGCCGTCATGGTGCTCTTGCCCACGCCTCCCTTGCCGGAGGCCACTGCGATGATGTTGCGCACCTGCGGCAGCAGCTTCACGCCGCCCTGCACCGAGTGGGCGATGATCTTCTGATAGACGTGGGGGGTGACGCCCTGCACGCCCGGGATCTTCTGGATGGCGGCTTGCACCGCCTCGCGGATAGGGTTGATCTGGCTGAGCGCGGGATAGCCCAGCTCCACGTCCAGGCTCACGTGCCCCTCGTCCACCCGCACGTTGCGGGCCGAGCGGCTGGAGAAGAGATCCCGGCCGGTATTGGGATCAATGACGGTGGCCAGCGCCTGATTGACGGCGTCGACAGTAACAACACTCATGATGGAATCGGGTAGAGGAATTCTGTTAAGTGGGGCGGCGCCGGATGCAGCCGCCTTGCTGCCCTCGGATACGCCAGCCCGCAAGAAGGGGGAGGCAGCCGGCGCATCCCTGCTGGCAGGGTGCCCGGTCTCTGCATCATGCTCGCACGGCTTGTGCCCGGCAAACTTGACATTCGCCATGTTGACACATGGCCTGTGGCAACCATGCCCCGGCCCGTCCACCGGCTGACCGGCGGAGGCCCCGATTGGACCACGCCGCGACAGTCACGGCCCGGATGCTGCCCGTCCGGCGATGATACGCCACCGTACCGGCAGGGCAGCCGCCCTTGCTAAAATCGGCAGCAGCACACCCGGCATGCCGGGCCCCCCTGACGGGGCATCGTGCCCGCCACATGCGGGCATCCTGTCCACCCTCTCCTGCGTTTTCATGAGCCAGCCCCAGCCATCCGCCGCATCGGCAGCCGCCGCCATGCCTGCCGCCACCGGCCAGCATCCCGAGCGTCTGTTCATCACCACCGCCCTGCCCTACGCCAACGGATCGTTCCACATCGGCCACATCATGGAGTACATCCAGGCCGACGTCTGGGTGCGCTTCCAGCGCATGCTGGGCAAGGACGTGCTGTTCGTGGGAGCCGACGATGCCCACGGCGCACCGATCATGCTGAAGGCCCAGGCCGAGGGCATCACGCCTGAAGAACTGGTGGCACGCATCGCCGCCGAGCGGCCGTACTACCTGAACGGCTATCACATCAGCTTCGACCACTGGCACTCCACCCATTCGCCCGAGAACACGGCGCTGTCGCAGGAGATCTACCGGCGGCTGAAGGCGGCGGGCCTGGTGGCCACGCGCACCATCGAGCAGTTCTTCGATCCGGTGAAGGAAATGTTCCTGCCGGACCGCTACATCAAGGGCGAGTGCCCCAACTGCCACGCCAAGGACCAGTACGGCGACGCCTGCGAGGTCTGCAGCAAGGTCTACGCGCCCACCGACCTCATCAACCCCTATTCCACGCTGACCGGCAGCACGCCGGTCATCCGCAGCTCCGAGCACTACTTCTTCAGCCTTTCCGATCCGCGCTGCCGCCAGTTCCTGCACGACTGGCTGGCGCAGGGCCGGCTGCAGCCCGAGGTCGCCAACAAGGCGCGCGAATGGCTGGGCAGCGATGCAACCAATGGGGAAGCGGCCGAAGGCGAAGGTGCCGGAAACCCGCTGGCCGACTGGGACATCTCGCGCGATGAGCCCTACTTCGGCATCCCCATCCCGGATGCGCCGGGCAAATACTTCTACGTGTGGCTGGACGCCCCGGTGGGCTACCTGGCGTCGCTGAAGGCGCTATGCGAGAAGCGTGGCCTGGACTTCGATGCCTTCATCGACCCGCAGGCCGGTCAGGATCCGCAGCGGCCATACCGGCAGGTGCATTTCATCGGCAAGGACATCATCTACTTCCACACGCTGTTCTGGCCGGCCATGCTGAAGTTTGCCGGCATGCACACGCCCGACAACATCTTCGTGCACGGATTCCTCACCATCTCCGGCGAAAAGATGTCCAAGTCGCGCGGAACGGGCCTGTCGCCGAAGAAGTACCTGGAGCTGGGCATGAACCCGGAATGGCTGCGCTACTACCTGGCGGCCAAGCTCAACAGCCGGGTCGAGGACGTGGACTTCAACGCCGAGGATTTCGTGGCCCGGGTCAACAGCGATCTGGTGGGCAAGCTGGTCAACATCGCCAGCCGCTCGGCCGGCTTCATCCTGAAGCGCTTCGACGGCCGGCTGGCAGCGGCCTCGCCGGCCACGCTGGCGGCCTTTGCCGAAAGCTGGCCGGGCGCCGACGCCCTGGCCGAGCTGTACGAGCAGCGCGACTACGCCAAGGCAATGCGCGCCATCATGGCGCTGGCCGACCGGGTGAACCAGTTCGTCGATGCCGAGAAGCCCTGGGAGCAGGCCAAGGATCCGGCGCAGACCGCCAAGCTGCATGAGGTCTGCTCGGACGCGCTGCGCGGCTTTGCGCAGCTCATCACGCTGCTGGCGCCGGTGCTGCCCGACACGGCCGCCCGTGCTGCCGCCTTCCTGAACCTGCCACAGCCCTTCACGTGGGCGATGGTGAACGAGCCGCTGCCGGCCGGCCACGCCATCCAGCCCTTCCAGCACCTGATGCAGCGGGTGGATCCGAAGCAGCTGGATGCCCTGTTCGGGCTGGCAGCCGAGGCGGCTGCGGGCGCCAAGGCCGAGGGTGCCCCGGCCAAGGGAGGCAAGGACAGCAAGGAGAAGGGCAACAAGGACAAGGCCGCCGGAAAGGCCGCCGCCAGTGCTGCCGAAGGCCAGCCCGCCGAGATCACCATCGACGACTTCCTGCGCCCCGACCTGCGGGTGGCCCGGATCATCTCCGCCGAGAAGGTAGAAGGATCGACCAAGCTGCTGCGGCTGATGCTGGACATCGGCGATGACCGGCCCCGTCAGGTGTTCTCCGGCATTTCGGCCTTCTATGATCCGGCGCAGCTGCCGGGACGGCTGACCGTGATGGTGGCCAACCTGAAGCCGCGCAAGATGAAGTTCGGCCTCTCGGAAGGCATGGTGCTGGCGGCGTCCGGCGCCACCGACGATGAGGGCGTCTTCCTGCTCTCGCCCGACAGCGGTGCCAAGGCGGGCATGAAAGTCTCCTGAGTTCGAGGTCATCATGTCGCAGAAGCTGCGCAGTTTCCACTTCCGCCCCGCCCTGCTGGACAGCCTGAAGCACTATCGCAGGCCCGATTTCATGGCAGACCTGGGAGCGGGTCTGACGGTGGCCTGCGTGGCACTGCCGCTGGCCATGGCCTTCGGCATCGCCAGTGGCGTCAAGCCCGAGCAGGGGCTGATCACCGCCATCATCGGCGGAGCGCTGGTCTCGCTGCTGGGCGGATCGAAGGTGCAGATCGGCGGGCCGGCCGGCGCCTTCGTGGCCATGCTCTACGGCATCGCGCTGCAGTACGGCATGTCCAACCTGCTGCTGGCCACGATGATGGCCGGCGCCATCCTCTTCCTGATGGGGGCGCTGCGGCTGGGACAGATCATCCGCTTCGTGCCCATCTCCATCGTCATCGGCTTCACCAACGGCATTGCCGTGGTGATCATGCTGTCGCAGGTGAAGGACTTCCTGGGCCTGCAGATCGAGAAGATGCCGGCCAACTTCTTCTCGCAGCTGGACACGCTCGTCCATTACCGCGACGGGCTGAACTACCCGGCCCTGGGACTGGGCCTGGTCACGCTGCTCACCCTCATCGTCTGGCCCAAGCCGCCCAAGGTGATGACTTCCCGTCAGACGGCGCTGGAGCAACCGGCGCAGGGTGTGGTGGGCACGGCCACGGACAATGCAGGTGATGCGGAAGACGCCCCCCCGGCCCCGACGGTCGCTCGTACGCCTTCGGCTGCCCCGACAGAACCTCAGCCGCAGCAAGCCAGCCTGCTGCGCCGCATCCTTTGGCGCATTCCGGCGCCGCTGGTGGTGCTGCTGCTGGGCACGCTGTTCACCTGGGCGCTGCAGCTGCCGGTCGAGACCATCGGCAGCCGCTTCGGCGGCATTCCGCAGAGCCTGCCGGCACCCGTGCTGCCCAGCTTCGACTGGGAATCAGCCCAGAACCTGCTGGGCCCCACGCTGGCCATTGCCTTCCTGGGGGCCATCGAATCGCTGCTGTGCGCGCGGGTGGCCGACGGCATGACCCATGACCGCCACGATCCCAACCAGGAGCTGATGGCCCAGGGTATCGCCAACTTTGCCACGCCGCTGTTCGGCGGCATTGCCGTGACCGGCACCATTGCCCGTACTGTCACCAACATCCGCAGTGGCGCCCATTCGCCCATCGCCGGTCTCGTGCATGCGCTGACGCTGCTGGTGTTCATGCTGCTGCTGGCCCCGCTGGCGGTCAACATCCCGATGAGCGTGCTGGCGGGCATCCTGCTGTTCGTGGGCTTCAACATGGGCGACTGGCGGGCCTTCGCACGGCTGCGTCGCTTCACGCTCAACTACCGCACGGTGCTGCTCACCACGTTCTGCCTGACCGTCGTCTTCGACCTGACGGTGGCGGTGCAGTTCGGGCTGCTGCTGGCCAGCTTCTTCTTCATCTACCGGGTGGCGCGGGTCACGCGCGTCGACCGCATCGAGACACCCGCCGAGGTGGCGACGCTGCCCGGCGGTCGCCGGGTGGGAACGTGGCAGGCGTTCGGCTCGATCTTCTTCGGATCGATCAGCAAGCTGGAGGCGATCACAGCCACGCCGCAGCCGTTGCCGGACATCGTGGTGCTGGATCTGCACCGGGTGATCAACATGGACACGACGGGGCTGGATGCGCTGCAGTCGCTGCATCGGCACATCCTGGAGCACGGCGACCGGCTGGTGCTGTGCGCAGCCAACCGGCAGCCGCTGTCGCTGATGAAGCGGGCGGGATTCCTGGAGGAGCTGGGAGACGGGAATCTGTTCGAGTCGCTGGATGAGGCGTATGCGGCGTTGCGGGGGGCGAGCCGCTCTGCATGAAAGGATGGTCGTGCTTGAGGATCGACTTCGTTGAAGGATAAGAGTGTCTCAACGGGGGCGACTTCACGGAAGGACGACTTCGATGAAAGGCGCTCCGGGATGGGGTGCCTTCCTCGGCTCATGCTGTCCGCTTCGCTTCCAGAAATCGCCTGTGGAGGCACCCCATCCCGGAGCGCTGGCACCTAAGTCGATCTCCATCCCGGCAACAGCCCATCACGGCACACCTCAACCCGTTGGGATGTCGGCCGTCGCTCATGCGAATCCGTGCTGATCGTCCCGGACGTGGGGCGCCGGACACCCGGACACTCAGCGCTTCGACGTCTTCCAGTCCTGCATCTGGTCGGTGCGTTTCAGTAGGCCGGTGTCCTGGTCGAAGTGGGCGTAGAAGAACATGGTGCGCTGGGTCGCTTCCAGGTAGCGCCAGCCCCAGACTTCCTCGTTCTGGCGCTTGAAGCGCGAGATCTCGCCCGGTTTGCCCAGGATCTGGCGGACCTGGTCGCGGGTCATGCCGGGCTGGACCTTGCGGAAGTTCTCTTCGGTCAGCACCTGTTCGATGCTGCGGTAGCGCCCATCGGCCCCGATGGTGACGAAATAGGTTTCCTTGCCCATCGGGCCGCGCGGATATTCCAGGGTGCGGCTGCCGTCGCTCTCTTCCCAGATCATCTCGGGCTGACCCATCCAGCGGCGCACGTCGGCTTCGGTGCTCTGGCCGGGGGTCAGATCCTTCTGGGCGATGAAGTCGCAGGCCGCCCCCAGGGGGGTGATGGCCAGCAGCAGGGCCCAGGCACGGTAACGCCAGGAACGGGGGGCGGAGGCCTGTGAGGAGACAGTATTGGAAGGCTTGGCGCTTTTCATGACGATGGCAAGGGTCCGGCGTGCGGTCCGGGAAGGATGGGGTACGCACTTCGATGCGAAAGGCAGGCTCAAGCATACCGGATCCCATGAGTCTGCCGAGGGAGCCAACGGATGGGGGTGGACTTCTGCCACACCCCGGTCAGCTGATGCCTGAAAGCGGAGCTGCTCCATTACAATCATCGAAGACCCTTTCATTCCCTACTTCCACCAGCCACGCGGCAGCCCGTCATCATGGCCCTCTACGTCTCTGAAGCCACCCAGTTCCTGGAGCAACTGAAGGAAAAGCGTCCGTCGCTGGAAGCCGAGCAGCAGCGCGGCCGCGCCATCTGGTGGGACAAGGCGCCCATCGACCTGGCGCGACGGGCCGAGGAGAACGCCTCGCGGGTGATGCAGAAGCCCTACCCCTACCAGGCCGACACGACGCCGGCCCCGGGTACCGCCGAGCTGCTCTGATACCGCGGCCTCTTCATGCAGGACACGAACGGCAGACCTGACCTGGATGCCGAGCTGCCGGTATTGGCGCTCATCCACGGTGAACCGCTACGGCGCATCCCGAACGATCTGTACATCCCGCCCGATGCGCTGGAAGTGCTGCTGGACACCTTCGAGGGGCCGCTGGACCTTCTGCTCTACCTGATCCGCAAGCAGAACTTCGACATCCTGGACATCCCCATGGCCAAGGTGACGGCGCAGTACCTGGCCTACGTGGACGAGATCCGTTCCCGCAACCTGGAGCTGGCGGCCGAATACCTGCTGATGGCGGCCATGCTCATCGACATCAAGTCGCGGATGCTGTTGCCGGTGAAGAAGGCCGACAGTGACGAGGAAGTGGAAGACCCGCGCGCCGAACTGGCCCGACGGCTGCTGGAATACGAGCGCATCAAGTACGGGGCGGCGCAGATCGACGCGCTGCCGGTGGTGGGTCGCGACTTCGTGCGCGCCCAGGTGCACCTGGACCACACGGCCGAGATCCGCCTGCCGGATGTCTCGGCTGACGACCTGTGGGCCGCCTGGGCCGAGGTGCTGCGCCGGGCGCGGCTGGTGCAGCATCACCAGGTGCAGCGCGAGTCGCTGTCGGTGCGCGAGCACATGTCCGAGATCCTCCGCAAGCTGCAGAACCTGCGCTTTGCCGAGTTCCATGAGCTTTTCGATCTGGAACAGGGTACGGCCGGCGTGGTCGTGACCTTCGTGGCCATGCTGGAACTGGCACGCGAGAGCCTTCTGCAGATCACCCAGGCCGAAGCCTTTGCCCCCATCTACGTGCGGCTGTCCTACCTGCCCAGCAAGGCGCGCCCCGATCCGGCCGAGTCGGACTTCGACGCGGACGAGTCCGAGATCATCGCGTCGGACTGAGATCATGTCGTATTCGGTTCAGCACAACCTGCAGCTTCGCCCCTTCAACACCTTCGGCATCCGGGCCAAGGCACATCTGGCCTGCACGCTGGATGACGAGGCGGCCGTGGACGAGGTGCTGGGGCTGCTGCGCGAGAAAGGCGCAGCCGAGGTCCATGCCCCGCCCCCCCATGAGATCAGGCCGAATGAGCAGCCCTTCCCCCGTCCACTGATCCTGAGCGGAGGCAGCAACCTGCTGCTGGCGCGTGACCTGGACGAACCCGTGCTGCTGATGCGCACGCGTGGTCGGCACGTGGTCGAACAGCGGGGCGACACGGTGTGGCTGGACGTGGCCGCCGGCGAGGTCTGGCACGACACGGTGCGCTGGACGCTGCAGCAGGGCTACTACGGGCTGGAGAACCTGGCGCTGATTCCGGGTCGGGTGGGCGCTGCCCCCTGGCAGAACATCGGCGCCTATGGCGTGGAGGCCGGCGAGCGGATCGATTCGGTCGCGGCCATCCACCTGCAGACGGGCGAACGTCGGCGCTTCACCGCCGCCGAGTGTGCCTTCGGTTATCGGCAGAGCTTCTTCAAGACGCCGGCCGGCCGGGACTGGCTTATCCTGTCCGTGCGCCTGCGACTGTCCCGCACCTTCGTGCCCCGGCTGGACTATGCCGAGCTGCGAACGGCCCTGGCGATGCCGGGGCTGACAGCCGTGCAGGTGGCCAACACGGTGGAAGCCATCCGGCGCAGCAAGCTGCCCGATCCGGCCGTGCTGGGCAATGCCGGCAGCTTTTTCCACAACCCGGTGGTGGACGGCGAGACGGTCGAACGACTGCGCCAGCTGCATCCGGGGCTGCCCGCCCATCCCGTGGCGGGCCGCGCCGCGCCGGCCACCTTCAAGCTCTCGGCCGGCTGGCTGATCGATGCCTGCGGCTGGAAGGGCCACCGCGAGGGCGATGCCGGGGTATCACCCCGCCACGCCCTGGTGCTGGTCAACTACGGTGAGGCCACCGGCCAGGACATCCTGCACCTGGCCCGCCGCATCCAGGACAGCGTGCAGGAACGCTTCGGCGTGCAGCTGCGCCCCGAGCCGGTCGTCATTCTCTGAAGCCTGCCCCCGGCATCTTCCAGGGTGCATCCCGCCTGCCGTCCAGCGGTCGCGCGCCCTGCCCTACATCCTCTCGGACCGGCCTGTCGAATCACCCCGGCACGTACTACGGGATTGGCTCATGTATTCCTTCATGGAATGACAATCAAATTTCCAACTAATGATTGTCTGGAGCGATCCCATGAGCAAGCCCCGTTATGTCATGGCCCTGGACCAGGGCACCACATCGTCACGCGCCATCATCTTCGACCAGAGGGGCGAGATGGTGTCAGTGGCGCAGCGCCCGTTCAACCAGTACTTTCCCAAGCCCGGCTGGGTGGAGCACGACGGCAAGGAAATCTGGGCCTCGCAAGTGGCGGTGCTGACCGAGGCGCTGGCCAAGGTACGGCTGGATGCGGCCGACATCCAGGCCATTGGCGTGACCAACCAGCGCGAGACGACGCTGGTGTGGGACCGCACCACCGGCGATCCGCTGTACAACGCCATTGTCTGGCAGGATCGGCGCACCTCCCGGTACTGCGACGAGATCCGCGACGAATGGCAGGCAAAGATCCAGGACAAGACCGGCCTGGTGCTGGATGCCTACTTCTCGGCGACCAAGGTGAAGTGGATCCTGGACAACGTGGACGGCGCCCGGGCGCGCGCCGAGCGCGGCGAGCTGTGCTTCGGTACGGTGGACACGTGGCTCATCTGGAACTTCACGCGCGGCAAGGTGCACGTCACCGACCCCAGCAACGCCAGCCGTACGATGCTCTACAACATCCACACGCTGGACTGGGATGACGAACTCCTCAAGCTCTTCGGCGTGCCGCGCGCCATGCTGCCAGAGGTGAAGAGCTCCAGCGAGGTCTATGGCGAGACCTCCAACCGCTACACCGAGTGCAACATCCCCATCGCCGGCATTGCCGGTGACCAGCAGGCCGCACTGTTCGGGCAGCTCTGTACCGAAAAGGGCATGCTGAAGAACACCTACGGCACCGGCTGCTTCCTGCTGATGAACACGGGCGACACCCCGGTGAAGTCGGCCAACAACCTGCTGACCACCGTGGCCTGGCAGATCGGCGGCAAGACCAGCTACGCGCTGGAAGGGGGCGTCTTCGTGGGTGGTGCTGCCATCCAGTGGCTGCGTGACGGTGCCCGCCTGATCCGCACCTCAGCCGACATCAACAACCTGGCACACACGGTGGAAGACAACGGCGGCGTGTACTTCGTGCCGGCGCTGACCGGCCTGGGCGCCCCCTACTGGGACCAGTACGCACGCGGCGCACTGCTGGGCATCACCCGCGGCACCACGGACGGGCACATCGCCCGCGCCACGCTGGAGGGCATCGCCTTCCAGGTCTACGACATCGTGAAGGCCATGGAGGCCGATGCCGGCCAGGCCACTTCGCAACTGCGCGTGGACGGTGGCGCCAGCAAGAGCGACTACCTGATGCAGACCCAGTCGGATCTGTTCGCCTTCGACATCGTCCGGCCTCGCACCATCGAGACCACGGCACTGGGCGCCGCCTATCTGGCCGGTCTGGCCACGGGCTACTGGCCCAGCATCGAGGCGCTGCACGAGCAGTGGCAGGTGGGTCAGGTCTTCAAGCCCAAGCTGTCGCCCGAGCGCGTGCAGCACATGCTGCACTACTGGCACAAGGCCGTGCGTGCCGCCCGCCACTGGATCGAAGAGTGAGCCCCATGCACACCGTAACCGTTCTTCCGGCCGCCGGCGGCCGGTCTGCCATCCCTGGCCATGAGGAGTGAGCCAACATGAGCATTTTCACTGCCGAGCTCATCGGTACCGCGCTGCTGATCCTGCTGGGCAACGGCGTCGTGTCCAGCTGCGTGCTGAAACAGACCCACGCCGTCGGCATCGGCGTGGGCTGGATCGTCATCACCACCGCGTGGGGATTTGCCGTGTTCGTGGGCGTGACGGTGGCCGGACCGGTCAGCGGCGCCCACCTGAACCCGGCCGTTACGCTGGGGCTGGCGGCCCTCGGAAAGACCCCCTGGGAGCTGGTGCCCACCTATTTCGCGGCTCAGTTCCTGGGCGCGATGCTGGGTGCATTCTGCGTCTGGCTGTATTTCCGTGACCAGTTTGCCGCCACCGAGGACGAGGGTGCCAAGAAGGCCTGCTTCTGCACGGGGCCTGCCATCCGCAACCTGCCCAACAACTTCTTCTGCGAGATGCTAGCCACCTTCGTGCTGCTGTTCGTGATCTATTACATCATCGGTAACGGCAGCATCACCCTGCCCGGCCAGACCGAGGCCACGCCCATCGGGCTGGGCACACTGGGGGCACTGCCGGTGGCCATCCTGATCTGGGTCATCGGCCTGAGCCTGGGCAGCACCACCGGCTACGCCATCAACCCGGCCCGTGACCTGGGCCCGCGGCTGGTGCTGACGCTGCTGCCGATGAAGGTGAATACCGACTGGTCCTATGCCTGGGTGCCGGGCGTGGCACCGATGGTCGGCGCACTGCTGGCCTCCGGGCTGTACCTGATGCTGCAGTAAACGCAGGACTGCAGCGCGCAGCTCCGGTGGCCGCCCGTCATGAGGTGGCCAAGCAGGAGACCCGGAGCTGTACCCTTGGGGCCGTTGCTGGCCCGGGCGGCGGGAAGCTGCCCAGACCGTGCTGACGTGATGGCCCTTATTTCGTCGGGGGCCAGTCGCGGTACGGCACCGTCGACACTCACATGGCCTACAGAGATATCTCCCTGAGAATCATGCAGGTATCATGACCGGCTGATCCACAACCATCTTCCGCAGCTGTCATGCCCGCCCGCATCCGTACCGTCACCATCAATGGCTTTCGCAGCCTGAAAGACATCCGTCAGCTGGATCTACCCCAGCTAGCGGTATTGATCGGCGCCAACGGGGTAGGAAAATCGTCCTTCATCCGTTTCTTTGAAATGCTCAGCTGGATGCTTCGGGCACAGAACCTACAGGAATTCGTGCTGCGCCACGGTGGCGGTGACGACCAGTTCTTCAT
>CALIXC010000107.1 GCA_938046755.1 uncultured Lautropia sp. | reverse complement strand
CGTCTTCATGAACACCCTCGACCTGGTTCCAGTCGACCTGGTGCCTGCCGTCGTCTCCGGCCTGGGTATCTCGCACTACCAGCGCATCCTGCCCACGGCAGACCTGAATGCCACGTTGGCCATGTCCGTCGTCGTGCTCTTCGCCTCTCTCTACTACGGCGTCAAGATCAAGAAACTCCACTTCTTCGGTGAACTGGTCTCCGCTCCGTTCGGCTCGGGCGGCAACAGCGGCATCGGCCTCATCTTCAAGCCCATCCTCTGGGTCTGCAACTTTGCCATGCAGATCATCGAGTACCTCTCCAAGACCGTGTCCCTCGGCATGCGGTTGTTCGGCAACATGTTTGCCGGCGAGATGGTGTTCATGCTGCTGGCCCTGCTGGGCGCACTGGCCACCTGGTGGGGTGCCGGCCTGCACTTCGTGCTGGGCCTGGCCTGGGCCATCTTCCACATCCTGATCATCGTGCTTCAGGGCTTCATCTTCATGATGCTCACCCTGATCTATCTGGGTCAGGCCCACGACGCTCACTGAGCGGCGTGTAAAGTGAACCGGGGTGCGCGCCAGGCCCGGCCCGCCGCACACCCCAGTCCCCTGCCTCGCGCAGGTTCTTTTCTGTCTCTCTCAACCTTTCTTTGTCTGTCTCGACTGAGGAGTCTTTCATGACCAATGCAGCATACGTCGCAATCGCCTGCGGCATCATCGTGGGCCTGGGTGCTCTCGGCGCTTCGATCGGTATCGCCCTGATGGGTGGCAAATTCCTGGAAGGTTCCGCCCGCCAGCCCGAACTGATGGGCAAGCTGCAGACCTCCATGTTCGTTCTGGCCGGCCTGATCGACGCGGCCTTCCTGATCGGCGTGGGTGTCGCCATGCTGTTCGCCTTCGGCAACCCCTTCGCCGCCTGACACCATCGGAACGGTAGATTGAGAGAAGCAGGCAGACGGTGGCTGCCATGAGGCAGCCACCATGCCGCTTTAGGTATCAATAGTTGATACGGAGAATCTCGCGTGTACATCAACGCCACGATCATCGTTCAATGCTTCATCTTCCTGGCGCTCTGGTGGTTCACCGCCAAGTTCATCTGGCCGCCCATCACTGCGGCACTGGATGAACGCAGCAAGAAGATCGCAGCCGGTCTGGCAGCTGCCGACCAGGCCAAGGCGGAGCTGCAGGCCACCGAGAAACGGGTCGAACAGGAAATGCAGAAGGCTCGCGCCTCTGCCGTCGAGGTCCGCGCCAGCGCTGACAAGCAGGCTGCCGAACTCATCGACCAGGCACGTGCCGAGGCTGCTCGCATCATTGCCGCCGCCCAGAAGTCCGCCGCCGAGGAAGCCACACTGGCTGCCGAGCGCGCCCGCGACCAGCTGCGTGATCAGGTCGCCCAACTGGCCGTCAGCGGTGCCGAGCGCATCCTCAAGCGGGAGATCGACGCCAAGCAACACGCCGATCTGTTGTCCAACCTGAAAAACGAGCTGCGCTAAGCCCAAGAACCATGGCGGAAGCACTGACCATTGCCCGTCCCTATGCGGAGGCGGCATTCAAGCTCGCGGCAGAAACCAAGAAAGTGAAGGAATGGTCGGGCGCACTCTCGCGCCTGGCCACCGTCATGAAGGCCGACGCCGCCAACGAGCTTCTGGATAATCCCAACATCGACCGCGCCCAGGCTGCCGCCATCGTTTCCGAAGCCGCCGGCAAGCTGGACAAGCATCAGAAGAACTTCGTGCAGGTCCTGGCCGACAACGGCCGTCTTGCCCAGCTGCCCGACATCGCCGCCCTGTTCGAACAGAGCCGTGACCGGCACGAGAACGTGCTGGAAGCGACCATCGAGTCGGCCTTCGCGCTGACCGACGCCCAGAAGGCCGCCATCGTCGACACGCTCAAGAAGCGTTTCGGCAAGGGTATCAAGGCCACCACCACCGTAAACCCCGAATTGATTGGCGGCGTCTCCATCCAGATAGGCGACGAAGTCATTGACGCATCCGTGCGTGGCAAGCTCTCCCAGCTGGCCGCGTCCCTGACGAAATAAGGAGTTCCCTTCATGCAGCTCAATCCCGCTGAAATCAGCGAACTGCTCAAAAGCAAGATCCAGAACCTTGAGGTCTCGGCTGACTCCCGGAACCAGGGCACGGTCATCTCGGTCACCGACGGCATCTGCCGGATCCACGGTCTCTCCAACGTGATGCAGGGCGAGATGATCGAGTTCCCGGGCAACGTCTACGGCTTGGCGCTGAACCTGGAGCGCGACTCGGTCGGCGCGGTGATCCTCGGTGAATACGAGAGCATCTCCGAAGGCGACGTCGTCAAGACCACCGGCCGCATCCTGGAAGTGCCCGTCGGTCCCGAGCTGATCGGCCGCGTGGTGAACACGCTGGGCCAGCCCATCGACGGCAAGGGTCCGATCAACGCCAAGGAAACCGACGTGATCGAGAAGGTGGCGCCTGGCGTCATCGCCCGTCAGTCGGTGTCGCAGCCAGTGCAGACCGGTCTGAAGTCCATTGATGCCATGGTGCCCATCGGCCGAGGCCAGCGTGAGCTGATCATCGGCGACCGTCAGACCGGCAAGACCGCTGTGGCTATCGACACCATCATCAACCAGAAGGGCAAGGACCTGATCTGTATCTACGTGGCGATCGGCCAGAAGGCCTCCACCATCGCCAACGTGGTGCGCAAGCTGGAAGAGTTCGGCGCGATGGAATACACCATCGTCGTGGCCGCCACTGCTTCCGAGTCCGCGGCCATGCAGTACCTGGCGCCGTATGCCGGCTGCACGATGGGTGAGTACTTCCGCGACCGCGGCCAGGATGCCCTGATCATCTATGACGACCTGACCAAGCAGGCCTGGGCCTATCGTCAGGTGTCGCTGCTGCTGCGCCGCCCGCCGGGCCGTGAAGCCTACCCGGGTGACGTCTTCTACCTGCACTCG
>CALIXC010000106.1 GCA_938046755.1 uncultured Lautropia sp. | reverse complement strand
GTCCATCAGCCGCGTGTCGATGGGGCAGAGCGTGAGCGGCTCGAAGTGGAGGAACTGGCCGAACTCCGTTTCCTGCGGGTTTGCCACCGGCTGGTTCACCACCAGGTTCTCGATACGGATGCCCCACTTGCCGGGTCGGTAGATGCCGGGCTCGATGGACGAGATCATGCCCACCTTCAGCGCCCCATGCGGCAGCACCGGCGCATGCCAGGAAATCACCTGCGGGCCTTCATGCACGTTCATGAAGTAGCCCACACCATGGCCGGTGCCGTGGCCGTAGTCGCACTGCTGCTGCCACATGGGCTTGCGGCAGATGGCATCCAAGAGCGGACCGGCAATACCTTCCGGGAAAATCGTCTCGGCCAGCGAGATGTGCGCCTTCAGCACCAGCGTGTTGTCGCGCTTGTGCGCGGCGCTGGGCGTCCCCACCGGCACCACGCGGGTGATGTCGGTGGTGCCGTTCAGGTACTGGCCGCCGGAATCGATCAGCAGGAGGCCGTCGCCGCGGATCTCGCTGAATGCCTCGGGCGTGGCCGAATAATGGGGCAGCGCGGCATTGGCGTTGAAGCCGGCAATGGTGCCGAAGCTGGGCGAGACGAAATTCGGCCGCTGGCTGCGGAATTCCAGCAGCATCCGGTCGATGTCCAGCTCGGTAAGCACTTCGCCCCGGGCCAGGCGGGCCTCGAAATCGGCGAAGAAATGGCAGAGCGCCACGCCGTCCTCGATCATGGCCTCACGGGTGTGGGCCACGTCGGCCGGCGACTTGACGGACTTGAAGAGCGTGCTGGGATTGACCGACTCGATGATCGGCACCGTGCCCTTCAGCGATTGCAGCGTGCTGGCGGCCACCTTGGCCGGGTCCACCAGCAGGCTGTCGGACAGCCGGGCGATGTCGTCTGCCGCCTTCTCGTAGGGGGCCACCGAAATGCCGGCCGCTGCCAGCGCCTCACGCGCAGGTGCCGTCAGGCGCGAGTCGTCCACGTACAGCGTGGCGTTTGAAGCCCCGATGAGCAGGTGCGCCAGGAAGACCGGGTTGTAGGAGACATCGTTGCCGCGCAGGTTGGTAAGCCAGGCGATGTCGTCCAGCGACGAGATCAGGTGATGGGCTGCGCTCTTTTCCTGCATGGCGGCACGCACGCGGGCCAGCTTCTCGGCGGCAGATTCCGAAACGAATTCCACTGCATGCACCACCACCGGCTCGGCCGGCAGCGCGGGGCGCTCCGTCCAGATGCCGGCCAGAAGGTCGCTATCGGCCCGCAACTGGATGCCCTTGGCCTCAAAGGCCTGCTCCAGCTGGCGCTTGGCTGCGCGCGACAGCATGTCGGGCGCCACGCCCACCACGGCGCCCTGGCCCAGTACCTCGGCCAGGGCTTCCACGTGCGTACGTCCCCGGCCCAGCTTCTGCAGCTGGATGCCGGTGCCAGACAGCTGCGCCGTGGCCTGCTCCCAGTAGCGGCTGTCAGCCCACAGGTCCGCCGTGGAGGCCGTGACCACCAGCGTGCCCACCGAGCCCGTGAAGCCCGACACCCAGCGCCGGCCCTGCCAGTGCTCGGGCAGGTATTCGGACAGGTGCGGATCGGCCGACGGGATGATCCAGGCATCGATGCCCTGTTTCTGCATGGCCTGGCGCAGCGCAGCCAGACGTTGGACGGGACCCCGCAGGGCGGAGGAAGAAGAGACAGCGTTCATGACGAGAAATGATCCTAGATGACCGGAGAAGACGGGTGAAGCCTGCGGCGAACCCAAGGGCAGGCAGACCGCATGAGCAGACAGGCCGTGCCCTTCAGGGCGGCCTGCCCGGGCGGATGAGTCGCCCCCTCAATCCACGTCCTCCAACATGCGGTTGAGCACCGGCACCAGCACCAGCAGCGCGACCGCGCACACCAGGCTGATCACCGTCAGCTCCACATAGAAATTTGCGGCGGCCTCCTTCCTGTAGTGAGCATCGAACAGCACACCGCCTGCCGTGAAACCCAGTGACAGTGACAGGAAGTTCACCGCCACCATCTGCGTCCTGAACGAGGCCGGTGCAATCTTGGTGGCCAGCGAGATGGCAATGGGCGAAATGAGCAGTTCGGCCACCGTGATGAGAAAGAGCACACCCACGAACCCCGGCATCGACATCGGTTCACCCGCCTTGATGAAGGGTACGAAGCAATAGTAGCCCGCCGCCAGCACGAACAGCGACAGCACAAACTTCATCGGCGTGCGGGGCTGCTTGTCGCCCAGCTTCGTCCACAGCGTGGCCATCGTGCCCGCCAGGATGATCACCCACATGCTCTGGGCCGAAGCCGACCAGGACACCGGCGCCTCCCAGTCCCCGATGCGGCGCACCACCGTCTCGTCGAAATACACCACCACCGACGTGAACACCTGGAACCACAGCATCCAGAACACGCAGGCCGCCAGGAAAAGGGGCACATAGGCCAGCACGTGGCGCTTTTCGCTGGCCGAGAAACCGGAGCCCAGCAGCATGCGCCCGAAGTAGCCCAGCACCGCCACGATGTTGATGCCCAGCACCACCGACGAGAAGTTGCCCGTGTGGATGATCTTCGCCCCGAAGAGCGCACCGACCACCGCGATCACGGCAACCGCGGCAAGCTGCACGCGCACGCGCTGCGCAGGTGACAGCGGATTGGGCACCGGCAGCTGCGGCAACCCCGCCCGCCCCCGCGCATAGCGCCACAGCCCGCAGGCCATGCCCAGCGCCGCAATGCCGAAGCCATAGTGGAAGCCCAGTTCGCTCTGCAGCACGCCGGTCAGCAGCGGCCCGAAGAAACCACCGATGTTCACGGCCAGATAGAAGATGGAAAAGCCCGCATCGCGTAGCGCGTGCCACTGCGGGTTCTCATAGAGCGCACCCACCATGGAACTGGCCGAGGATTTCACCCCGCCGCTGCCCAGCGCAATGCACATCAGACCCACCACCAGCCCGGGAATGCCCGGCACCAGCGCCAGCGCAATATGCCCCAACATCACCACGATGCCGGAATAGAACAGCGTGCGCTCTGTCCCCAGCACCCGGTCGGCCAGCCAGCCGCCCAGAATGGTGGCCAGATAGACGCTGCCGCCGTAGATGCCGACAATGCCGCCCGCCAGCCCCTGGTCGATGCCCAGCCCTCCCCGGCTGACCTCGTAGTAGAGATAGATGAGCAGGATGCTCTGCATCCCGTAATAGGAAAAGCGCTCCCACAGCTCGACGTTGAGCATCCACGGCAGGCCTCGGGGGTGGCCGAACATCCCGCGGTCCTCCACTGACGGCGTGGTGCGCAGCGTGCGAGGTCTCCAGCGGCTCGCAATCATGTGCTCGGGGCGGGTTCGGTCCTCGACGGACGTCGGGGAAGCTGGCATGAGAACTCTCCCTCTCTGCGGGCGCGGTGCTGAGCCGGACCACGGTTATGGCTCACATCACAGCTGGCTGGCCCAGCTTATCGTGCCCGGGCGCCCCGGGTGCGCCATCGGGCCGGAAGACCTTCGACGTTCGGGACGGGTTCTCGGCGGGACGGGCCTCAGCGCGAGAGGGTGTCGGCGGCAGCCTTGACCTGGCTGCGCACCGGCATCAGACGTGTGAGCTGAGTGACGTGGCGCGGCTCGAGTTCCCCGATGCTGGATACTCCGAGGAGTTTCATCGTGCGGACGATCTCCTCGTGCAGGATCTCGATCGCCCGGTCCACCCCGGCGCGCCCGCCAGCCATGAGGCCGTAGAGGTAAGCGCGGCCGATGACCGAGAACGTCGCGCCCAGCGCGGTGGCGGCTACGATATCGGCGCCGTTCATGATGCCGGTGTCGATCATGATGGTGGCGTGGGAACCGACGTCGCGCACGAGTTCGGGGAGGAGCCTGAACGGCACCGGTGCGCGGTCGAGCTGACGACCGCCGTGATTGGACAGAAGGATCCCGTCCACGCCCAGGTCGAGCAGCCGTTTGGCGTCCGGGATGTTCTGGACCCCCTTGATGACGATCTTCCCGCTCCACATGGAGCGGATGACCTCGAGATCCTCGTAGCTGATCGTCGGGTCCATGGCGGAGTCGAGCAGCTGGCCGACCGTACCGCCGGTGGTCCTCAGCGAGGCGAATTCGAGCTTCGGGGTGGTCAGGAAGTCGAACCACCACCACGGGCGCGGGATCGCGTTGAGGACCGTCCCGGCGGTGATCTGCGGCGGGATGGAGAAACCGTTGCGCTTGTCGCGCAGGCGGGCTCCGGCCACCGGGGTGTCGACTGTGAACATGAGAGTGTCGAAGCCGGCCTTCTCGGCCCGCTCGACCAGCCCGTAGGAGATCTCCCGCTGGCGCATGACGTAGAGCTGGAACCAGTTGCGCCCGTACGGATTCGCGGCCTTGACGTCCTCGATGGAGGCGGTGCCCAGCGTGGACAGCGTGAACGGGATGCCGGCGGCGCCCGCGGCCCCGGCTCCGGCGATCTCCCCCTCGGTCTGCATGAGGCGGGTGAAGCCGGTGGGGGCGATGCCGAAGGGCATGGCCGAGCGGCCGCCGAGGATGTCGCAGGAGGTGTCGACGTCGATCGCCGGGTGCAGGATGTCGGGGTGGAATTCGACGTCGCGGAAGGCCTGGCGGGCGCGGCGCAGAGAGATCTCGCCCTCGGCGGCGCCGTCGGTGTAGTCGAAGGCGGCGGCGGGCGTGCGGCGCTTGGCGATGGCGCGCAGGTCCCAGATGGTCAGGGCCGACTGGAGCCGGCGGTGCCTCCCGTTCAGATCCGGCTTCTTGAAGTGAAGAAGATCGAAGATCTCGTACGGGTTCGGGATCTGGCGCTTGACCATGGCGGTGGACCTCGTCGTTGAGCGAGTATGACAGCATGAACGCGCGTGACAAGGTGCCGACGCAACGTCTGCTCCGCAAGACTATCAGGGACGAACGACCCAGGAAAAAGGCACGCCTCACCTCATGACCGTGTTGACGGGGCGGGTAGCGCCCGCCGCCCGCCGTCAGCCGTGTCCGCCGCCCGCCGCGCTGACGGCACTACTCGAAGCGGACCGTGCCTCCCGCGCTTCCCGAGACCATCCGGCCCGCCGCTCTCGCGCTGGCCACGATCGCCAGTCCCGTCAGGGCCAGGCACGCCCTCACCGAAGAGCGAGGAGAGATTCCAGCCCAAGAGGATAGGCGCTGTCAGATAGATGAGCGATACGCC
>CALIXC010000105.1 GCA_938046755.1 uncultured Lautropia sp. | reverse complement strand
ATGGCCTCCAGCAGGTCCTGCAGTGTCACCAGACCCTGCACTTCGCCGTATTCATCCAGCACCAGGGCAATCTGCGTGTTGGAGTTGCGGATGTTCTCCAGAAGCTCCATGCCTGTGAGCGTCTCGGGCACGTACAGCACTTCCTGCAGGTTCTGCGAGAAGTCGATGCTCTCGCCGCGCAGTGACTGCGCCAGCAGCTGCTTGGTGTGGATGATGCCTAGGATGTCGTCCAGACCACCACGACACACCGGGAAACGTGAATGTTCGTATTCGGCCACCTTCTGCAGGTTCTCGTCCTGCGGATCTTCCACGTCCAGGTACACCACGTCGCTGCGGGGCACCATCAGCGAGGAGATCTGGCGCTCGTCCAGGCGGAACACGTTGCGCACCATGACGTGCTCGCTCTGCTCGATGACCCCGGATTCGGAGCCTTCGGCCAGCAGCGCGTGGATTTCCTCTTCCGTCACCTTCTGCTCGGTGTCCGGATCGACGCCCATGCTGCGCAGGATTAGGTTGGTGGCGCCGGTGAGCGCCATCACGAACGGACGCGAGACCAGCGACAGGAATCCCATGGGACGGGCGGCCAGCCGGGCCACTGTCTCAGCGCTGATCTGGCCCAGCCGCTTGGGCACCAGTTCGCCGACGACGATGGCGACATAGGTGACCAGTACGACCACCAGCGTGGTGGCCAGCATCTCGGCTGTCTTCTGGGCCACGCCCAGTGTCAGCAGCCAGCGCGCCAGCGGCTCGGCGAAGGCGGCTTGACCGACGATACCGTTCAGCACCCCGATGGAGGTGATGCCGATCTGGATGGTGGAGAGAAAGCGGGTGGGGTCTTCACCGAGGGCCAGGGCGGCCGCGGCGCTCTTGTCGCCTTCGGCCACCAGACGCTGCAGTCGCGCCTTGCGCGCCGTGAGCAGAGCCACTTCCGACATGGCAAACAGGCCATTGAGCACGATCAGGCCCAGCAGGATGGCGGCTTCCATCAGCGGCTCTCCTGAATGGACACGGCCTGGCAGGACGGGGTGCAGGCAACGATCATCGATCCGCACATGTGCGCCCGGTCATCCATGTCGGCGGGCTGCTTGAAGGCGGGAGTGGAAAAAGGAATGCCGCAACGCTGGCGGGACGGGGGCTCTGGCTCGGTGATCATCGACACGGACCGTGGCACGTGCCCTGATTGCCTGCCGGGCTTCTGGATGAGCCCTGGGCGGGCCGGCACGGGGTGATCCGAAAAGTGCTAGGAAAGAGCCGATTATAACGAGAGCCCTTCCCATCACGAAGCGCCGGGCCCTGGCTGTGGTGTTTTATAGGGAAACGATTTGTGCCGGATCGGACGGCGGGCCGTCCGGCGGCAGCAAAGCATGGACAGAAGGCGTTTTGTCGTCCAAGGCACGCCCGGCATGTCCCGGGTGCCGTGGTGCATCGGTTCTGCACCGGTGCAGGCTGTGCCCGGACAGTGGGCCTGGCAAGCGTGAGCCGTTCGGAGTGTGCTCAGGCGCTGGCCAGTCGTGCACGGTGCCGGGCGATGGCGGCACGCACCTGGGCCGGCGCGGTGCCGCCGATGTGGTCGCGTGCGTTCACCGAACCTTCCAGGGTGAGCGTCTCCAGCACGTCGTCGCCTACCAGCGGGCTCAGGGCCTTCAGGCGCTCGCGCCCCAGACCGGCCAGGTCCACGCCGGCGTCAGACGCCTCGCGCACGGCCTGCGCCACCAGCTCGTGGGCATCCCGGAAGGGCAGGCCGCGCTTGACCAGGTAGTCGGCCAGATCGGTGGCGGTAGAAAAACCTTCGGCTGCCGCCTGACGCATGCGCTCGGCGCGCACCTGGATGCCGGTGGTCATGTCGGCAAAGAGGCGCAGCGTGGCCACCAGGGTGTCCACCGTGTCGAAGAGCGGCTCCTTGTCTTCCTGGTTGTCCTTGTTGTAGGCCAGCGGCTGGCCCTTCATTAGGGTGAGCAGCGCCATCAGGTGACCATAGACGCGACCGGTCTTGCCACGGACCAGCTCCGGCACGTCGGGGTTCTTCTTCTGCGGCATGATCGACGAGCCGGTGCAGTAGCGGTCCGACAGGTCGATGAAGCCGACTCGGGGCGACATCCAGTTCACCAGCTCTTCCGAAAAGCGCGACAGGTGCATCATCAGCAGGCTGGCGTCGGCACAGAACTCGATGGCGAAGTCGCGGTCGGAGACGGCATCGAGCGAGTTCTCGCACACGCCCTCGAAGCCCAGCGTGCGCGCCACCTGCTCGCGATCAATGGGGAAGGTGGTTCCGGCCAGCGCGGCGGCTCCCAGCGGCAGCCGGTTGACGCGGCAGCGGGTGTCGGCCAGACGCCCGGCATCGCGCGACAGCATCTCCACATAGGCCAGCAGGTGGTGGCCGAAGGTGACGGGCTGCGCCACCTGCAGGTGGGTGAAGCCCGGCATGATCGTGTCGGCATGCTGCTCGGCCAGCGCCAGTAGCGCTTCCTGCAGTGCACGCAGCAGGGCCAGGATCTCGTCGGTGGCGTCGCGCAGCCACAGGCGGATGTCGGTGGCGACCTGGTCGTTGCGCGAGCGGGCCGTGTGCAGGCGCTTGCCGGCGTCACCGACCAGCTCGGTCAGGCGCTTCTCGATATTGAGATGGACATCCTCCAGGTCCAGCGACCACGCGAAGCGGCCCGCGGCGATCTCCTCACGAATGGTTGTAAAACCACGCTGGATTGACGCCAGATCGCTTTCACTCAGAATGCCGGTCGCGGCAAGCATGGCGGCGTGGGCCAGCGAACCCCGGATGTCGACCTCGGCCAGGCGCTGGTCGAAGTCCACCGAGGCCGTATAGCGTTTCACCAGATCGGACACGGGTTCGGAGAACCGTGCCGACCATGCCTTGTTCTTGTTGCCAAATTGTCCGGTCATGTGATGGATCTTCTATGAGTAGTGTGATGCAGTCGGCCCCCGGTACGCAGGAACCGACGGGTTCGGGCAACGGCCCGCAGCCCGGGAGCGGGAATGGCGATGTCGCCGCAAATTATAAGGACAAGCCTGCTACGGGCGGTCCTGCCGATTCGGGGGAGGGCGCCAAGGCACGCCGCCAGAGCGAGGGGGCGCCCGCACCCGTCATCCCCGATTTCTGCAGCCCGGGCGTGTTCTCGCGCACACTGCTGCTGGTGCATCTGGGCGTACTGGCCGTGCTGGGGGCTTCCGTCAGTCTCTGGGATGACGGTAACCGGGCGCTGGATACGCTCTTCTATCTGCTGGCCATCTTCGAGCCCTCGATGCTGCTGGCCATGCTGTTGCTGTGCCTGGCGCGCAAGAAGGTCAACGGCCTGAGCCAGCGCATGCAGTGGGTCTGCGGGCTGGTGATTCCTGGCGTGATCGGGGGCGTGGTCAGTCTGGTGATCGGCAATGTACAACGGGTGGCGGCCGGCGAGCACAGCGATGCCTATGTACCGCTCTGGCATGACGCGCTGGGCGCTTCCCTCTGTGCCGTGCTGGTGGCCGGCGGCATCTATCGCTATTTCCGGCTTCGTGGCCGTGCCTATGCGCCGTCGTTTTCCGAGGCGCGGCTGCAGGCGCTGCAGGCCCGCATCCGTCCGCACTTTCTTTTTAACAGTCTCAACACGGTACTGGGTCTGATTCGTTCAAACCCGAAGCTTGCCGAGAGCACGCTGGAGAACCTGGCCGACCTGTTCCGGGTCTTCATGCGTGATGCCCGCGAGATGGTGCCGCTGGACGACGAGGTGGTGACCTGCAAGGAATATCTGGCGATCGAGCAGCTGCGGCTGGCACCGCGTCTGGATGTCTGTTGGAAGATCGATGGCATGCCGGGCGATGCGCTGGTGCCTTCGCTGCTGCTGCAGCCATTGCTGGAAAATGCCGTTCACCACGGCATCGAACCGCGCACTGACACGGGGGTGTTGAATATTTGCATCATCCTGGTGGGGGAGCGCGTGCGGGTGGAGATCGATAATCCCATTTCTACAACAGTAGCGTCGCGTCCAGGTAACCAAATGGCCCTGTCCAACGTGCGGGAGCGATTGATGCTGCTTTATGATATGGCGGCCGAACTGAGAACAGGTCCACAGGGCGACCGTTATCAGGTACTGCTCGAATTCCCCTACCGCAAAGAGAGACGACGACGAGATGTCCGACGCCACTTCAATCCTAATCGTTGATGACGAAGCACCTGCGCGCGCCCGGCTGAGAGAGGTTCTGGCTGATCTGGCGCCGGAGTTCCCGCATCGTATCGTCGGCGAGGCATCGAACGCGCCCGAAGCACTGGCGCAGATTGAGTCGCAGCGTCCGCAGGTGGTGCTGATGGATGTGCAGATGCCGGGCATGACCGGCATCGAGCTGGCACGGCACATTTCCGCCCGTGCTGGCGAGAGTGATGGCAGCGATCCCAAGCCGATGCCGCTGATGATCTTCGTCACAGCCTTCGACGAATTTGCGGTCGACGCCTTCGAAGTCAACGCGTTGGACTACCTGCTCAAGCCTGTGCGCGCGCAGCGTCTGCTGGCCGCGCTGCTGCGTGCCCGCACGCTGATTCCGTCCGAGCACCTGGACGCCATCGATGCGCTGGCCAAGGCCACCAACACCCGTCGTCGCCATCTGTCGGTGCACGAACGCGGCCGTGTCATCCTGGTGGCGCTGGAGCAGGTCATCTACCTGAAGGCCGAGCTAAAGTACATCACGGTGCGCACGCGCGAGCGTGAATACCTGATCGAGGAATCGCTCACCTCGCTCGAAGAGGAATTCAGTGACCGCTTCGTGCGCATCCACCGCAACGCGCTGGTGGCACGTCCGTCCATCGCCGGCTTCGAGCGCGTCTCACCCTCGGGCGACGGTGAATCGGGTGATCCGTACTGGCAGGTGGTGCTGCGCGAAGTGCCCGATCGTCTGCCGGTCAGCCGTCGTCAGTGGTCCATCGTCAAGGGCCTGGTCAGCTGACCCTCTGCAGTCGATATATTTCGCCCGGGTCTCCGTCCGGGCAGCATACAGGGGCCGGTTCTTCCGGCCTCTCGTCTTTCAAGTGCAGCCGGCGTGCGTTCTGTCGCCCAAGCTCCTAGAATTCCGCTGGCGGGGTCGATTCTCCGATCCTGCCCGGATGTCATCTGGCATCCTGTCATTTTCTTGAGCGTGCGCCGCATGACCGAATCCGCCTTTTCCGCCCCCTTGCGCATTGCCACGCGCGAAAGCCGACTGGCACTCTGGCAGGCCAACCATGTGGCCGAGCTGCTGCGCGCCCGCCTTCCGGCCGCTGACGTCGCGCTGCTGGGCATGACCACCCGGGGGGATCAGATCCTGGACCGGCCGCTGGCCGAGATCGGCGGCAAGGGGCTGTTCACCAAGGAACTGGAGGTGGCACTGTTTGACGGGCGTGCCGAGCTGGCCGTGCATTCGCTCAAGGACGTGCCGATGGACCTGCCCGAAGGTTTCGACCTGGCGGCAGTGATGACGCGGGCCGATGCGCGCGATGCCTTCGTGAGCACCCGGTATGCCTCGCTGGATGAGCTTCCGCCCGATGCGGTGGTGGGCACCTCCAGCCTGCGCCGGGCTGCGCAGCTGCAGGCGCGGCACCCGGGGTTTCGCATCCAGCCGCTGCGGGGCAACCTCGACACTCGCCTGGGCAAGCTGGATGCCGGTCAGTATGACGCCATCGTCCTGGCCGCCGCGGGGCTGACCCGTCTGGGGCTCGCGGATCGCATTCGCCAGTACCTGCCGCTGGACGAGATGCTGCCCGCACCGGGGCAGGGCATGCTGGGTATCGAGATCCGGGCTGATCGTGACGACGTGCGCCAGGCCCTGGCCTTCCTGAATGATCCCGAGGCAGCGCGCATTGCGGCGGCAGAACGCGCCGTGTCGCGCCAGCTGGGGGGCAACTGCAAGACGCCGCTGGCAGCGCATGCCCACTTCACCGCGCCTGGACAGATGCAGCTGGACGCGCTGCTGGCCGATGACGACGGACGCATTGCCCGCGTCACCCGTGTGGGTAAGGTGGCCGCCCCGGAGGAGGCCCGCGTGATGGGCGAGGCCGTGGCCGCGGAACTGAAGGCGCAGCTTGCTGCCGCCCCGACGCCGTCCGGACAGTCCTGATGCCTGAAGTTTCGGGGAGGTGCGCCGCATCGGATGGGGCGCTGCCCGTTCCGAACCTCATCCTGACCCAGGACGATGCCAGCGCGGCCGAATGGCGGGCGCTCCTCGACCCGGCCGGTATCGTGAGCTGTCACTGGCCGGCGTTCCAGATCGAGGCGCTGTCCGACGCAGACATCCTGGCGGCCTTCGATGGCGGGGCAGAGGGTGTCGTGCTGCCCAGTCCGGCCGCGGTACGGGTTGTTGCCCAAGTGCTGCAACGGGCCGGGCGCCGCTGGCCGTCCGGTGTCTGGGCCGGGCTGCCGGGGGCAGGTAGTGCGCATGCCTTCACGCGGCATCTTGGCACCGGGACTCGGCTGCTGGTGCCGCCTCCGCCGTATCAGGACGCGGCCCATCTGGCGCGTCTCGTGCTCTGCCTTCAGCCCCTGCCGCATCGCATCGTGGTGCTCAACCGCCCGGACGGGCGCCGTGAGTGGGCTGGCGTGCTGCAGGATGCCGGCATCCTGGTCGACTGGCAGCCTGCCTACCAGGCCCGGTGGTGCACGGCGGTGCCAGCTGGTTTCATGGAAGCCTGGCAGGACTGGCAGGCGGATGCGCCCGAAGCGGAGGCATCGGGGCAGCCGCAGCCAGTCGCGCCGGATCCGGACGAGGCCGGCGCAGATACGCTCATGTCGCGTGATCTGCACTGGCTGATCGGTTCGGCGTCGGTGTTGCGTACCGTGGCAGGCTGGCTGGCCACGCTGCCGTCCTTGGTGGCGCGTTTTGCTGCGCATCGCCCGGTCTGGCTGCCTCATCCGAGGCTGATCGAGGTGGCCCGAAACCTGGGTTTCGACAGTCCCCGGGTCTACCATGATCGGCATCAGTTGATCGAGAGGCTACAATCGGACGAATTTCGCTCGAATCGATGACACTGCTCACCCGGTGGGTGTCGGGCGGGTCGTCTGCGCCAGCAGTCGGCATCGTGTTTGGGCCTCGTCAGCGCCACGGTCCCTGATGGCCTTGGGGCAGGGCGCATCCATTCCTGAGGATACGAAGTCTTGAGTTCCGAGCAGCAAAACAGCCCGCAGCGTGGCACCCCGGGGTCATCCGGCGCCACCGCATCGTCCGCCAGTGCGCCTGCCGGCAAGACGCCGGTCGCCGGCCAGGCCGGCAGTGGCAAGTCCGCTGAATCCTCCCGTCCCGCCGCGGCAGCCGCGGGCGCCGGCAAGCCGCCGGCACCTCCTGCGCCCGCATCGGGAAAGCAGATCTCCGTGACGCCTCCCATGGGCCGCACGGTCGGTCAGACCACGTCCTCTGCGTCGGCCAGCCCCGCATCGGCCGCTTCCGGTATCGGCAAGGTCCCGTCGGGCACCGCCGGCAGCACATCGTCTGGCGGTGCGTCGTCTGCGCCTGGCACGGCATCGCCTGCAACGGCTGCGACATCGCCGGCCGGCAGCAGGCCCACCGAGGCCGGGAAGGGCACCGCTGCTGCACCCAGCCCCTTACGCTCCACCTCTTCCGGCACGGGGCTGGTCGTTTCCGAACCTTCCATCAAGGCTAATCCGGCAGGCGGCGGTACGGGCCGTGAAGAGCCGCGCACCGTCTATGTGCAGCGGCGCGGCTGGGGCTGGCTGGCCGTGTCCGTGCTGGTCGTGATCGTGGCGGCCGTGGGTTGGTGGTATGTGCAGCAGCGTTTCCTGGCACAGGAACGCCAGAACGCTGCGCGCCTGCAGGAATCAGAAAGCCGGACCGCAAGCCTGGAGGAGCAGATCCGACAGCTGCGTGACCTCCAGCAGCAGCTGCAGAGCCGCGGCAATGCGCTGGAAACCCGCGTGGCCGAGTCCTCAACCCAGCAGGAACAGCTGCAGGCCCTCTATGACGATGTGGCCCGGGTTCGGGGTGATGCCCGCCTGGCCGAAGTCGAACGTGCCCTCACGCTGGCCAATCAGCACCTGGCAGTGTCGGGCAACGTGAAGGGGGCGCTGCTGGCGCTGGAAGGCGCCGAGAAGCAGCTGGCCGACAGTGAGCAGTCCCAGGCCATCGGCCTGCGTCGCGTCATCCTGCAGGACATCGAGAAGCTGAAGTCGCTGCCCGAGGTCGATCTGGTCCGATCGGTAGCTCGCATGGACGAAGTGCTGTCGCGTGTCGAAACGCTTCCCTTCCTCGGGGATCCAGATGCGCCGGCAGCCGATGCACCCGGTGGGCTGGCGATGGCGCCGGCCGCTGCCGAAGAAACGGCGGCAGAGGATGAGCCTGCTGAAGCACCGGCGGCCGATGAGCCGACCGACGAGAGCCTCTCTGGCAAGTTCACCCGGTGGTATCACGATCTGCTGGGCGCCGGTTCGCGTGCGGCCGCTGCGGCACACGAAGAGTTCACCAACCTGGTCAAGATCCGTCGCCTCGACGCGCCCGATCGCTACCTGCTGGGACCGGACCAGAAGCGCAGTATTCGTCAGGGCCTGCGTCTGCAGTTGCTCAGTGCGCGCATCAACCTGCTCAACCGCAATGAAGCCTTGTTCCGGCAGGACCTGGCCAAGAGCGTCGAGACCATCCAGCGTTTCTTCGATGTCGAGAAGCCCGAGGTCAAGTCCTCCATCAACCTCCTGACCGAACTGCAATCCGAGCCGCTGCAGCTGAAACTGCCCACGCTGTCCGACAGCATGGCGGCCCTGGGTGCGGCACGGGCTGAAAGCGAGAAGCGATTCTGATGATCCGTAACGCAATCTGGCTGTTGGTGGCGTTTGCCGGCGCCGTCGTCCTGGCCCTGTTCTTCCAGGGCAATCACGGCAACGTCACGCTGACCTGGCCCCCGTACCAGATCGAGCTCTCCAGCAACATGCTGCTGGTGTTGCTGATCGTCGGCTTCCTGATCCTGCATCTGGCATTGCTTCTGGTCCTGCGCACGCTGGGGCTTCCCCAGCGCATCCGTCGCAGCCGCGAGCAGCGCCGTCTGCAACGCAACAATCGCTCACTGCAGGAAGCCGTGCTGGCCCACTTTGAGGGACGGTTCGAGCGCGCCGAGCGGTTGTCAGCTTCGGTGCTGGCCCATACGCCCGAAGGCAATCGTAAGGATCAGGGGGCGGCCGCTGCACTGCTGGCTGCGCTCTCGGCCCACCGGCTGGGCAACTATGCCCGGCGTGATGACTGGACGCGCCAGGCTGTGCGCCGAGGGGGCAAAAACGCGGCCCTGATGGCGCGCGCCGAGTTCGCCCTCGAAGATCATCAGCCCGAGAAGGCTCTGATGGCCGTCGGTCAGATTACGGCCGGGGGTGAACAGCAGGTGGCAGCGCTGGAAACGGCGCTGGCCGGCTATGGCCAGGCCGGGCGCTGGGACCAGGTACTGGAAACGGTCCGTCAGCTCACACGTCGGGGCAAGCTGGCTGCCAACGAGGCCGACAGCCTGCGGCTGTCGGCCTATCGGCAGCTGCTGGCGCACCGGGCAGGCGATGCCGAGGCGCTCAATGCGCTCTGGAAGTCGCTCTCGGCCGACGAACGCAAGAAGGGCATGCTGGCCGCTCCCACAATGAGCGCCCTGGCTGAAGCCAACGCCACGGGTGATGCGCGCCGCATCGGCATTGGGCTGCTCGACGTCGGCTACGACGAGGGCGTGCTGGAAGCCTATGCATCGCTGGAGGCACTGCCGGCACGCCAGCGGCTGGAACAGCTTGAACGCTGGCGGCTGCGCCACGGAGAGAGGCCCCGGCTGCTGGAGATGCTGGGACGCATTTGCGCATCCGAGCGCCTGTGGGGCAAAGCCGAAGGCTACTTGGTGGATTCGC
>CALIXC010000104.1 GCA_938046755.1 uncultured Lautropia sp. | reverse complement strand
CTGGTGGATGGGGTGGTGGCCGGCTGGGTGGGCAGCAAGCGCTTCACCGAGGTGACGGATGCGGCCGACCTGGCCTTTCAGCGCCGTCAGGAGAGTGCGGCCTGGTACATCGCGGGGCTGGCGGTGCTGCTGGCGGCCGTTGTGGCCTGGCTGCTGGGGCGGGTGATGCTGGTGCCGGCAAGGCGGCTGGCCTCGGCCACGCGGGCGCTGGCGGCGGGGCAGTACGACATCCGCGTGCCGGTGTCCTCGCAGGATGAGCTGGGGCAGCTGGCGCGGGTGTTCAACAAGCTGGCCGGCACGTTGCAGAGCAATGAGAACATGCGCCGCGCCTTCATGGCAGACGTCTCGCACGAGCTGCGCACGCCGCTGGCGATCATGCGCGGCGAGCTGGAGGCGGTGGAGGACGGGCTCCAGCCACTGGACCAGCGGGTGGTTCAATCCCTTCAGAGTGAAGTGGGCATTCTGTCCAAGCTGGTCGACGACATCCACATGCTGTCGATGACGGAGGTGGCACCGCTGGCGTATCACTGGGAACAAGTGGATGTGGTGGAGCTGCTGGATGCTACGCTGTCGAGTTGGCAGGAGCGCTTGGCAGTCCGTGGGTTGTCCCTGAAAAGGGTCGGGGTTATCGATAGAATGCTCGTTTCGGGGGACCCGAATCGATTGCGTCAGGTTTTCCAGAATCTTCTAGAAAACGCCGTACGCTACGTGGACCAGGGCGGTACCGTGCAGGTGGGCTGTCAGGCGGGCAGCCCAGGCGTGATCATCGATTTCGACGACTCCGGCCCCGGCATGCCGCCTGAAGACTATCCGCGACTCTTTGACCGCTTCTACCGTCGCGAGGCGTCGCGGAACCGGGCCACGGGCGGGTCGGGGCTGGGGCTGGCCATTTGTCGCGGCATCGTCGAGGCGCATGGCGGCCGAATCATGGCGCAGCCGTCGCCACTGGGTGGGCTGCGCGTCCGGATCGAGCTGCCCCCCGAGCATTCTTCGGAGGGAAATGGATGACGCAGCAGAATCTCTGGACTAATCCCGGCCGGCCGCTGCAGCTGCTGGTGGTTGAGGACGAGCCGAAGCTGGCCGTCCTGGTCTGTCGATACCTGGATGCTGCCGGCTTCCAGACTGGGATCTTGGCTGATGGCCGACTGGTGGTCAACGCGGTGCGCACCAACCCTCCGGATCTGGTGCTGCTGGACCTGATGCTGCCTGGTCGTGACGGCATCGACATCTGTCGCGAGATCCGCACCTTCTCGTCGGTGCCCATCATCATGATGACGGCACGCGTGGAAGAGATTGACCGGCTGCTGGGGCTGGAGCTGGGCGCCGACGACTACATCTGCAAGCCTTTCAGCCCGCGCGAGATGGTGGCGCGGGTGCGTGCGGTGCTGCGTCGCACGCTGGCCGACGCCGTCAAGCCGCAGCAGAACGCGGTGGCCGAGGCCGTGCTGGAAAAGCCCGCAGACGTGTCGCCGCCGCCTGACGGGCTGTGGATCGACACGGTGCGCCACGCGGCGTGGCTGGAGGGCAGCCCGCTGGAACTCACGCCGGTGGAGTTCCGGCTGCTGTCGGTGCTGGCCGCCATGCCCGGCCATGTGTTCAGCCGGGAAGACCTACTGGAGCGGCTGTATGAAGACCACCGGGTGGTCAATGGCCGCACGGTCGACACGCACGTGAAGAATCTGCGCCGCAAGATGGGGCGCATCCTGCCCGACAGCGACCTGATCCAGTCGGTGTATGGCATGGGGTACAAGTATCAGCCCTAGGGATCCTCTGAACAAGTCCCCGCGGCCGTCGCATCCCCGCAATGGGCGCATGACTGCGTTGCCATTTGCTGTCAATAGCGCCACTATTGACAGCAAATGTCGCCTTGTCCTGCATCCCGTTCCGTGGCGCGCCGGTTCGCGGGACTTATTAAGAGGATCCCTGAGTTTCTCTCCGGGCAGGCAGTTGCGTTACAGTAGGCGCCCCTGAATTTTCTTTGTGCCGAATTCCGCATGAGTGCCTTCTTCCGCAACGCCCTGGTCTATCGCCTTTCCGCCGCCTGGAACCCGGATCCTGCCGCTGTCGAAGAGCAGCTGCAGCGGCTGGCCTTCACGCCGGGGCTGGCCCAGGAGGCGCAGTCGCTGGGCTGGGTGCCGGCTATGGAAGGCGAGGGGCTGGCCCACCGGGTGGGGCGCCACTGGCTGCTGACGCTGCGCGCCGAGAAGAAGCTGCTGCCGGCCTCGGTCATCAACCAGTTCACCCGCGCACGCGCCCAGGCGCTGGAAGAAGAGCAGGGCTTCAAGCCCGGCCGCAAGCAGATGCGCGAGCTGAAGGAGCGCGTGACCGAAGAGCTGCTGCCCAAGGCCTTCAGCATCTTCCGGGACACCCGGGTGTGGATCGATCCGGAAGGGGGTTGGGTGGTGGTGGACACCACGGCGCCGGCCCGTGCCGACGAGATCATCGGACTGCTGAAGAAATCGGTGGACGACCTGCCGCTGGCGCCGCTGAAGCTGGTGCATTCGCCGGCTCAGGCCATGACGACCTGGCTGGTCGAGAACGAAGTGCCCGGCCCGTTCTCCATCGACGACGACAGCGAGCTGCGCGACACGGGCGAAAGCCGTGCGGCCGTTCGCTACGTGCGCCAGCCGGTGGACGCCGACACGGTGCAGCGCCACCTGAAGGAAGGCAAGCAGTGCACGCGCCTGGCGCTGACCTGGCGCGATCGTGTGTCCTTCGTGCTGACCGAGAATGCCGCCATCAAGCGGCTCAATCCGCTGGACGTGGTGCGCGAGGGGCGCGAGAGTCTGGACGAGGGCGATGCCCGGCAGGTGTTCGATGCTGAGTTCACGCTGATGGCGGGTGAGCTGTCGGGCCTGCTGGCCGACCTGTTGGACGTGCTGGGAGGCGAGCAGAAGGAAGGCCAGGCGGCATGACGAATCCGTGCCTAGGCACGGAGGGCGTTTTCGGGCCTGAAACCTTGGCTCTGACGGCTTCTGCCGCCCGGATTTGCGGGCGAAGAAGCCGGTTTGCGGGGCCCGCACGTCCCCGGGCAAGCCTTTCGGGTGTTGCCCTGCTACCGACGGATGTGTTGTCCCCCGCATGATTTTGCTGTTGTTATTGAGCAACGTTCTGGCATCGTTGTTCGGTCGGGACCGGATTGCAGAGACCGTTCGTGCCAGTCTGTGTCAGATCGCGGCGTCCATGGATGCCGTAAAGAATGCCCTGAAAACCCGCTGTTCATGCGGATCTTCAACGGGACGCCTGGCGGGTAGGGCGTTTTTCCCGTGATTTCCGGGGAGTCGTGACCGAACTGGCGTCCGCTTGTCGGAACGGCGTGTTGGTTCATCGGTCCAGCATGTTGCAGTGTGTCAATGGCATTGAAAGGGCGGTTTTTTTCTTCTACAGTGCCCACTCCTCCAACCGGACACGAGCCGGAAATCGCACTCCTCTATGAAATTGTTGTTGGACACCCAGGTGATGAAAGCCTGGCTGACCGGGGCCACGGATCGTCTGTCGGCCGAGACCATTGCCCTTTTGCAGAACTCCCAAAACGAGCGCTACTACAGCACCGCCAGCATCTGGGAACTTTCCCTGAAGGAAGGCATGGGCGCTTCGAACGCGAAACTGAATCCCCACCAAGTGGTGACGGAGCTGAAGGAGCAGGGCTTTATCGAGTTGCCGTTGCGCGCAGCCACCCTGTGGCGCGCCTTCCGCCTCTCCCGCCGCATTCAGCGTGATCCCTTCGACCGCCTGCTGCTGGCCCAGGCCCAGCAGAAGGACCTGAAGCTGCTGACGGTAGACCCGCAGATGCTTCGGCATGAACTGCCGGAGGTGCTGGCGGCCTGAGGCCTTCAGGACTCCTCCGAGGAAGCGGCGCATCGACTGCGAGGACTCGCAGCGATGCGCCGCTTTTTCTTTTGGGGCTGCACCCAGGCTTCCCGGGGGGCTACGGGGGCTGGTGTGGCTGTTGCCCGGGTCGTGGGCGCCCCTTGCCCTCTGGGGGATCTGCGCCCCGAAGTGCTTGCAGGGCCGGCGTGTCTGAGCTTCGTGTCTCTCGGGGTCAGGACACGGATGCGTCGGCAGTTGCCCGCAGCTCCTGGCGGGCCTGGCGGATGATGGTGCTGGCTCCCTTGAGCGCCAGGCCGGACAGGGCCAGTGCGACCAGCAGGTCCGGCAGATTGCTGCCGGTCAGATACACACCGCCTGCCGCGGCAATCACCAGCAGGTTGCCGATGGCGTCGTTGCGCGAGCAGATCCAGACGCCGCGCATGTTGCTGTCACCTTCGCGGAAGGTGTAGAGCAGGGCCGCGGCCGTGACGTTGGCCAGCAGTGCCAGCACCCCCACGATGCTCATCTCGTGATAGTTGGGCAATGAGCCTGCCCAGAACTGATAGAGGGTGGTGAGCAGCACCCAGGCGCCGAAGGCGGCCATGGTGGCGCCTTTCAGCAGTGAGGCACGGGCGCGGTGGTGCAGGGCCATGGACAGCACCAGCAGGCTGATCAGGTAGTTGCCGGCGTCCCCCAGAAAGTCCAGCGAATCCGACATGAGCGAGACCGAACCCGAGCGGGCGCTCATCACGATCTCGATGATGAACATGCCGAAGTTGATGGCCAGTGCGGCCCACAGCACCTTGCGATAGCGGGCGGTGGTGTGTGGGCCGGGCTGGCTGGAACTGCAGCAGTCGGACGTGCAGGGCATGCGTTCCTCCTTGTGCGCGCATGGGCGCAGGTATCGATGATTGTTCCAAGGATAACGCGCCCGGTGCGGGTGTTCCAGGCGTGCCCTGCCTTTCAGTGCTGCTTCAGTGCCCGGCCACCTGACCGCCCACCGGGGCGCGCAGCAGGGTCTGGCCGAAGCGGCCGATGGCCAGCATGAGCCCCAGCATCGTGACCAGCGCCAGGGCGCCGCCCACCAGGCCCAGATGGTCCAGTCCCCAGTGGATGGCGACCTGGTTGCCCAGCAGGGCGCCGCCGCCGATGCCCAGGTTGAAGAGCCCCGAGAACAGGGCCATGGCCACGTCGGTGGCGTCAGACGCCAGCGCCAGCACGCGCGCCTGCATGGACAGCGAGAAGCACATCATCATGGTGCCCCAGGCCACCAGCATGCCCAGCAGCCAGCCGGCGTGGTGGGCCAGCGGCTCCAGCGTCAGCAGCGAGATGCCCATGAACAGCAGCGACCCCAGCAGGAAGATGGCCGGGTTGCGGCTGCCGCGCCAGCCGAACAGGACACTGCCGATCAGGCCGGAGCCGCCGAACACCAGCAGGACCAGGGTGATGGCCTGCCCCTGCAGGCCGGCCACGTGCTGCAGGAAGGGTTCCAGGTAGCTGTAGGCGGTGAAGTGTGCCGTCACGCCCACCACGATCAGGATGTAGATGCTGACCAGGGCCGGACGCCGAAGCAGGACCGGCAGGCTGGAGAGCGAGCCGCTGTTCTGGCTGGGCAGGGCAGGCAGCAGGCGGATCAGCACGACCATCACCACCGCGGCCGCCAGGCCGATCAGGCCGAAGGTGGCGCGCCAGCCCATGATCTCGCCGACGGCGCGGCCCAGCGGAATGCCCAGCACCATGGCCAGCGACGAGCCGGTGGACAGCAGCCCCAGCCCCTGGCTGGCGCGGTTCCGGGGCGCCATGCGCACGGCCAGCGACGGCGTGATGGACCAGAAGATGGCGTGCGAGGCGGCAATGCCCAGGCGGCTGGCCATCAGCACCCAGTACTGGGAGGCCACGGCCGAGACGCCATGGCTGACGATGAACACCAGGAAGACGCCGATGAGCAGGCGCCGGCGATCCATCTTGCCGGTGGCCAGCATCAGCGGCAATGAGCCCAGTGCCACGACCCAGGCGTAGATGGTCAGCATCAGCCCCACGTCCTCGGTGCGCATGGCAAAGCTCTGTCCGATCATCGACAGAAGCCCGACGGGGGCGAATTCAGTGGTGTTGAAGATGAAGGCGGCCAGCGCCAGTGCGACGACGGCCAGCCAGCTGCCCTGGGCAGCCGGTTCGGAGGAGGAGGAGGGGGTATTCATGAACGGCGGAGGAGCGTGTCACCCCGCCTGGGTATGGGCGCGTTCAGGGGCCATGCTGGAGCAGCCGGCCACCTGCGCCCTGGCGGGGTTGCAACCCGCAAGTATGCGTCGGTATGAGGTGCATGGCCTCATGCCGGTGGCGGAAGGCGGCGAGGGCGGGCCAGTGGGGCGCTGGACGTGGTGCGCGTGCAACGGCGAGCGGCAGCCTGGCGGTTGTCAGATGCAGCGACGCCGCCTCGTGGCGGGAAGAGGCCAGGAGGCGGCGTTGTCGGAGATGGCCGTCAGATGCCGTTGTCAGATGTCGGCGGGAAGGCCCTTGGCCGACTTCAGCGCTTGTAGCGCTTCTCCACGAACGGCAGCTTCACGCGCTGAAGCGGGATGAGCCGGTCGCGCACCTTGGCCTGCAACGGGCTGTCGTCGCGGGAGAGAGCCGGCGGCAGATAGGCCAGCATGATGGGCTTGCCCAGCGTGGGCGAGACGGTGCCGCTGGTCACCTCGCCCACGGCGTCGCCCTGTTCGTCGACGATGACGGAATGGGCGCGCACCGGCACGTTGCTGTCGGCCACCAGGGCCGTCTGCCGGCGCGGAGCCCCGTGTTCCAGCTGGCCCAGCACCACTTCGGCGCCCGGAAAGCCCGCGAACCGCGCGCCATCCACCCGGCGGCTTTTGGCGATGGCAAAGCCCAGCACCGCTTCCACCGGGGTGGTGTCGGGGCCGATGTCGCTGCCGTGCAGGGGCAGGCCGGCTTCCAGCCGCAGGGTGTCACGTGCCCCCAGGCCGGCCGGGGTCACGCGCGGGTCAGCCAGCAGATGGCGCACCAGCGGCTCGGCCTCGGCGGTGGGGATGGAGATCTCGTAGCCGTCCTCGCCGGTGTAGCCCGAGCGGGTGGCGAAGCAGGGCACGCCCAGCAGCTCCAGCGACACGGATTCCATGAAGCGCGGCGAGCGGGTGCGCGGGTCCAGCGTGGCCAGCACGGCCTCGGCCTGCGGGCCCTGCAGGGCGATCAGTGCGGCGTCGATCCAGGTGAATTCCAGCTCCGGGCACCGGGTGGTGAGCAGGTGGAAATCGTGATCGCGGTTGCCGGCGTTGACGATGATGCGCACCTCGCTGCCCAGGTTGACGAGCATCAGGTCGTCCTCGATGCCGCCGCGTTCGTTCAGCAGCAGCGAGTAGCGCTGCGCACCCTCGGGCCAGTCGGAGAAGTCCAGCGGCAGGCAGGCTTCCAGCTGGGCGTGCAGCGTCTCGATGCGGCCATCGCGCGGGCGTACCAGCAGCTGACCCATGTGCGAGACATCGAAGAGCCCGCACGAGGCGCGGGTGGCCAGATGCTCGGCCTTCAGGCCGCTGTACTGGATGGGCATGTCGTAGCCGGCAAAGCCGCCCATGCGGGCGCCCAGCTCGCGGTGCAGACCGTCCAGGGCAACGTGTTTCAGGGCTTCAGCCATGGTGCTCTCCTTGCGAATAGTCCGACAGGGGCGGGCAGGTGCAGACCGGGTTGCGGTCGCCGGCGGCATTGTCGATGCGCTTGACGGTCGGCCAGACCTTGGCCGCCTTCAGCCAGGGCAGCGGGAAGACAGCCTGCTCGCGGCTGTAGGGGTGCGACCAGTCGCCAGCCACCTCGGTGGCTGTGTGCGGCGCGTTCTTCAGCGGGTTGTCGTCGGCCGGCCAGGTGCCGGCGGCGATCTCGGCGATTTCCTCGCGGATGCGGATCATCGCGTCGCAGAAGCGGTCCAGTTCGGCCTTGCTCTCGGATTCGGTGGGCTCGACCATGAGCGTGTCGGGCACCGGGAAGGAGAGGGTGGGGGCATGGAAGCCATAGTCCATCAGCCGCTTGGCCACGTCCTCGGCGCTGACGCCGTACTGGCCCTTGAAGTGGCGCAGGTCCAGGATGCACTCGTGCGCCACGCGGCCATGCTCGCCGGTGTAGAGCACTTCATAGTGTCCTTTCAGGCGACGGGCGATGTAGTTGGCGTTGAGGATGGCCATGACCGTGGCCTGGCGGATGCCGGCCGAGCCCATCATCCGGATGTACATCCAGGAAATGGGGGTGATGAGTGCACTGCCATGCGCGGCACCGGACACGGTGCCGGGCTGGCTGTCGGCAGGCTGACCCGTCAGGCGCGGGGC
>CALIXC010000103.1 GCA_938046755.1 uncultured Lautropia sp. | reverse complement strand
GGCACATACCCCACGCGACGACGCCTGATCTCGCCGCGCCTACACGATTTCCTGGATCCGCCCACAGGCCCCCACACTCGGGCCACGGGCCACTCCCGCCCCCGAACACTCGCTTTGCCCATGACGGAGAACTGAAATGGCCAAGAAAAAGCAGAAGTACCCGAACCGCAGCAATCAATTCAATACCTGGAACAACAACAGCCAGGACCAGGATTCCAACGACGCCCAGGCTTACCCCAACCAGGGCTTCGACAATGGCTACGGCAATGCCGGCTTCAACCAGGCTGCCTACGGCAATGCCTTCAACCCGCAAGGCTTCAGCGGTCAGGGCTTCAATGGCCCGTATTTCAATGCCCAGGGTTTCAACGGCCAAGGTTTCAATGCCCAAAGTTTCAATGCCCAAGGCTTCAACGGCTTCCCGCAGAACGGCAACATGCCCAACGCCAATTTCAACGGCGCCTTCCCCAATGCCGCTCAGGCCAGCGGTCACAGCGCCTGGCAAAGCCTGGGCCTGTCGGGCCTGTTCGGCGGCAACCGTCAGACCGAGCAGTTCATCCTGGGTCTGCTGCTGGGTGGCGCTGCCGCCTACGTGCTGGGTGATCCCGAGAAGCGCGCCAAGCTCATCCGCATGGGCATGAAGCTCTACGCCGGTGTTGCCGGCAGCGTCGAGGAGTTCAAGGAGCAGATCGCCGACCTGAAGGCCGAAGTTGCGGCCGAGCAGGAAAACGCCGAGGACTGATCCCGGTCAGGCCCGGCCTGCCCCCAGGGCAGCCGGTGCCATGACCTGCCGGAAGCACCGATCCAGCCGGTCTTTCAGACCCTACCACACGCCTTGCCATCCACGCACTCATTGCACGTCATGCCCCTGGAACAACAGCCGGACGCCAAAGGGCGTCCTTCTTCCTCCAACGCTGCAGCCCCCCTGCTGTTCGAGACGCTTGATGTGGCCCACCAGTCACACGGCCGCGTCCGCTATCGCTACACGCTGCCCAAGGGCTGCGCCAAGCTGGCCCCGCAGGCACTGGAGCGCGTGGTACGTGATCAGCCCGGTGTCACCGGCGTGCGCCTGAATCCGGTTGCACGTTCCATTGCCATCCAGTTCGATGGCAAGAAGACCAGCATCCCCAGGCTGCAGCGCGTGCTCTCGCACATTCCGGCCTCGATCTGCACCGGTGCCAGCGGCGCCGCCATCCAGGCCGCCAGCCGCGAAAAGCGCAAGGCCGGCGAGAACGTGCTGTCCACCGGCGGTGACCTGCTGGCCAGCGCGTTGCTGCTGCTGACCACCAACAAGGTGCCCCAGCCGCTGGCAAAACCGGCCACGCTGGCCGTCTCGCTGCCGCTGTACAAGGACGCCATCGAGGATCTGCTCAAGGAAGGCCTCAACAACCACGTGCTGGAAGCGATGGCGGTGGCCATTTCCACCGCCAGCGGCGACCAGATGGCGGCCAACGCCACGCTCTTCATGCTGGCGCTGGGCGAGTACCTGGAAGAGTCCATCGCCCGCCGCTCCGACGACCTGCTCAAGCACCTGCTGCACCCCGATGCCGACACGGTCTGGGTCGAGCGCGACGGCGAGGAGGTGCAGATCGACGCCGCCCAGGTGGTGGTCGGCGATACCGTCATCTGTGCAGCGGGCGCCGTCATCCCGGTTGACGGCACCGTGCTAAGTGGCGAGGCCACCGTCAACGAGGCCAGCATGACCGGCGAGAGCGTGCCGGCCCTGCGCCAGCGGGGTGACAACGTGCTCTGCGGCACCGTCATCGAGGAAGGCCGCATCCGCATCTACGCCGAGCACGTCGGCACCGGCACGGCCAGCGCCCGCATCGCCAACTACGTCCAGCACGCCCTGCAGGTCAAGAGCGGCACCCAGCTCACCGCTGACCGTCTGGCCGACAAGCTGGTGCCCTGGATCCTGGGTCTGGCCGGCAGCACCTGGCTGGTGTCACGCAACTGGAAGCGGGCTGCCGCCGTGCTGCAGGCCGACTACGCCTGCGCGCTCAAGCTCTCCACCCCGGTCGCCTTCAAGTCCGCCATGTACACCGCCGGCCGCGACGGCGTGCTGTTCAAGGGCGGCGACGCACTGGAGCGCCTGTCCCAGGCCGACACCTTCGTCTTCGACAAGACCGGTACCCTCACCACGGGCACCCTGGTCGTTACCGACGTACTGGCCTTCGACCCCGAGTTCGATCCCACCGACGTGCTCGACCTGGCGGCCTCGGTGGAAGAGCACTACTTCCACCCGCTGGCCCATGCGGTGGTCGAGGCCGCCCGCCGGCACAGCAACCGCCACTTCCCGCACGAGGAAGTCGACTTCATTGCCGCCCACGGCGTGGCCAGCGTCATCCGGGGCGAGCGCGTCGTGGTCGGCTCGCGCCACTTCCTCGAAGAGCACGAGTCCATCGACATGGGTGCCCACGAGGAGGACATCGAGCGTCTGCAGGCTGAAGGAAAGACCCCGCTCTACATCGGCCTGGGTGGCCGGCTGCTGGGCATCATCGCCCTGAAGGACAGCCTGCGCGCCAATACGGCCCAGACGCTCAAGCGCCTGCGCACCCTCGGCGTCAAGCGCATCCTGATGCTGACGGGCGACCATGAAGTCCGTGCCGCCGAGCTGGCCCGTGAACTGGGCCTGGACGCCTACCACGCCCAGCTGATGCCCGAGGACAAGGCCCGCATCCTGCACGAGCTGACCGAAAGCGGTGCGAAGATCGCCTTCGTGGGCGACGGCATGAACGATGCCCCGGCTCTGGCCGGCGCGCACGTCGGCATCGCCATGCAGCGGGGCGCCGACCTGGCACGTCTGACTTCCGACATCGCGCTGCTGGAAGACGACATCGCCCGCGTAGCCGATGCCAAGGCCATTGCCAACCGCACGATGAAGCAGATCGACACCAACTTCAAGCTCATCGTCGGCGCCAACACTGCCATCCTGGCCGGTGCCGCCACCGGCAAGCTCAGCCCCATCGCTACCTCGGTCCTGCACAATGGCAGCACCATCGCCATCCTGCTCAACGCCCTTCGCGGCGGCCTTCAGACTGTACCGGGCTCCATGCGCAAGAGCAAGAAAGGCACCAAGGCATCGCCCAAGGCCCTGCCTGCCCCTGTGAACCACACCCGGGCCGGCAAGACGGCAGGCTGACGGCCACCCTCTCAGCCTCCGGCAGACAGGCCGGCACAGGTTCATGCCTGTACCGGCTTTTTTCATGCCTCGAACAGGTACGCCGCATCCATTCCGTGGGTACGTAGCCGGCCTACAGCTCGGCATCGCTCGATAGCCAAAGTCCCGAACGAGGATCGACCAGGACGAGGATCGCCTAGGCCCCGAATGACATCTGCTGCCCGCACCACCCGGTGCGGCGCAGAAAGTCCTCCCAGTCGAGCATGTCCGGGTTCACCTTCCGGCTCCATTCCAGGTCCAGCGACGCATCGAAATAGCCATGTTCGACAGCATGGCTGACCATGCCCAGCAGCTCTTCCACCAGCAGCGGATTCTCGGCAAACTG
>CALIXC010000102.1 GCA_938046755.1 uncultured Lautropia sp. | reverse complement strand
GGCACGCAACGCCATGCATACAGCTCCGCCCCCAGATACAGCAGCAGCGTCGTACTGACGCCCGCGGCCAGCATGACGGCTTCCTCGCCGTAACGGATCTCGCTGCTCATCAGCTCGTGGAACAGCAGACACGGCAACCCGTAGTTGAAGACCAGCCGGGACGCTTTCGCCGCAAAAGCCGCATCCACCTGCCCCGTGCGGCGCATCACCACGCCAAAGCCCAGCAACAGCACGCTGGGCAGGGTCACGCCCACGGCGAACAGAATGGCATCGAACAGCTCTTTCATCGGACACGTCCATCATCAGGCAGCTGCACAACAGGGCTGCCACCGCCCGGATGATACCGATCGGCCCGGCCACGCCACCCACACCATGATCGCGCTGGCCGGCTGCCCCGACAATCGGACGTGCCCAGAAAGCAGGGGCGTACAGGGTGTCAACGACGGCAGCCCCTATCATCCTGGCCGCCATTACCGGGGAAAGATGTGCGCCTCAGCGCCGCTGCGCCTTCAGCAAATCCGCCACCAGGAAAGCCAGCTCCAGGCTCTGCGAACCATTGAGCCGCGGATCGCAGGCGCTGGTGTAGCGCTCCTGCAGGCTCTCGTCCGTCAGGTTCTGCCCGCCGCCCCGGCACTCGGTCACGTCCTGGCCGGTCAGCTCCACGTGCAGGCCACCGGCCATCGTGCCTTCGGCTTCGTGCACCCCGAAGAACTCGCGCACCTCTTGCACCACGTTGCCGAAGTCGCGCGTCTTCAGCCCGTTGGAGCTGGTCACGGTATTGCCATGCATCGGGTCGCAACTCCAGATCACCGGACGACCGCTGGCCTTCACCGCCCGCACCAGCGCCGGCAGGTGCTTCGGCAGCTTGCCAGCCCCCATGCGCGTGATCAGCACCAGCCGGCCTGGCTCCTGGTTCGGATCCAGCGCCTGCATCAGCCCCAGCACTTCATCGGGAGCGGCCGTGGGGCCCACCTTCACGCCAATGGGGTTGTGAATGCCGCGCAGGTATTCGATATGTGCCCCATCCAGCTGGCGCGTGCGCTCGCCCAGCCACAGCATGTGAGCCGAGGCCCCGAACCAGCGCCCCTGATGCGGCCCCTCGCCCAGCCGCGTCAGTGCCTCTTCATACGGCAGCAGCAATGCCTCGTGCGACGTGTAGAAATTCACCCGATTCAGCGACGAGTCGGCCTCGTCGGAGATCCCACAGGCCCGCATGAAGGCCAATGCCTCACCGATCCGGTCGGCCAGCTCCTGATAGCGCTGCCCCTGCGGGCTCTCCCGCACGAAATCCGCCGTCCAGGCGTGCAGCTGGTGCAGGTCGGCAAAGCCGCCGCTAGCCAACGCCCGCAACAGATTCAGCGTCGCCGCACTGGCCGAATACGCGCGCAGTAGCCGCTCGGGCTGCGGCACCCGGTCCACCTCAGTGAACTCTCCGCCATTGACGATGTCGCCGCGATAGCTGGGCAGTGTCACCCCGTCCCGCGTCTCGGTATCGGCCGAACGCGGCTTGGCATACTGCCCCGCAATGCGCCCCACCTTCACCACCGCCTGTGCCGCCGCATACGTCAGCACCACCGACATCTGCAGCAGTACCCGGAAGGTCTCACGCGCCGCCTCGCCATCCAGCATGTCGAAGCTCTCGGCACAGTCACCTCCCTGCAGCAGGAAGGCTCGCCCCGCCGCCACCTCGGCCAGCTGCGCCCGCAACGCCTGCACCTCACCCGCAAAGATCAGTGGCGGAAAGGCGCGCAGCTGCGCGCACACTGCATCCAGCCGGCCCTGGTCCGGATAGGTCGGCATCTGTCGGGCCGGATGCGTGCGCCAGCTCTCGGGCGACCAGGAAGAAATGTCGGCCGCGGCCGTCGCAGCAGAAGTTGTGCTCGAAACAACAGAAGCAGCAGACATAGGCGCAGAGTCCTCTGAAACAGTTGTCATGATAGAAAGACAGGAATCGGATACAAATCAAGGAAGGAGCTATTGTAGGAGAGCAGATTGTGGCCGGTCGGGCGCAGTACCTACCGGATCCGGTTGGTCGACCATGGCCTAGCATCGGCCGCCCGCACGTCCATGACATCCGCCCGAATCCAGACCGCTGGATGTCAGCAAGAGCACGCTGCTCACGTCCCTTCCAAGAGGAACTCGCGATTCAATCTGTTGTCACTGCGCTGCCTGACGATCAGGTTAAACGACCACCGGACTCGTACGCCAGTGGGTTGCGCTTCCGGCCTTCCTGTCATCACAACAGCCCTGATCGGCATAGGGGGCAGCCCCGAGGCTGTACCCCTGCCACACCACCCGGCATGTGGGTCCACACCGGGCGGTTCAAGAAGTTGAGCTCAGCAGAGTCGGGGAAGGCCCAGCTCCTACCAGACCCGCGGCGTCTGTGCCAACCGGTAGTCGCTCTTCCAGCCCGGCAGGTGGCTGCGCAGCTGCTGCACGAACTGCGAGCTTTGCGGTCACTGGCCCGCTCGCCCTGCCGGGCAGTGCCTTGTATCCGCAGGCGTGCGCCCATGCTGGGCGCACCAAACGAAAAAGGGCCGGCATGAAGCCGGCCCTTTGGAATGGGATGGTGGAGACGAGGAGGATCGAACTCCCGACCTCGGCATTGCGAACGCCGCGCTCTCCCAGCTGAGCTACGTCCCCACAGTCGGGTGGATGATACCACCGCTTTGGTCAATCCCAAACCGGCAGCCCCGCCGGCTACCGGACGAGCGGCAG
>CALIXC010000101.1 GCA_938046755.1 uncultured Lautropia sp. | reverse complement strand
TACGTGCCGGACGATCCGTCGTGAAAGGTGCCGATGCGTGTCCGCATTGACACGTGCCGCGGTCAGCCGTCCGACCGCGGACGGGCTCATCTTGACACAGGTTCCCCGCTTTGACCAGCGATTCGCAGCAATCAGTCAGGGCAGTCCTCAACAGCCCTCGACAGTCCTCGACAGCGGTGGCGGCCGGTGGAGACCTCCCCATCCCCGCCGTCGGAAACCATCCGCTCAACCTCGCGGAAAAACCAAGCATAGCCAGTTCGCGTCATGCCAGGGACCAAGAAACGCACAGATCACCCAACAGCCAAGGTGATGAGCATCACACCATAGTCAACCGCTAACGAAAACACCATGCAATAGCCCCCAACAGCCGCCTGATTGCCGTGGAATCTTTACATGACATGATGCACGCTGCCTCCACGTGGCCATGTGTCGGCAGGTTACATAGGTTCTTTCAAAAGCGCCAACCATCCACGCGCTCCGGTTACATATACGTTTCAAATAGTGGCAATGGCCAAGAAAACGACAGAAAACCTTCCACTTCGGCCGCCTGCGCCCCTGAGATGAGCGCCCGGCAGACATCGCCTTGCGGAAAGCACCCGGTTGCACCGTGTGGCCCATGTCACGGCCCGGCTGTATAACCCCGCCAACAAAGCCAATCTTCGACAGACTTTTGTCAATGACGGCATAATTCCATGCTGGCAGAAACGGGGGCTTGCGCCTATGCTGCCCGTCTACCGGGCCGGCCCTCGTGGCCGGCGCCCTCCTGTCGGGGGCCCTGCCTGCCCTGCGCAGGCATCCGGAAGAGCCCCACCACGGACCTCACATCCACCCGGTGCCCCTGCCAACCCCCAGACAACAGCCCGCAGCCCGCCCGCAGCGGCCTGCCTCCGATACTCCATCGAACCGCGGCAACCTTCCATCATGAACATGTCCAATCCGTTTCCCGTTGACGACGACCTGCCCATGGCCGATCCGGTCGGGGTCGTGCAACGGCCCGGAACCGCTCTCGTCCGCAGCGCGGCGCCCACCTTCGGCACCTACCTGAGCATCGTCCGGGAACGCAAATGGCTGGTGCTCGGCACCGCGGCCTTCGTCACGGTGCTGGCCACCGTGGCCGTCAACCTGATGACGCCCATCTATCAGGCCAGCGCCACCATCCTCATCGAGAACAACAAGCGCAGCGTGGTGCCTCTGGAAGAGATCTATGGCGTACCCGCCGGCAGCCGCGAGTTCTTCCAGACGCAGGCCGAATTCATGCGTTCGCGTGAAGTGGGCATCCGCGTCATCAAGGCGCTGGGCCTCGAGAACAACCCCTACTTCAACCCCGAACTCACCCCCGAAGGTCAGGAACAGGCCGCCGAGGGCAACGTGAAGGAACTGTCTCAGGAAGCCCTGGAAGAACAGGTGCTCATCCGCTACAAGGCGGGCCTGGACATCTCTCCCATCAAGAACAGCCAGCTGGTCGAGATCCGCTTCGAGTCGCCCGACCCGGTGCTGGCCGCCAAGATCGCCAACCAGACGGCCGAGTCCTACATCACGGCCGACCTGGACGCGCGCTTCGACATGCAGCAGACCGCCAGCCGCTGGCTGAACGACCGGCTGAACCAGCTGCGCACCGACCTGGAAAACGCCGAGGCCAACCTGCAGGCCTATCGTGAAGAAATCGGTCTGGTGGCTACGCCCACCTCGGCACTGGGCGGCAACGAGCGTCAGCTCGACAACTCCTCCGACCGCCTGATCGCGGCTCGCGTCGAGCGCCAGCGTCTCGAACAGGTCTATCACCAGGTTCAGCGCGGTGCCCGCAACCGCTACGAAGTACCCGAGGTCTTCAACAACCCGGCCGTGGTGGCCGCCCGTGCAGCCGAAGCCAACGCCGAGAAGCGCATGGCCGAGGTGGCCGGCTCGATGGGCGCCTCGCACCCGGCCTACAAGCAGGCCCAGAGCGAGCTGGACCTGGCCCGCAGCAGCCTGCGCAAGCAGTCCGAGGCCGTCATCTCCAGCATCTCCAAGGCCTATGAAGTAGCTCGCGAGACCGAGCGTGCACTGGAACAGGAAGTAGCCTCCTCCAAGGGCAACATCCAGGAGATCAACCGCAAGGAAGGCAAGCTGAACGTGCTGCAGCGTGAAGTGGCCTCTAACCAGCAGATCTACCAGACCTTCCTGGCCAAAGTGAAGGAAACCGACGCCACGGCCGACTTCCAGAACCCGATCGCCCGCGTGGTCGACCCGGCCGTGCCGCCGCTGCTGGCCGCCAAGCCGCCCAAGCCGCAGCTCATCCTGCTGGCCGCGCTCATCGGCACGCTGCTGGGCGCCATGCTGGCCATCAGCCGCGAGCAGAAGAACGCCGTCATCCGCTCCAGCGACGAAGTCCAAGAAAAACTGGGCGCCCCGCTACTGGTGGCCGTGCCCAAGCTGACCGGCGAAGAAGCCAAGCAGCTGCCCATGCTGCAGCACCTGCAGCCCCAGTCGCTGTTCTCCGAGTCAGTGCGCTCTGCCCTGACCGGCGTGCGCCTGTCCCTCATGAACGTCGAGCGGCCGGTGGTGGCCTTCACCTCCACCCTGCCGGGTGAAGGCAAGTCCACGATGGCATCCAGCTTCGCCATCGAGCAGGGCCGCACCAAGCGCACCCTGCTGATCGACTGCGACATGCGCAAGCCCGCCCTGCGCCGCATGCTCAACATCCCCGAGAACACCAAGGGCCTGAGCGACCTGTTCCATGGCGAGCCCATCGAAAACTGCGTGCTGCCGCTCAACGACCTGGACATCTCGGTGCTGGTGGCTGGCACCCGAGCCCGCAATGCGCATGACCTGGTGATGAGCCCGCGCTTCACCGACGTGCTGGAGCAGCTGAAAGAGCACTTCGAGCTGATCGTCATCGACACCCCGCCATTGGAGATGGTGTCCGACGCCCTGCCCATCGGTGCCAACGCCACGGGCCTCATCTACGTGGTCAAGGCCAACTCCACGCTCATTCCCATGGCCCGCCGTGGTCTGGAGCGCATCGCCGCTGCCAACGTCCGCATTCTCGGTGTCATCCTTAACAACCATGACTTCGAGAAGGCCGGCCGCTACTATGGCGAGTACAACACCTACGGCGAGACCTACGGCCAGGGTTTCTACGGCGAAGGCCACCAGGGCTGATCTTTCGGCCCGCACGGGCGGCGACCTTCCCGCAAGGCCACCGCCCCGCTCCCGGAGCATGGCAAGCTGCATCACGCTGCCATGCGCCCCATGAAAAGCGCCCCTTATGGGGCGCTTTTCATGGGGCGACACATATGCAACCTGACATTTCAATATCGCCATTCCAGGTAACAGATCTTATACATCATGTCGTCGCCCCTCCACATCCGTAGGGTATGCTTTTACGACAAAAGAACCGACACATCTATCTTTCTCTCCCGGTTCCTCCGGCGTCGCTTCGCGTCACCCCGTGCCGCACTTCCTCTGCGCGGACCGCCAGGCCGGAACAACCACGCTTCCCATGCCCAGAATCGCGCTGCTGACCCGCTACGACACCCAGGGAGCTTCCTCCCGCGTCAGGACCCTTCAGTACCTGCCCGTGCTGCATCAGGCCGGCATTGAGACCGGACACTTCCCACTGTTCGACAACGACTACCTGAAACGCATGTATGGCGGGCAGAGCATCAACCTGCAGCGCCTGCAACTGCTTGCCCGGCGCATCCTGAAGATGCCCTCCATCACCGGCAGCGGGCGCTTCGACCTGCTCTGGATCGAGAAGGAGCTGCTGCCCTACCTGCCCTTCGGGCTGGAAAAATGGCTGCTGGACAATGGCGTACCCTACGTGCTGGACTTCGATGACGCCATCTTCCACAACTACGACCAGTCCGGAAATCCCTTGGTGCGGCGCCTGCTGGGGCACAAGATCGACCGCCTGATGGCGGGCGCACGCCTCGTGATGTGCGGCAACGGCTATCTGGCGGCGCGTGCGCGCAATGCCGGTGCTCCCTGGGTCGAGATCCTACCCAGCACCATCGACTTCGAGAAGTACCGCGCCCTGCCGGCGCCGCAGCAACCGGTCATCTCAGCCGACCATCCGCTGCGCATCGTCTGGATCGGCTCGCCCACCACCTCCAAGTATCTGGAGATCATCCGCCCGGTTCTGGAGCAGCTCTCCAGCCGCTACCCGCTGGAGCTGCGCGTCATTGGCGCCGAGGCACGCCAGTGGCCCGGCGTTCAGAGCGTGCACATCCCCTGGGCCAGCGACACCGAGGCCAAGGAACTCAACCAGTCCCATCTGGGCATCATGCCGCTGGAAGACACCCCCTGGGAACAAGGCAAGTGCGGCTTCAAGCTCATCCAGTACATGGCAGCCGGCCTGCCGGTCATCGGAAGCCGGGTGGGGATGAACATCGACATCGTGCAGCCCGGCACCCACGGCTTCCTGGTCAGCGGTCCCGAGGAATGGGCGCAGTCCATCGAGGCACTGGCCGCCTCGCCGGAGCTGCGTTCGCGAATGGGTGTCGCAGGCCGCAAGGCTGCCGAGAGCACCTACAGCATCGCTGCCGTAGGTCCGCAGCTGGTGCAGCTGCTGCAGCAGGCCGCTGGCCCTGCTGCAGCCCGCACCGCCTGACCCTCCGGCCGCTTTCGACAGACAAGCATGTACCGATCCAAGATCCTGTGGTCGCTCGCCGGCCTCTTCTCCACGCCGCTTGCCGCCTTCTTCTTCATTCCGCTGCTGCTCTCGCGCATCGACAACGAGCGCTTCGGGATGATCGCCCTGGCCTGGACGCTGCTCAGCTACGCTTCGGTCCTGGACCTCGGCATCGGCCGGGCCACCACCCAGTACGTGTCTGCCCTGCGCGGCAAGGGGGCGCTGGCCCAGATCCCGCCCGCCATCGATGTTGCCTGGCGCCTGTCCATCACCTACAGCGCCATCGGCGTGGTGCTGTTCCTGGTGGCAGTGGGCTTCGACGTGGAAAGCCTCATCACCTACCGAAACATCGGCGCGCAGGAACTGAAGATCGCCACCATCATCCTCATCTTCACGCTGCCGGTGCAGGTGCTCAGCGCGCTCTATCGCGGCATCATCGAAGCCTTCGAGGATTTCCGCATCCCCAGCATCGTGCGCATGTACCTGGGCGTGGCCAACTTCGTCGCGCCCATGCTGGTGTCGCTCTGCAGCCAGTCGCTGGTGCCGCTGGTGGCCTCCATCCTGGTCGGCCGCGCCGCCGGGCTGTTCATGCTGTATTTCAACGTGCGCAAGAAGATGCACGCCCTGCGGACCCGCCTGGGCAGCCAGGCCGTCCAGGCCAGCACGCCAGCGCAGCGACGCAGCATCCGCGTGCAGCTCAACCGCTTCGGCAAATGGATGACGGTCAGCAACATCGCCCATCCACTGCTGATGCAGTCCGATCGTTTCATCATCGCCTCGGCCATCTCGGCGGCGGCCGTCACCGCCTACTACATCCCCAACGAGATCATCCTGCAGAGCACCATGATCGCCTCGGCCATCACCAACGTGATGTTCCCGATGCTCACCGCACGCCTGCAGCACGATGCCGGCGAAGGCCATCGCATCTTCGTCATGTGGCGTAACCGGCTGCTGCTCATCTCGGCCGCCATGTACATCGTGCTGTATCTGGCCTTCCCTGTCATCCTGCAATTCTGGATGGGCGACAAGGTAGGGCCGGAGTCCGCCACGCTGGGCCGCATCATCTGCCTGGGCGCCTTCTTCTACACCGTCTCGGTCATCTACACGTCGTACCTGCACGCCCAGAGCCGCGTGCGCGCCTGCGCTACCATCCAGCTCATTGAACTGGCCGTCTACATTCCGGCCCTGTACCTGTCGGCCCGCTTCTTCGGCCTGCAGGGCGCCGCCATCTGCTGGGTGGCACGCGCCATCTTCGACGCCGTGGCACTGGCCTGGGTCTCGCGCCGGCCGGCAGCCACGCGAGCCCCTGCTGCGACCTGATGCTGCACACCGGGGCACGCACGCAGCCCCGGCTCCCCCATCCTGGGGCCGTTCAGATCCCTTCGATCTGCGGGATGATGGCGCGGTCCACCAGCTCGCTGAAGTGCTTGCCCCCCCGGGGCAGCACCAGCTGGTCGCGGCGCGGCACCGGCGCAAACTCGTTGCCCACCAGCTTGATCTGCCGCAGCGACCCCACCTGGCTTTCCGACAGCTCCAGCAGCGGCCCCCGGCCCGTCCATTGCACCTGATTGCCGGACAGCTCGCACATCAGCAGCGGATACTGTCCCCGGTCGTCGCCCACCTGGGCCAGCACGTACACCGGCACGTTCATCGAAGTAGCCCGGATCTCGTTACCCACAATGCGCACACCGTACATGCCACGATTGGTGAAATGGTCATCGGCCCCGCGCAATCCATAGCCCCGGTGACTCTTGCGCCGCAGCTTGCTGTTGAAGGCCGATTCCACCGCAATGTAGCCACGGGCTGCCGGCCCGACCAGCCGGTTGCCCCAGAAGGAATTCTCGTTGGCCACCACCGCACAATAGATCATGTACTTGGGCAGCCCCTCGCTGCCCACTTCCACATCGTTCATGTAGAAGTCGTTCTTCGACGCCCCCACATAGGCCTGCAGCAGCCCCTCGCCCCGTGCCCGGTTGTTGCGGATGCGGTTGTAGCTGACCGTATTGAACGATGAGCCGTAGGCCAGGTGGACGGAGGAAGACAACGAATCCGTCAGCTCGTTGCCGGTGATGACGTTGTAGTGCGACTGGTGCTGGATCGACATGCAGCGGATCTGGCCCTGCAGCTTGTTGTCCTGCACCAGGCTGCGCCGCACGCCCAGGAAGGAAATACCGTAGTAGGCGCCGCTGATGCGGTTGCCCTCCAGCAGGTTGTCGTGCGCCGGCACCGGCACATCCGGCAGCACGAAGCGCCGCAGCCAGCTCTCGCGCGGGGAACTGTCACCCGCAGGCAGCAGCCGCTCAGCCTCGATCTCGATGCCGAAGCAGTCGTGCTCAGGCAGCGGCTCCACCTCGATGACATTGTTGCGGAACACGTTGTAGGCCACGGCGCGCGTGCTGTTGACGCCGTTGCTCATGCCCCGCACGTAGATGCCGTGCCCCACCTGCACGTGGCGGATCTGGTTGTCCACCACATGCACACCCTGGGTGTCGATCAGGTAGAGCGCGGCCGCCTGGTCCCTGTAGGTCACCTGGCATTCGATGGACAGTCCGGACACCAGGAAAGGATTCTTGATCGGGTCTCGATCAGCCAGTTTCCGCACCAGAAAGCCCGCCCGTTTCGAGCTGCTCTGCAACCGGATGAGGTTGCCCTGATCGCCCTTCACGCCGGCCATAGCGCCCGAGAAGCTCACCTGGTCCGTGATGACGTATTCACCGGCCGGAAACACCAGCCAGGCGTGCTCCCGTGCTGCCGCCTGGGCTGCGCGGATCACCGCCAGCGTGTCGTCATCGCGCCCGTTGGCCCGTGCACCGTAATCCATCGGCGTGATGACCTTGTCGGTGCGGGCGGGCCCCGCAGGCGTGGCGGCCCGCAACTGCTGGGCCATCAGGAACGTGGCGGCACCTGCCCCCAGCGTCTTCAGAAACTCCCTTCTCATTTTTCCTCCGAGGTGCGCGGTAATCGATCCGCTGACTCATTGAGCAACGGTTCGCCCGCCAGATCGGTCGACCTTCCCCAGAGCCCTTCAGCGCAGCCGCCCCGGGTTGCCCCGCACGGGGCGCTGGCCCATGGCCTGCTGGCCTGGCAACCGCTGGCCAACAGG
>CALIXC010000100.1 GCA_938046755.1 uncultured Lautropia sp. | reverse complement strand
CAATCCGCTGGTGGGGTTTGCCCATGCGCTCACGCAGTGGCTGGTGCGTCCGCTGGGCATGGTGCTGAAGCCTTCCGGGCGGCTGGACTGGCCCAGCATCGTGGCGGCCCTGGTGCTGGGCCTCGTCACGTCGCTGGCGTTCGTCATGCTGCTGGGACTGCCTGGAATGTCCAACTCGGCCTACGTGGTGCTGCTGGGGGTGCTGTGGGTGATCCGCTGGGCGCTGTACCTGGCCATGCTGCTGATCATTGCCTCGGCGGTGCTGTCGCTGATTAATCCGCAGGCGCCGCTGGCCTGGCCGCTGGCGGCACTCACCTCGCCGCTGCTGAAGCCCTTCCGGCGGGTGTTGCCGATGGTGGGGCAGTTCGATCTGTCGCCGCTGGTGGCGCTCCTGGTGATCCAGGTGGTGCTGGTGCTGTTCGACCCCACTGTGGTGCTGGCTTTGCTGGGGCACCACTGAGCCGCCACTGGGCCGGCGAATGCTGCCGGCCCGTTTCTGATTACCAGGGCCGGCTGCCGTAGGCGGCGGCAAAACGATCGGCGATGTCTTCGCGCGAGGGGCGATGGTTCTGCGGGCCGGCCGCCTCGATCTTGATGGCGCCCATGATGCTGCCCATGCGTGCGGACTTGACCCAGTCCCAACCCTGCGAAAGACCATACAGCAGTCCGCCGCGATAGGCGTCACCGCAGCCGGTGGGGTCCACGGCCTGGCTGATGCGGGTGGGCTTGATGGTCTCGGTCTGGCCTGCCTGGTAGAGGCGCGAGCCGTCACCGCCCAAGGTGACGATCATCGTGCCGGCGGCCTCGGCGGCTTCGGCTTCGCTCCAGCCGGTCTTGTTGCACAGCATGCCGAACTCGTAGTCGTTCAGCGTCAGCGCGGTGGCCTGCTTCACGATGGTTTTCAGCTCGTCGCCGCTGAACAGGGGCATGCCCTGGCCCGGATCGAAGATGAAGGGGATCTTCGCGTCGGCAAACTGCTGGGCGTGTTCCACCATGGCCTGCTTGCCATCGGGCGAAACGATGCCCCAGCTGACTTCGGATGCCGGGAAGGCATCGATGCGAGCGCGGTGGGCCTCGTTCATGGCTCCCGGGTGGAAGGCGGCAATCTGGTTGGCCGCCATGTCGGTGGTGATGAAGGCCTGTGGCGTGAAGTACTCGGGCAGCACCAGCAGCTGGCGGGTGTCGATGCCGAGCTTCTTCAGCTGTTCGACGTATCCGGCACCGTCGGCGCCCACGGCAGCCACGACGGCAGGCTGACCGCCCAGCAGGATCAGGTTGTAGGCGATGTTGGCCGCGCAGCCGCCCGATTCACGCTTAAGCTGGGGGGTCAGCATCGAGACGTTGATCTGGTGGACGCGCTCGGGCAGGATGTGGTCCTTGAAATAGCCGTCAAAGACCATGATGGTGTCGAAGGCGACGGAGCCGCTGATCAAAACGTATCGGGACATGGTGTGCCTGTGGGGATGGGCCGGCGTACCGGCAGGGAATCGGGAAGAAGGCCCGTGTCGGCGGGCATGCAGGAAGCGAGGCCGGCCGACAGGGCGTGGGGGGTCAGGGGTAGAAGAGCGCCACTGAATAACCGGCCAGGTTCAGGTCGGAAGTTTCCAGCAGCAAGTCGATGGGCTGTTCGCTGTTGGGCGGCATGCCGCCAGCCTGGGCCCGGGGATTTTCCAGGTATTGGCTGGGCAGCAGCACCTTGCGCACCACCACGGCGTTGGAGGGGCCGGTGAGGGTGAGTTCCATGGCCGGCCAGCGGGTGGGCAGGTTGCTGCGATTGCGCAGGATGGCCGTCATGCGGGTCTTGCCGGGCTGCCGGGTGTTGCGCAGCTCGAAGGACTCGATGGATAGGGCGCCCAGGCTCATGGGGGGCTTGATGTCCTGTCCGGTGAGCAGGCTGGCCGCACTGGCCACGGGGCGCAGGAAGGGCAGGTGATAGGCGATCTCGGTACGATAGACGGACACCAGTTGCACGGCCGCCAGGACCGACAGGCCGGCGAGCAGGCGACGACGCCGTGCGGGCGTGAACCAGCCGACGAGGGTGCGCTGGCCGCTGTGGGCGCCGCTGTCCGTGCCATGGCGGCGGCTGCGGCGACTGTGGCCGGAACGATTGCCGGTGCGGCTGCTGTCGTCGGATGCGCTGGCGTGCTCGGAGCCGTGACGGGGGCCTTCCTTGTCGTTATCGCCGTCTGCAGACCGGTCATCGGCGTGTCGGGGCTTGTGCTGACGCCAGATGCGGTTGGCTTCGTCGATGAGGGCGCCGGCCGCCTGGGTATCAGGGTCGAGGTCATCCGGCTGCGGCGCCGTGTTGCCCGAGCGCAGCGATGCGGGTAGCTGAACGTTGGCGTCGGCAGACTGGCCGGGCAGCGGCTCTTCGCTGTCCGAGAGGAAGAAAACGGTCTTCAGGCCGTCTTCTTCCTGAGTGACGGCGGAGCGCGGGGTCGGCGTGGCATGTGAGGCCTCGTTGCCATCGCGTCCCGTGTGGTTGTCGCGGTGGCGATTACGGCCCCGACGCCGGTTTCGGTCGTTGGCAGTTCGCTGGGCGCTTGCATCGTCCGACGCGTTCTGGTCGTCGGCCACAGGATCTTCGGTGGATGGGCTGTCTGCCGTACCGGTATCTGTTGCTGTATCGGATACGGACGTGAGGGTGTCCGTCTCCGGTTCGTCGTCGGCCGCGGGGGTGGCGTGCGAAGGCGATGCGTCTGCGCTCGACCGAGGGGTAGCGTGGGCGGGAGCCGTGACCGCGGGGGCGGGTGGCCGTGCGGTGATGGTGGGGGCGACCAGCGCGCCAGGCTGGCTGGCGTCTTCGTCTCGGTCGACGTAGCGCAGGTGCTCGACGCCCGAGAAGACGTGCTGGCAGACTCCGCAGCGGACCAGGCCGCGCCGCAGCTTGAGCTGATCAGGTACGACCTTGAAGCTGGTCTTGCATTGCGGACAAGTGGTTGCGAGCGCCATGTCGCTATCTTACCGTCTGGAAGATGGTGAGGAAAAAGCAGGGTGACGCCGGCAGGAGAAGGGCATGCCGGCAACCTGGGGCAGCAGGGCGGCCATGGCCGGGCGGAACGGGTCTGGGGATAGGGGCGCTCCGGTGGGTTGTGCTGCCTGCCGGGCGCGAAGATCGCACATTGTGCGGGCCGGCGCAAATTTATGCGGGGCCTGGGCGACGGGGTGTCTGGTTTTCCGTCGCACGGGATCAGCGCCGTCCGCTCAGGCAGGCCCAGCCGTCGCGGGTGCGCCAGGCCTGCACGTTCAGGGCCGGGTCGTAGCACGAGGCCACTTCGTCGATCTGTCGCTCCAGCACGCCGGACAGCACCAGTCGCCCGCCCGGAGCTACCAGGCTGGACAGGATGGGGGCCAGCAGCTTGAGCGGGGTGGACAGGATGTTGGCGATGACGAGATCGGCTGGCAGCGGTGCATCGCCGCCCAGGGCGGTGACTTCCACGCGGTTGATGCGGGCGTTCTCGGCCGTGCTGAGCACGGCCTGGGGATCGATGTCGATGCCGATGACCTCGGCAGCGCCCAGTCGGGCAGCGGCAATGGCCAGGATGCCCGAGCCGCAGCCGTAGTCGATGACGCGCAGACCGCGCGGGTCGTGCTCGTCGAGCCATTCCAGGCACAGCCGTGTGGTGGGATGGCTGCCGGTGCCGAAGGCCAGGCCTGGGTCGATGATGAGCGCCTCGCGGTCGCCAGCCTGGGTCTCGGCAGCATGCCAGCTGGGCAGGATCAGCAGACGCTGGCCCACCGGAATCGGGTCGAACTGGGCCTGGGTGAGGCGCACCCAGTCCTGGTCGTCCACACGGCGGGTGCCCAGGATGGGGGGCAAGGGCTTGTCCAGACTGTCGGCGGCGTCTTGCAGCACGGCCAGATTCGCCGGAGCCGGGGCCTGGTCTGTGCCGGCGTCTCTGTCCGTGGCGTCCAGCAGCACGGCGAGCCGGGTCCGCTTCCAGCCGAAGGCCTGGGGCAGGTAGCCCGCCCCGGTGCCGGGCTGGCCCGGGGGGACAGGTTCGCCGAACAGGGGCTGCTCGTCGGGCGAGTCGGCGTCGGCGTCTTCGGCCTGAACCGACAGGGCCCCGGCTTCCAGCAGGGCGTCGGCCCAGTCTTCGGCCTCGGCCTTGTCGACTTCGAGGGTGATTTCGATCCAGGACTGGCTCATGGGATGGTCAGCGCGTCGGGACGTTCAGGACGGCCGCCTGGTTTCGGCCAGCAGCTTTTCCAGATAGTGGATGGAGGTGCCGCCTTCGTTGAAACGCTTGTCTTCCATCAGGTCGCGGTGCAGGGCGATGTTGGTGTTGATGCCCTCGACCACCATCTCGGAGAGTGCGATCTTCATGCGCTGGATGGCCTGATGGCGGGTCTCGCCATAGCAGATCAGCTTGCCGATCATCGAGTCGTAGAACGGCGGCACGAAGTAATTGTTGTAAACGTGGGAGTCGACGCGCACGCCCGGGCCACCCGGCGTGTGCCAATTGGTGATGCGGCCAGCCGAGGGGGTGAACTTGTACGGGTCCTCGGCGTTGATTCGGCACTCGATGGCATGCCCCTTGATGATCACGTCGTCCTGCGTGAGGCGCAGCTTCTCGCCAGCGGCGATGCGGATCTGCTCCTGCACCAGATCCACGCCGGTGATCCACTCGGTGACGGGGTGCTCGACCTGCAGGCGGGTGTTCATCTCGATGAAGAAGAACTCGCCGTTCTCGTAGAGGAACTCGAAGGTGCCTGCGCCACGATAGCCGATGGCTTTGCAGGCCTCGACGCAGCGCATACCGATCTTGTGGATGAGTTCGCGCGAGACACCCGGTGCGGGTGCTTCCTCGATGATCTTTTGGTGGCGGCGCTGCATGGAGCAGTCACGCTCGCCCAGGTATATGGCGTTGCCGTGCTCATCAGCCAGCACCTGGATCTCGATATGGCGCGGATTCTCGAGGTAGCGCTCCATGTAGACGGAGCCGTTGTTGAAGGCGGCCTGCGCTTCGCTGCGCGTGGTGGCCACCGAGCCCAGCAGCGAGGCTTCGTCGCGCACGACGCGCATGCCGCGTCCGCCACCACCGCCGGCTGCCTTGATGATGACCGGATAGCCCACCTTGCGGGCCGTCTCGACGATCTCTTTCGGGTCATTGGGCAGGGCGCCGTCCGAGCCGGGCACCACCGGCACGCCGGCCTGCTTCATGGCGTCCTTGGCCGAGACCTTGTCGCCCATCAGGCGGATGGATGCGGGACGGGGGCCGATGAACACGAAGCCGCTGCGCTCGACCTGCTCGGCGAAGTCGGCGTTTTCCGACAGGAAGCCGTAGCCGGGGTGGATGGCCCCCGCGTCAGTCAGTTCAGCGGCGCTAATGATGGCCGGAATGTGCAGGTAGCTGTTGCGCGAAGGCGGCGGTCCGATGCAGACCGACTCGTCAGCCAGTCGGACGTACTTGGCCTCGGTGTCGGCCTCGGAGTGGACGACCACCGTGCGGATGCCCATTTCGCGGCAGGCACGCTGGATGCGCAGGGCAATTTCGCCCCGGTTGGCGATGAGAATCTTCTCGAACATGCTGGGCACCCGCGGCGGATTACTCGATGACGAACAGCGGCTGGCCGTATTCGATGGGCTGACCGTTCTCGACCAGGATCTCCACCACCGTGCCAGCGAACTCCGACTCGATCTCGTTCATCAGCTTCATGGCTTCGATGATGCAGAGCGTGTCGCCTACCTTGACGGTGCTGCCGACGGTGACGAACGGATCGGCTTCGGGGTTGGGGGCGCGGTACAGCGTACCCACCATCGGTGACTTGACTGTCTTGCCGCGCGACGGAGCTGATGCAGCGGCCTGCTGGGCTGGGGCGGCTG
>CALIXC010000099.1 GCA_938046755.1 uncultured Lautropia sp. | reverse complement strand
GCCAGCGGCCATTGACGGCGAGTCTGTGCCGCACCCGCACCTGTACCCGCACCCGAACCCGTGACAGCCGAAGGCGTCACGTTCAGGGCCTGGTCGTTGCGCAGGACGGTGGCGCTGACGATCTCCACGTCGCTGTCGAAGGCCGGGGCGTCGACGAGGTCGTAGACGCCGGCGATGCCGCCCTCATGGCTGACAGTGAGGGTGTAGGCCACGTCATACTCGTTGGCGGTGCCGGCCACAAGGCGTGCGCTGCCCTCGACGGCCTTGGCCAGCTTCAGCGAGGCCGGGATGTCCTTGAGCTCCAGCCGGCAGGTGACGTTCTGCAGGTTAGCCAGCGTCAGGGTGTTGCCGCTGAGCGTGCCACCGTTGCAGAGCCACTTGCCCGTCTGGTAGCCGGGCAGCGACAGCGCCTGCAGCTCGTAGACGCCGGGGCGCACGGGCGCCAGCGTCACGGTCCGGCTGCCGGTGATGCCCTGGATGCTGTCCGGGCCGCTGGCAGCCACCGCATGTTGTGCCGGCGTGGCCGTGCCGCCGTGTTCGTTCACAACGTCCAGCGCCAGCGTCAGGCTCACCGGCTGGTCCACGTGATGCACGCGGCAGGTGACATCGTCATGGCTTTGCAGCGAGGCCCGACCATTGTTGATGTTCACCGCCTGGCCGCTGGCGTTCGTGCAGCTCCAGGTGCTGACCGAGTAGCCGGGCAGGCTGCTGGCTGCCAGCGTGTAGGCGCCGGCCGGCACTTCCACCTGGGTCACGGCGGGTTGGCCGCTGCGGCCATCCACGAGGATGCGGCCATCGGCCGAGAGCGGGAAGTCCTCGGCCTGGGCGGTGCCGCTCTGGACGTTGGTGACGGTGTTGACGAGCGTGAGCCGCGCCGGTGCGCTGTCCTCGTAGACGATGGTGCAGACGGCGGCCTGGCCCTTTTGTAGGTTCAGGCTGCTGGCCACACCGGCCTTGCCGGCCCCGTTGGCGATGCGGATGGCACGTGCACCGTCGATACTGCACTGCCAGTCACTGTGCCAGTACTGGGGCAGGGTGGGGGCCGAGAGCGTCCAGTCCCCGGTCACGACATCGGCCTGGGTGACGGCGCTGCTGCCGCTGTTGCCCGAGACGGTGACCGTGCGGGAGGTGGCCGCCTCAAAGTGGCTGGCCGACAGCGGGACGCTGTCTGCCGTGGCTGTGCCGCCGTGGCGGTTGTTGACCACGCTCACCAGCGTCAGGCGAGACTCCTTGGCACGCGGCAGATCCTCGTAGGCCAGGGTGCAGGTGGCCTTCTGGTCGTAGTCCAGCGCCAGGGTGGCTCCCGTGGTGGTCGTGGTCTGCGCAGGCGCACCGTGCCCCGTGGTGATGACACAGCGCCAGTCGCCATGGCGGTAGTTGGGCAGCTCCGGCGCAGAAAGCGTCCAGGTGCCGGGCGCGACGTTGGCCTGGGAGACGGCAGCCTCGCCTGTGACACCGTGGATGGTGGGGTCGGTGTCCTTGTCGTGCTGGGCCGAGAGCCGCACGTCATGCACGCCCAGCTTGCCCCCGTGGTTGTTGGTCACCTGACCCACCAGCGTGAGCTGCGGCTCGGCCCGACCGGCATAGCGCACGGAACAGGTGGCCTCATCGCCCCAGGCCAGCGAGACGCTGGCCCCATCGACCGGCGCCTGACCATTGACCACGCACTGCCAGGCGCTGACGGCGTAGCCCGTCAGGGCCGGAGAGGACAGGGCATAGGTGCCGGGCTCCACATCGGTACGGGTGACCGGGGTGCTGCCGCTGGTTCCCTGGAGCGTGACGGCCGGATTGCCCGGTCCCTTGGCTGTCAGCTCGATCTCGCCCAGCTGGGCCTTGCCCCCGTGCGTGTTGTCGATGCTGGCCAGCAGCGAGAGCCGGGGTTTCTGGCGTGCTTCGGTAAAGTCGTAGCCGGTGGCATTCTGGTCACCCGTCAGTGTGACGCTAGCAATGCTGCGGCCGTCGGTGGCGGGCTGACCACCCTGTTCGCCGGCGTGAGCCGCACCCGGAAGGCTATCCGCTGCGGTGGCCGTGGCACGCGAGAGCGTGTAGGTGCCGCTGGGCACCCCGGCAAAGCGCACGAGTGCCGTGCCGCTGCAGTCGGCGCTGGCAAATACGGTGTTGGCCGCTCCCATGGCAAAGCCGTAGTCGCCCTGGGCATTGCTGCGACTCGAGAGCGTGACGGCCCGTCCCTGGGTGTCCTGGCCCTGCATGCTCACGCACTGGTTGGGCAGGGCGGCATCGTCATGGTTGAAGGTGCCGTCCTGGTGACCGTCGATGTAGAGCCTGCCGGCCAGGCTGTTGAGCGGCTGCGTGCGGATGCGCACGTTCAGGTCGGTGCCGGAATAGGTGTAGAGCAGGTGGCTGCTCGGATTGAGGGGGCGGGCCCCGGCGTGGTTGGCAAAGATGTCGCCGGGCTGGGCGATGAGCGGATCGCTCGTCATCTTGACGCGGATCTCGTAGGGCTCGCCCGAGCCCAGACGCGTGAGCGTGGACTGGGTGCGGATGGCCGTGGTCTGGCCGATGTTGGCCGGGCAGCCAGCCGAGCCGAACTCGGCGGCCTGGCACCAACGGGTGCTGCCGCCGGGCATGGCGTTGCTGGCGTCACGCGCGTCGTTGTGGATCTCGGCAGGTGCGCGGTTGGTGTAGTAGATGCGCATGCCCGGGTCGATGGCCGGGGGCTCGACGGCCTGCAGGTGATAGGCGCCGGCATCGAAGCGCGAGGCCGGGTTGCGGCCGTTGAACGAGCGCGCGGTATCGGCCGTGCCGTCACCCACGAAGGGCAGGATGTCGATCACGTCGGGGATGTCGATCTGCCGAAGCGTCTGGCCCAGGGCATAGAAGGCGATGTCGTAGTGGAAGGGCTCGCCCGGCTCGATCTCCTCCTTGGAGACGCTCTTTTGCAGCACGAAGCCGGGAGGCGTGTCGATGGTGACGGAGGCCTCGGCCGACTTGGCGCAGGCCTTGAAGCTCGAGCTGGCGGTATCGAACTCGCAATCCGGGTCGGCATCGGTTGTGCCGCCGCTGGCCACGGCCTGGTTGCGCAGGGACGCGCTGTTGGGTAGCGTCAGCGCCAGGCGTGCGCGGAAGGTGATCTCGGGCAGGAAGGCGCCGCCTTCCAGGTCACCGCCCACGTGCGGGGTGCGGTCGGTGTAGGTCCAGGTCAGGCGGGTGAGGCCCTGAGCAGGCGTATCCTCTTCCACCCGGGGCTCGACGGGCTGGCCGCCCATGCGTCCGCTGGTGGGCACATAGCGCATGCCGCGCGGCAACACGTCGGTGACGGTGACGGTGCCGGGGTAGGGGGGCAGCACGGTGGCGTAGCGCGGCTCAAGCAGGAAGGTGAGCACGGTGCCGGCCGCCACGGGCTGGGTGGCGTTGGACGGCTCGATGATCCTCTTGGTGATGCGGGTGGTGGTGCGCGCCTTGGTGACCTGCAGGTGGTCGCGCAATTGGGCGTTCATTGCCTTCAGGGTGGCGGCATCCACGTTGCTGGCGCTCACCACGGCACGGTTGCGGACGACTGTGCCCTCGGCAATTTCGGTGCCTTTCTGGTGTACCGAAAGGGTCGGGGTCTGGACGGTGATGGTCTCGGCCCAGGTCTTGCGGACCCGCATTCCGAAGATGCGCAGGGTGATGCTCTTGCCGCCGGGCAGGCTGTCCACGCCTCCACGGACATAGGTCACGCCGCCGGCGGCCTCGGCCTGGGCGATGGTGTCATACCAGGTGACGCCGGGGCCGGAGCAGTTGTCCAGCGCGTATTCCGATGTGCCTGCACCGGAGTTCTGGTTGACCCGTGGTCCTGGGGCGCTGTCGGTGCTGGCAAAGGTGTAGCCCGCCGTGCGCACCCCATACTGGACGCGGGGCCGAATGCCCTGGCTCTCGAACTCGGCTCTGAAGTTCTGGCCTGGTTCGAATACGGTGCGGTCGATGATGTCGCACAGTGACAGGTCCTGGTAGGCGACGCTGCCCTGATTGATGAAGACCACCCGGCTCTGCACGTGCTGTCCGTGGGCCGCGTAATCGACGATGGCGTCTCCGGTATAGCTGGGGTCTTGTGCTGTGCCTATGGGTAGGGGCAAGGTTATGTCGGAGCTGTAGACCTTGCTGACATACCCCGCCATCTGATTGGTGATCTGGTAGTTGAACGAATCGTTCGAGGTACGACTATTGGTGGCAGCCTGACCGCTGATGGAGGTCGCGCTGAAATCACGCAGGCTCAGGCGGTGATCCACCGGGGTCCCGGCTGGATATTGGTTCAGATCGGTCCAGAACACCACGATCTTGTTGGCCACCCAGTATTCGTCGGGCGGAATGGACTCGCCGCTACGAGTCACGGTCGGGGTACGGGTCAGCGTGGTGTCCACGCCGGTTAGGCGGATCTTGACGGTCTGGTTGTCCGGCAGGCCATCGGGGGTAGACACGGCTTCACAGTCGCCGCCGTTGGCGACAATCCAGTTCTCCGTGCTTTTTGTACCCGTGTCACCCACGCGCTGGTGAACGTTGATGCCTTCGCCAGCCAGAAGGCTGGGACGCCCCTGCCAGATACTGCCGCAGCCATCGGCGAAGCTGGCCTGGGGCATATTTTTCGCAGCCGTATTGTCTTTCGTGCGCCAGTTGTCCAGCCGTACCGACGAGGGATAGCCACTGACATCCAGGCTGATATCGATGGGCTTGGTGGGGTCAAGCTGTTCGACGCCTTTCTTGCCGTTGCCATTGGGGTTGCGGGCTATGAGCCCCACCATCATGCGGTGGTAGAAGCCATCCTTGCCGTTCGGGCCGCCTTCGCCCTGAAAGCCGTAGGCCTTGGGGCTGCCGTTGTAGCTGCTGTTGATCAGCACATCGTAGTGGGGGGCGGCGCTGATGGTGAGCGCAGGGGGCTGCTTGGCAGCGGTGAGCCCGGCCTGTCCGGCGCCGTTTACCTTCAGGGTGGGGGCGGGCAGCTGGGCGCCGTTGCGGTTCGAGCCCAGCACCATGGCTGGGAAGTTGCCGGAATTGGTGCCGGCCCCGGTGTAGTCGGGCAGGGCACAGATCAGCGTCTGGCGGTCGGCCGAGACGCTGGACTTGCCCGGTAGGCAGGTCGCCGGGGGGCTGGAGGGCCATTCGGCCAGGGGCTTGTTGTCGACCCCACGGGGCAGGGTCAGTTCGATCCGGGCGTCCTGGGTGCCGCCTGCATAGGAGATGCTGACCTGATAGTTGACTTCGTCATGCGTACGTACGATGCCATTGTTCGGGCCGCTGTCCAGGCCTGGGCCGTCCGTGGGATCCCAGCCCGGCGTGCCGTCGGAGGTGAGCGTATAGCCGACGTTCGTGATGGTGGCGTGACCTGGCAACGACCACATCGCCAGGGCGGCCATCAGGGCGGCGGGCAGGGGCGCTTTCCGGGAAGGGGATAGAGGGGTCGAAATGTCGAGGTCGGGCAGGGCGCTCGGGGTGACAGGCATCATGGGATTCACCGAGAGGAAGCGGGCATGGGCGGGATCACTCGCGGTGGGGCGAGAGGATCCCGCCCATGCCAGGGGTAGGGAGAAAGCCTGGGCAGCCGTGTCTGGCTGCGCCAGATCAACGATCCAGCGTGTGGTTGACGCTCGGGTCGCTGCCGCGGAAGAGGCGCTCGTCGAACTTGAAGCGCAGGCGCAGATAGGCGCCGCGGCTGGTGTATTCCGAGCCGGCCAGGTCGTAATCGCGGAAGCCGGCCCAGTTGTAGCCAGCCGACAGCCACAGGTTGGACGTGACCAGGTAGCCCATTTCGGCACCGAAGGCGTTCTGGCTGTTGATTCGCGGGCTCCACATCCGGTAGGCGAGGGCGCTCACATCCCAGCGTTCGGTCAGACCGTAGGTGACGCGGCCGCCGGCCAGCCAGGCGCGGAAGCGGCTGTCGCCACTGGAGAAATGGTCGGTCTGGCGCTTGCCGGCCAGGCGACCGGTCAGCCACCAGTTGCGGTTCGGATGCCAGTCGGAGACCAGGCTGGCAATGTGCTTCAGGTAGCCGTCGGACAGCGGCTGGGCGCTGGCGTCGGCCGCGGCCTGCAGCACCGGGTCACGTCGCCGCCAGTATTCGTAGCGGAACAGGGTGTTGACACGGTTGGTGTCGGTATCCCGATAGGCGAAGCCCAGCTGGAAGCGGTTCTCGTAGCGCTTGGCTGCATGGCTGCCGAAATCGTTCAGCAGATAGTAGTTGCGTACCAGGGCCGTCCAGTCACGGTTGAGCTTGCGTGACAGGCTGATGGTCGACAGCCAGCTGTCATAGCCGGACAGGTAGGGATCCGCCTGCGTCGTGGCGGTGGCGCCTGCGGCACGCTGGCCGCCGGTGTGCCGCCATTCCAGCCGGTTGGCGATCTGCCAGCGCTCGTTGGGCTGCCACTGGATGCCGGTGGTGATGGCGGTGGCGCTGCGGTCGGTGCCGTCGAGAACCTTCAGGTGCTCGGCACCGGTCTGCAGCGACAGCCGGGGCGACAGACGCCAGATGTTGCGGATGCCGTTGGCCCACTGCGCCTGGCGGGCGCTGATGGCGTCATACATGCGGTATTCGCTGTAGAGGGTGCCATCTTCCATGTATTCGGTGTCCAGGCCGAAAACGAAGGCATCGCTGCGGTAGGGGCTGGCGACCTGGGCGCCGGTCTGCGGGTTGGTGACGGTGGCGCTGGTGGCCACGCTGGACAGACCGGTGTTCCATTCATAGCGGCCGAACAGGCGCGTCTTTTCCTGCAGGCGGTAGCTGGTGCCCAGGGCGGCGCGCTTGTGCTCGTGGTGCTGCAGATCCTGCTCCACCTCGGCACCGATGCGCCAGCGGTCGGTGGCCAGGACCGACAGGCCCAGCTGGGCAGCGGTGTACTCGACCGGCACGCCGGCCAGGCCGGTGCCTACGCTGCTGCCATAGCCGGTACTCCAGCTGGTACCAGTGTTGTAGAGCGTCTCGCCGCGGATGGGATCCAGCGCAGTGTTGCTGCTGCCGTACATGCCGCCACCGAAGCCCTGATCGACGATGCCGATGCCGTAGGGGGCCGTGAGGTTGCTGGCCGTGACCAGGCCATTCTGGCTGGTGTTGCCGGCCTGTTCATCGACACGGTTGGCACCGATTTCCACGCGTACCCGGGGCGACAGGTCCAGTTGCACGCCGGCCTGGATCTGCGTGCGTTCGGCCTCGGTCTGGCGGTCGGTGACGAAGTGGCCACGGGTGTAGACGGCCACGCCAACCTGATGGCTGGATGCGTCCTTCGAGGCCGGGGAGGTGGCGTCGGTGGGGGCTGCGTCGGTGCTTGCTGCCGCGCTGCCTGCCGTGTCCTGTGTCTGGGGGTGGGCCACAGCGTCGCGCAGCACGCGGCGGGCCTCGACGCCGGCCTGGCGCTGGCCGCCGGCAAAGGAGGAGGCCGGGTTGTTGAAGCCGATGTCGCTCTGGCCGTACCAGGCCCCGATGGCACCCTTGTCGCCTTCGTAGCCGGCTTCGGCACGCCAGGCGTTTCCGGCCACTTCACCGGCGGTCTGGTCGGGCGTCAGGTTGTAGCGTCGGCCGCTGACCGAATCGGCGCTGGAGCGGGTGCGGGCGATCTCGGCCCGGACCCAGCCGTTCTCGCCCAGGGTGGCGCCCACGTTGGCGCTGCCCAACTCGAAGGGGGCCAGCGGGTTGCGGTCCTTCACCCAGGAGGCGCCGATGTCGGTACCCTCGGTGGGCTGGAACTGGCCGTTGGCGCCATAGACCCAGTACTTGCGGCCACCCTGGTCCACCTCGTAGGTGATGCGCAGCGAGACCGGGTTCAGGTTCTCGTCGAGCGACGGCACAGGGCGGTTGAGCAGGATGCGACCGCTGAAGGGTTCGAAGGTGTAGTCGATGAAGCGGGTGAGGGGTTTCGTCTCCAGGATGCGCGCCGGGGCGTGGCGGTCGCGCACCACCATCACCACCTGCTCGGTGCCCAGCACGGCGTTGGCGGCGTTGGTGACGGTGTAGGGGCCGGAGATGCCGCGGCCGGGGAATTCCTCGACGACCTGGCGCAGGCTGTCGTGGGCAGCAAAGCTGTCGAAGAAGCCTTTCTTGCCCTCGATGTGGCCACGGACGCCGGTCATGGCACGTTCGTACTGGCCCAGGTCACGGCTCTGGAGGCGGGCGACCTTGCCCTGGCCGGCGCGCTCGGAGAAACCGCTGCCGGTGGTGATGTCACCATACAGCAGGTAATTGCGGTCCTTGTCCAGGCGCACGTACAGGCGGCTGTTGCTCTGCGCGTCGAAGCCCACCAGAGAGCTGTCACCGTAGACGGGGTACCAGCGCTCGGGGTCCAGATCGCGGAACAGGCGGTTGTTGTCGGGGTGTTCGCTGTCGTAAGCCATGGTCAGCAGCATGTCGCCGCGAACCTTGCCTTTCAGGAAGAAGGCGCTCTGGGCGCCGGCCGTGCGCTTGCCGTTGCCGCTGCTGCGCGTCCAGTTCTGAATCTGGTCTTCGAAGCCGTCGCTGGGGCGTGCTTCGTCCAGGCGCAGCGAACGGTCACGGCGCAGCGAGATGACGCCCTCGACGAAGCCGGCGGCGATCATGTCGCGCAGCTCGGGCACGAAGTCGATCTGGCCTTCCACACGCACGGGGCCGGCCGAGACGCGCAGTTCCACGGTCTGTGGGGTGGGGGGCGCGAGCAGCAGCACCTCGGCGTGGCCATTGGTCAGTGCCACGCGCATGCCGGGTTCCAGCGGGTTCAGATCAGCCGGAAAGAGGCCCTTCTCATCGCTCTTGGCTCCGGGCAGCTGAAGGCGTCCGGCCGAGACTTCGACGTTGACGAAGCTCTCACCCATGACGCCCTGGTTGTCAGCGTCGAAGGCGCGGATGCGCAGCTTCACGGGGCTCTGGCCATCAGCAGGCACGTTGTTGCGATCCACCTCGACCGTGATGCGGGCGATGCCGTCCTTCAGCGGTTCGACGGGCACGATGTCCTGCATGATCCCGGCCGGCGCCGTGGGCAGGATGGCGCGCTGCAGGTCGGCACGGCCGGACTCCAGCGTGGCGGCGTCCAGTGTGTCGGCCCAGCCGTTGGGGGCGCCCAGTGCATAGGCGCCCAGCAGCGGTGCTGTCCAACGCAGGGCGTGCCGCTTTGCGCGGACTGTTTGCTTCCGGGAACGCTTGACCTGTTTATGATTGCCGCTCATCTGAGCCCTCTGTGTGCAGGGTGCAGGCCACGCCTGCCGTATGCCCGTCCTCCTGAGGTTTGCCGGGGCGAATCTATGGCGCTTTCCGGATCTACAGGAACACGAGCGGTTGTCCGAACGTGAACCGCCTGCGAGAGCCCTTGAAACCGCATCGTTCATGTCGGGTAGTGAGGCTTGGGACTACCTGTCATGCCGATGTCACGATCGTGTGATGGTGATAAATGAGTTTCCAGCCCTCGGCCAGCGGATTTTCATTGTGTCGGTTTTCTCTTGAGGAACCGAATTTTCAGCGGCCGTTTTCAGCGTGAAAGGAACGCTTTTTCGAGGGTAATCGATCGATGGAAAATGGGGGGTGACGGAAGGTGGCAGGCGTTCTGGAGGCGCGCTGCCTTTCGGGCTGTTCTGTTGTTATGTGGCGGCATCTGTCATGCCGTACCATGTCCGGAATGAACGGACGATTTTTAGGGGTTAGCGGTGCCTGATTTTATTGATGTGGCTTTTCGGCTTCCTGTCTCATGTGTTCCCATCTTGTCGATTTGTCGTCTTGTCGCCGTGGATTCTTTGCGCTTTTGTTGTGCCACTTTCTAATTTTTCCTGGTGGCTGTCTTTGTCCTGGTGATTGGTGCGCAACGGGTATCGGATGGTCGGATTGAAAATCCTGATGGAAGGCATTTCATGTCCGTAGCGTCAGGGCAAAAAAAACCCGCCGGAAGGCGGGTTGGTGGGCATCGGGGAACCGATGCCGGGAGCTGGGCGGTTTGTGTGCCCAGAGGGCCGGGGCAGCAGGGAGCGCTTGCCGCCTGGCAGGCCGGATCAGGCCTTGGCAGCGTCGAAGCGGCGGCCCACTTCGTCCCAGTTGACGACGTTGTAGAAGGCCGCAATGTAGTCGGGGCGGCGGTTCTGGTAGTGCAGGTAGTAGGCGTGCTCCCACACGTCCAGGCCCAGCACCGGGGTGTTTCCGCTGGCGCCAGCAGCCTTGCCCATCAGCGGGCTGTCCTGGTTGGCCGAGCTTTCGACCACCAGCTTGCCTTCGGGGCTGACCGACAGCCAGGCCCAGCCACTGCCGAAGCGGGTGAGGGCGGCCTTGGTGAAAGCGTCCTTGAAGGCGTCGAAGCTGCCCAGGTCACGGTCGATGGCGCTGGCCAGGGCACCCGTGGGCTTGCCACCCTTGTTGGGGGCCATGACGGTCCAGAACAGGGTGTGGTTGGCGTGGCCGCCACCGTTGTTGCGCACGGCGCCACGGACGGCTTCCGGCAGGCTGTCCAGGCGGGTGATCAGCTTCTCGACAGGTTCGTTGGTGGGCAGGCCAGCGCCTTCCAGGGCGGCATTCAGGTTGTTGATGTAGGTCTGGTGATGCTTGGTATGGTGGATTTCCATCGTCTGCGCGTCGATGTGCGGCTCGAGCGCATCGTAGGCATAGCCAAGCTTGGGCAGGGTGTAAGCCATGTAGAGATCTCCTGAGGATGTGAGTGATAACCCGGTCGGCCGCCATCCCGGCAGCGGCAGGGACCGGGGGAAACCTGGGGCTGGCCCCGGCGGGTCAGACCCGGCTGAAGATGAGAGTGGCGTTGGTGCCGCCGAAGCCGAAGCTGTTGGACATGATGGCGTCGAGCTTCATGTCGCGGTTCTCGCGCAGGATGGGCATGCCCTCGGCCTTCTCGTCGAGCTTCTGGATGTTGGCGCTGGCGCAGACGAAGCCGCCCTGAAGCATCAGGATGGAGTAGATGGCCTCGGTGGCGCCGGCCGCACCTTGGGCATGGCCTGAGAGCGACTTGGTGGAGCTGATGAGCGGGATCTCGCCGTTGGTGAAGGTGGCACGGATGGCTTCCAATTCCTTCGTGTCGCCGACCGGCGTGGAGGTGCCGTGAGCGTTGATGTAGTCGACCTTGCCACCGTGCTGGGCCAGGGCCATCTGCATGCAGCGCACGGCGCCTTCGCCCGAGGGCTGGACCATGTCATGACCATCCGAGGAGGTGCCGTAGCCAGTGAGTTCGCACAGGATGTTGGCACCACGTGCCTTGGCGTGCTCGTATTCCTCCAGGACCAGCATGCCACCGCCACCGGAGATGACGAAGCCATCGCGGTCGGCGTCGTAGGCGCGACTGGCCAGTTGCGGAGTGTCGTTGTAGCGCGAGGACATGGCGCCCATGCCGTCGAACAGCATGCTCATCTGCCAGGAGACCTCTTCACCGCCGCCGGCGAAGACGATGTCCTGTTTGCCCATCTGGATGAGTTCGGCCCCGTGGCCGATGCAGTGGGCGCTGGTGGAACAGGCCGAGCTGATGGAGTAGTTGACGCCCTTGATTTGGAAGGGCGTGGCCAGGCAGGCCGAGATGGTGGAAGCCATGCACTTGGTAACGCCATAGGGGCCTACGCGCTTGATGCCGCTGGCACGCAGCACGTCCGCCAGCTCTACCTGCGTCGATGACGAGGCGCCACCGCTGCCGGCGACGA
>CALIXC010000098.1 GCA_938046755.1 uncultured Lautropia sp. | reverse complement strand
GGCCTTGCCCGCAGCGCGTTCCTTGCCGGCATCCCGGCTTTGGCCTGCCGTGGCAACCGCGGGGGGCGCGGCTTCGGCCACGGGTGTGGCAACCGGATCGAGGGCAAGTTCCAGGGCCGGGTCGGCCTCGGCCTGAGCGGCCGCGCTCTTTCTGCGGCGGTTGGCCGGCAGCTTGGCCTTGTTGCGCGAGGCAGCCTTGATGTCGAGGCGTCCGCCTCGGGTGGTAGGGGCTTTGGGTAGCGGCATGGGATGGACGGCGGGTAATGGCCCTCGCCGTGGAAAAGGGAGAGGGGTATCAGAAGGCGCAGGAGGGCGAGCCGTGGCACTCGCGCACGGCGGCCAGCACGTTGGACACATGGCCGGGCACCTTCACCTTGCGCCATTCCTTGACCAGCACGCCGGTGCGATTGATGAGGAAGGTGGAGCGTTCAATGCCACGCACCTGCTTGCCATACATGTTCTTCATCCGGATGACGCCGAACAGTGAGCAGAGCGCTTCATCGGGGTCACTGATCAGTGCGAAGGGTAGCGTCAGCTTCTGGCGGAAGCTGGCGTGGCTTTTCAGGCTGTCGCGCGAGATGCCGTACACCTCGGTGCCGGCGGTGATGAAATCCTGCCAGGCTGCGGCAAAGTCGCTGGCTTCGTTGGTGCAGCCCGGGGTGTTGTCCTTTGGGTAGAAGTAGAGCACCACCAGCCGACCGTTCAGCTCGTTGAAGTTCAGGGGGCCGGCCGTGGTCTCCGCCGTGAAGTCGGGAACCTTCTGGCCGATCTTCAGGACGGGAGCGTTGGAGGGCGCGGGGGATGTATCCATGAGCGAGAGAGAATCAGAAATGCGTGGGGAGGATGCCGTGGCGGGACGGGCTCCGGGCAATCACGGCGCGGCCACCAGGGCGATCAGGACCTGACGGCCTTCAGCCATCAGGATGTTGTAGGTACGGCACGCGGCCACTGAGTCCATGGTCTCCAGGCCGATGCCGGCCTGCAACAATGGGCGCGAGAACGACGGCGGCGGAAACTGCAGGCGTGCGCCAGTGCCCAGCAGGATGACCTCCGGGCGCGGCTCGGCCAGCGTCAGCAGCATGTCGGGTGTGAGCGCCGCCAGACCGTCGATGGCCCAGGGCTGCACCGGCCCCTGAGGGCGCAGCAGCAGCGGCCCTTCGTGCCGGACCCCGTTGATTTCCACCCAGCCGGCACCGTAGGCGGTGATGGCGTTGAGATTGTCGTGGTGGTCGGGGTGAAGTTTCATGGAAGGGGTCGGTGGGCTTGCTGAGACCCGCCGACGGTAATGCGCAGGTGTGGAATGGGCCGCAGCCGGTGTACATTATGTAGTCATTTCCATAGTACCGCACCTTTCACGGTGCCCGCAGTCATCATGAAGACCATCCACAAGTCTGCCAAGCTGGCCAACGTCTGCTACGACATCCGCGGACCGGTGCTGGCCCGGGCCCGGCAGATGGAGGAAGATGGCCAGCGCATCATCAAGCTCAACATCGGCAACATGGCGCCGTTCGGCTTCGACGCGCCCGACGAGGTGCGCCAGGACATCATGGCCAACCTGGGCGATGCCTCCGGCTATTCGGACTCCAAGGGGCTTTTCTCGGCGCGCAAGGCCGTCATGCACTACTCCCAGCTCAAGGGTATCCGCGGCGTCACGGTCGATGACATCTTCATCGGCAACGGCGTGAGCGAGCTGATTGTGCTGTCGCTCAACGCGCTGCTGGACACGGGCGACGAGGTGCTGGTGCCCACGCCCGATTACCCGCTGTGGACGGCGGCAGTCAGCCTCTCAGGGGGCTCGCCCGTGCACTACATGTGCGACGAGGGTGCAGGCTGGCTGCCGGATCTGGACGACATCCGCGCGAAGATCACCGAGCGCACGCGCGCCATCGTCATCATCAACCCCAACAACCCCACCGGCGCGCTGTATCCGGACGACTTGCTGAAGGAGATCCTCGAGATCGCCCGTCAGCACGACCTGATCGTCTTTGCCGACGAGATCTACGACAAGATCCTCTATGACGATGCCACGCACACCTCCATCGCCTCGCTGGCCGATGACGTGCTGTGCATCACTATGAACGGCCTGTCCAAGAACTACCGCGCCTGCGGCTATCGGGCCGGCTGGATGATCATCTCGGGCGACAAGCGCGGCGCGGCCGACTATCTGGAAGGCCTGAACATGCTGGCCTCGATGCGGCTGTGCGCCAACGTGCCCGGCCAGCTGGGCATTCAGACCGCGCTGGGCGGCTATCAGAGCATCAACGAGCTGGTGCAGCCCGGCGGGCGGCTGGCGCGCCAGCGCGATCTGGCCTGGGACATGATCACCAGCATCCCGGGCGTGAGCTGCTACAAGCCGCGCGCGGCCCTCTATCTCTTCCCGCGCCTCGATCCGCAGATGTACCCGGTCGAGGACGACCAGCGCTTCATCCTACAGCTGCTGGAACACGAGCGGGTGCTGCTGGTGCAGGGCACCGGCTTCAACTGGCCGGAGCACGACCACTTTCGCGTCGTGTTCCTGCCCAATTCCGACGACCTGACCGAGGCTTTGCGGCGCATCGATCGCTTCCTGGCCGACTATCGCTCGCGCCACGGCCGGGTCGGCTGACGACAATGAAAGGCGGGTGCTGTCGGCAGGCAGGCCCGCTGCACAGGACAGAAAGAACCAGGAGTCATTCCATCGTATGAAAGTGATCAAGGTCGGGCTGCTCGGCATGGGTACCGTGGGCAGCGGCGTATTCGAGGTGCTGAAGAACAACGCTGCCGAGATCAGCCGGCGTGCCGGCTGCACCATCCAGATCGGTCGCGTCGTTGTGCGTGACCCCGAGGAAGTCCGCAAGCTGGTGGGCCCCGACATTCCGCTTAGCAGCGATCCTTTCGACATCGTGAACGACCCTGCCATCGACGTGCTGGTGGAGGTGATGGGCGGCACCACGCTGGCCCGTGATGTCGTGCTGGCCGCCATTGCCAAGGGCAAGCAGGTCGTCACCGCCAACAAGGCGCTGCTGGCCGTGCATGGCAACGAGATCTTCGCCCGCGCCCGCGAGGCCGGCGTGATGGTGGCCTTCGAGGCCGCGGTCGCCGGCGGCATTCCCATCGTGAAGGCGCTGCGCGAGGGGCTCTCGGCCAACCGCGTGCAGATGGTGGCCGGCATCATCAACGGCACCACTAACTTCATCCTGTCCGAGATGCGCGACAAGGGCATCAGCTTCGATGTGGCGCTGGCCGAGGCCCAGCGCCTGGGCTATGCCGAGGCCGATCCCACCTTCGACATCGAGGGCATCGACGCCGCCCACAAGGCCACGCTGCTGGCCTCCATCGCCTTCGGCGTGCCCGTGCAGTTCGACGGTGCCTACATCGAGGGCATCAGCAAGTTGGCGGCCGAGGATTTCACTTATGCCGACCGGCTGGGCTACCGCATCAAGTTGCTGGGCATCGCCCGCCGGCGCGCTGAGGGTATCGAGCTGCGCGTGCATCCCACGCTTATCCCGGCGCACCGCCTGCTGGCCAACGTCGAGGGCGCGATGAACGCCGTCTGGGTCAAGGGTGACGCCGTGGGCGAGACCCTCTACTACGGCCCGGGTGCCGGCAAGCTGCCCACGGCCAGCGCCGTGGTGGCCGATCTGGTGGACGTGGCCCGGCAGATCGAGGTTGTGCCCGAAAGCCGCGTGCCGTACCTGGCCTTCCGCCAGGAACAGCTGCAGCAGGTGCCGGTGCTGCCGGCCGCCGAGATGGAGACGGCCTACTACCTGCGCATCCCGGTGCGCGACGAGCCGGGCGTGCTGGCCGACATCACCCGCATCATGGCCGACGAGGGCGTTTCCATCGACGCCATGCTGCAGCGCCAGCCCTCCGAAGGCGCCAACACCACCGACATCATCCTCATGACCCACCGCACGGTCGAAAAGTGCATCGACATCGCCAGCCGGCGCATCGAGGCCCTGCCTTCCGTGACGGCCGCTCCGGTGCGGCTGCGGGTCGAAGCGCTGGACTGAACGACCATGGAATACATCTCCACCCGGGGCGGCATGCCTCCGCTGCGCTTCAGCGACATCCTGCTGGGCGGACTGGCACCCGATGGCGGCCTCGTCATGCCCGCCAGCATTCCGCAGATCGACAACGACACCCTGCAGGGTTGGCGCAGCCTGTCGTATGCCCAGCTGGCCTTCGAGGTGCTCAGCCGCTACTGCGACGACATTCCCGCCGACGACCTGAAGCGGCTGGTCGAGGAAACCTACACGGCCGAGACCTTCGGCACGCGGGCCATCACCCCGCTGACCGAACTGGAAGCGGCCAGCGCCGAGCGCGGGTCGCTGCTGGTGCAGCACCTGTCCAACGGGCCCACGCTGGCCTTCAAGGACATGGCCATGCAGCTGCTGGGGCGGCTCTTCGAGTACACGCTGCTCAAGCAGGACCGCTGGCTCAACATCGTCGGCGCCACCTCGGGCGATACTGGTAGCGCCGCCGAGTACGCCATGCGCGGCCGTCAGCGGCTACGTGTCTTCATGCTGTCGCCGGCCGGACGGATGAGCGCCTTCCAGCGCGCCCAGATGTTCAGCCTGATGGACGACAACATCCACAACATCGCCATCGAAGGCGTGTTCGACGACTGCCAGGACCTGGTCAAGGCCCTGGCTTCCGACCTGGCGTTCAAGAAGCGCCACCACATCGGCAGCGTCAACTCCATCAACTGGGCGCGCGTGGTGGCCCAGGTGGTCTACTACTTCCGGGGCTACCTGCAGGCCACTGCCGCGCATCCGATTGATGCCAACGGCCGCCCGGCGCAGGTCTCGTTCACGGTGCCCAGCGGCAACTTCGGCAACGTGCTGGCCGGTCACATCGCCCGGCGCATGGGCCTGCCCATCCGCCGCCTGGTGGTGGCCACCAACGAGAACGACGTGCTGGACGAGTTCTTCCGGACCGGCCGCTATCGCGTGCGCAGCGCCCGCGAGACGCACGCCACCTCCAGCCCGTCGATGGACATCTCCAAGGCCTCCAACTTCGAGCGCTTCGTCTTCGACCTGCTCGACGGTGACGCAGAGCGTCTGAAGGCCCTCTGGCAGCAGCTGGGCCAGACCGGCGAGTTCGATCTGTCCGGCACCAATGCCTTCGCCCGCGCTGCCGAGTGGGGCTTCGTCTCGGGCAGCAGCTGCCATGCCGACCGCCTGCAGACCATCCGCAAGTGGCATGACGACCGCGGCGTGCTCGTCGATACCCATACGGCCGATGGCCTGAAGGTGGCCCAGCAGTACCGCGAACCCGGCATCCCGATGATCTGCCTGGAGACCGCGTTGCCGGCCAAGTTCGCCGAGAGTATCGTCGAGGCCACGGGCCAGCAGCCGCCGGTGCCCGAGGCGCTGGTCGACCTGGAGCATCGCGTGCAGCGCTACGTGCGCATGCCGGCCGATGCCGTGCTGCTGAAGGCCTACGTGGCCGCGCGCACCTGATGGCGGCGGCAGTGGGGCAGGGGGCGCGCCATGGCCTTGTCTTCGGCTTTGCCGGCTATTCCGGCTCGGGCAAGACATCGCTCATCGAGCAGGTCATCCCGCGCCTGGTCGCGGCCGGCCGAATGGTCTCGGTCATCAAGCACGCCCACCATCGCTTCGACTTCGACACCCCGGGCAAGGATTCCTGGCGGCATCGCCAGGCCGGCGCCACCGAGGTCCTGCTCACCACGGACCAGCGCTGGGTGCTGATGCATGAGCTGCGCGGCCAGCCCGAGCCGGGCCTGGAGGCGCAGCTGGCCCGCATGAGCCCCAGTGATGTGGTGCTGATCGAGGGCTTCAAGACGGCCGCCATCCCCAAGATCGAGGTCCACCGGCCGGCCCTGGGCAAGCCCCTGCTGCACCCCGACGATCCCTGGATCCAGGCCATCGCTACCGATGCGCCGCTGGACGTGCCGTTGCCGCTGCTGGATCTGAACGACCCGGATGCCGTCACCGCTTTCATCCTGGCTCGGTGCGGCGGCGCATTTTCTCCTGTGTCCAGCTTTCGGTCCATTCCTTCCCAGGCGCCCGCTGCTGCATCAGACGTGGCCGCCCGCATCGGGCCAGCGGCTGCCATACCCGGCAGTCTGCCGTCCGCTGCCCCCGATGCCCCTTAGCGCCATGCCCGAACTGCTTCCCTTCGACGACGCCTTCGCCCGCCTGCTGTCGCACGCCGACACGCTGCCGGGCACTGAGACCATCGACACCATGAATGCGGACGGGCGCGTGCTGGCCCGGGCGCTCGTGTCCTCGCTGGATGTCCCTCCCTGGGACAATGCCCAGATGGATGGCTATACCGTGCGCGCCGCCGACCTGGCGGCCAATCCGGACTCGGTGTTTCCCGTCTCGCAGCGCATCCCCGCCGGCCATCAGGGCCAGCCGCTTCAGCCCGGCACTGTGGCGCGCATCTTCACCGGTGCGGCCCTGCCGCCCGGTGCCGATGCCGTGGTGATGCAGGAGGAGGCGGAAGCCGGCCTGCCGCTGCCGGGTGGCGAAGGCACCGGCGTGCGCTTCCGGGTGCAGCCAGCATCGGGCGCCTGGGTGCACCGTCGGGCCGAGGACATCGCCGCCGGCAGCACCGTGCTGGCCGAAGGGCTCCGCCTCACCCCGGCCGCTGTCGGTCTGGCGGCTTCCATCGGTGCGGCCACGCTGGAGGTGCGCCGGCGTCCGTGCGTGGCCTGCTTCTTCACCGGTGACGAACTGGTCATGCCCGGCCAGCCGCTGCCGGCCGGGGGCATCTACAACTCCAACCGCTTCGTGCTCAACGCGCTGCTGCGCCGGCTGGGCTGCGAGGTACTGGATCTGGGCATCGTGCCCGATTCACGGGAAGCCACCCGTCAGGCCCTGCGTGAGGCTGCCGAAGGCGCCGACCTGATCATCAGCGCCGGCGGCGTCTCGGTGGGCGAGGAAGACCACGTGCGCCCGGCCGTCGAGGCCGAGGGACAGATTGACCTGTGGCGCGTGGCCATCAAGCCCGGTCGACCCCTGGCCTACGGGCGGGTGGGACGCCACGGCCCCGAAGGCGCACGCGCTGCCGTTCCCGGCAGCTTCGCCCATTTTATCGGCCTGCCCGGCAACCCGGTCTCGGCCTATGTCACCTTCCTGCTGTTCGTGCGCCCCTTCGTGCTGCGGCTGCAGGGCATCCAGGCTGTCGAACCGCAGGCCGTCACGCTCATCAGCGGCTTTGACTGGACCAACCCTGACCGCCGCCGCGAGTTCCTGCGCGCCGTGCATCTGCCCGACGGCCGCCTGGGCCTGTTCCGTCAGCAGGGCTCTGCCGTGCTCACCTCCGCTGTCGTGGGGGACGGCCTCATCGACAACCCGCCCGGCCAGACCATCCGGCAGGGCGATGCGGTGCGCTTCCTGTCCTTTGCCGAGCTGCTCAACTGAACCATGAACATCGAACTGCTGTTCTTTGCCAGCCTGCGCGAACGTCTGGGACTGGCCTCCGAGCGCCTGGTGCTGCCGGCTGATGTGCAGACCGTTGGTGCCCTGCGCCAGCACCTGGCCGCCCGAGGCGGCCCCTGGGCCGAAGTCTTCACGCCGCCTGCCAGCGGCAAGGACACCCTGCGGGCCGCCGTGGCCCAGGCCATGGCCACACCCGACACCCCGCTGCACGAGGGCGCCGAAGTGGCGTTCTTCCCGCCGGTGACGGGGGGCTGATCCGTGTCCTCCGTGGCCCCCCTCATCCACGTCCAGACCCAGGACTTCGATGTCGGCGCCGAGCTGAAGCGCCTGCAGGCGCTCACGCGGGAAGTGGGGGCCGTGGCCTCCTTCGTGGGCTACGTGCGCGACAGCAACCAGGGCGACGGCGTGACCGGCATGACGCTGGAGCACTATCCGGGCATGACCGAAAAGGCGCTGGCCGACATCTGCCAGCGTGCCCAGGCACGCTGGCTGTTGCTGGGCCTGACCGTCATCCACCGCGTGGGACCGCTTGCGCCGGGTGAGCAGATCGTGCTGGTGGCTGTGGCCTCGCGCCACCGTGACGCCGCCTTCGAGGCCTGCCGCTTCATCATGGACTTCCTGAAGACCGAGGCCCCGTTCTGGAAGAAGGAAGCCACCGCGGACGGCGAGGAGCGCTGGGTGGATGCGCGCGACAGCGACGAGGCGGCGCTGTCCCGCTGGCAGGCGGGCTGAAACCACCCGGAGCGGAGTTCCTCCGATCCTTCCGGTCATCAGGCCTGGCGGCCTGTGCGCTGCCGTTTGAGGCTGCCTGCATCGTTTCTGGTTTCCGGGCCCCTCATGTCATCAGGGCCTGCCCGGGACCCGTCACACCGGCCCGTGGTCGATCTTTGTCAGGGCCTCATTAACGGTAAAGAGCCGGGCGCGTATCTGCGTGATGCCGAAGGCGCGCAGGCGTTCCGTGTGCTTCTGCTGGTAGGCCTGGGCGCTGTCGACATCCTCGAACAGGTAGATGCCGCCGGCTTCGCCCGTGGCCTCGTTCTCGGTCCAGATCTTCCAGCGTAGGCCCGGTTCCTGGGCAATGGAATGGGCCAGCTCCTGCATGGCACTGGCCATCTGCTTACCCCAGGGGCCGGAGAAGGGAAAGTCGAACTGCAGCAGGCAGGGCATGATGTTGTCTCGCTCTTGTCTTGTCTGGATGGTAGGAGGCGACCAGGATCACGGCCGCTTCATCCCATCATAGCAGCGGTGCTGCCAGCCGTGCCAGGCTGGCCACCATCCGCTGGTTGAAGCTGTCGGGCTGGTGGTCGGCATGCAGCTGCGTGGCCGATTCCAGATCCTTCAGGAACTGCCTCGCCATCTCGGACGTGGTCTTCTTGTCGTAGATGGCCGCCATCACCTCGAAATTCAGTCGGAAGCTGCGGTTGTCCATATTGGCCGTGCCGATCATCGACAGCTCGTCGTCGATGACTAGTGTCTTGGCGTGGATGAAGCGCGGCACGTAGGCATAGACCTTCACACGCCGGGCCAGCACCTCCTCCACGAAGGTGGAGGCGGCCAGCCCTGTCAACAGCTGGTCGGACTCCATCGGCACCAGCAGCCGCACGTCCAGGCCGCGCCCGGCTGCCGTGGTCAGTGCGGTCAGGATCGATTCGTCCGGGATGAAGTAGGGCGTGGTGATCCAGACCCGCCGGCGCGCCGACGACATGGCGGCAAAGAAATAGCGGTAGATGGCGTACTCGCTGCGGTCCGGGCCGGAATCGATGATCTGTACCCAGGGCTGGCTCTCGTCGCGGGGCTCGTCGGGGGGCAGTGGGAACCAGGCCAGAATGTCCTGCGGCGTGGTCAGCGCCTTGTCCAGCCGCGCCAGGTGGCCGGAGCGCGCGCCCGCATACAGCCAGTCCTCTAGGAAGATCCGCTGCAGGTCCAGCGCCGCGCTGCCCTTGAGCGCCAGGTGCGTGTCGCGCGATGCGGTCGCCCCCACACAGGAAACCGACTCGACACGGTCCACGTTGATGCCGCCCGTGAAGCCGTAGAGCGCGTCGATGACCACGATCTTGCGGTGGGTGCGGAAGTTCACCATGCTGGGCCGGAAGGGCAGGAAACGGGGCGGATTGAAGACCCGCACCTCGCCGCCGGCCTCGCGCAGTGGCTTCCAGAAATCGTTGCGGCAGCGCCCGGAGCCCACCGCATCCACCAGCATCCGAACCTTCACCCCGGCGCGGGCCTTCTCGGTGAGCAGGTCGCGCCAGCGGGTACCGATCTCGTCAGGCTTGAAGATGTAGTACTCCACATGGATGTGGTGCTCGGCCTTCTGCATCGCCGCCTCAATGGCAGCGTAGGTGGCATCGCCGTCGATCAGGATCTGCAGCCCCTGCACCTGGCGCGGCGGCGCGCTGCCGCACTCGGTGGCCAACCGCGCCTGGGCCAGCAGCCAGTGGCGCGAGGCCAGCGTCTCGGGCAGCGGCTGGGTGCGATGCGGACCGTGGTGCGCCGCCAGGTGGCGGGCCAGCTCGCGGCGGACATTGCGGCGCTTGAGCTTGCGGGGGCCAAAGAGGAAATAGCACACCAGGCTGAGCACCGGCAGGCTGAGAAAGGCCAGGATCCACGACAGCGTGGCCAGCGGCGGCCGCCGCTGCCCCAGCAGGAACAGGATGCTGCCCACCTCCAGCACCGCATACAGCAGCACCCGGTGCGTGACCGAGATGCTTTGCCAGATGAGCTGGAGTTCGGTGAGCAGGTGGTTCAGGAATTCCATGGGAGAAACAGGGAGGAGGGCGTTCGAGGGCTTCCGAGACAGACGCCCTAGCCCTTCATGGTACCGGCGTCCCCCGGTCGGCAGGAAGCACCTTCGGTGTGTCCCGTGCAGGCATCAAGGGGGACTGGGCATACCCACATCGGCTCCACGCCGGGCTTGTGACCCACCGGGAAGCAGGTCATTCCGGCGCTTGCCACCCGGCGCCGTGTCATGCTTTCTCCTGCCTGTGTCACAGTCCTTCACGCTGAAAAACTTGTCTTGAATTCTGACAGGAAGTCCCTATATCTGTTGCATTCCGAACTCAACGGAAGGCCAGATGCCTTCCTTGGCGGAATTCGACGCCGCAGCCGTGCCTGCTGTGGACTTCCGCCAACCTTGCTGAAAGAGATACCAACATGCGTATAGACAAACTCACCACCCAATTCCAGGAAGCCCTGTCCGACGCCCAGAGCCTGGCCGTCTCGGCAGACAATCCCTACATCGAGCCGATCCACGTGCTGGCTGCCATCATCGCCCAGCCGGACGGTTCCGGCCGTGCGCTGCTGGAGCGCGCCGGCGTCCGCATCTCGGCCCTGCGCAGCTCGGTCGAGGCTGCACTGAAGAACCTGCCGCAGGTCAGTGGCCAGTCCGGCCAGCCGCAGGTCAGCCGCGAGCTGCTCAAGCTGCTCACCCAGGCCGAGAAGGACGCCGAAAAGCGCGGCGACCAGTACGTGGCCATCGAGATGTTCCTGCTGGCGCTGACCGAGGGCGATGGCCGTCAGGGCGGCGAGGCTGGCCGGCTGCTGGTGCAGGCCGGACTCACCCACAAGTCGCTGCAGGCGGCCGTCGACGCCGTGCGCGGTGGCCAGGCCGTCGAATCGCAGGATGCCGAAGGCCAGCGCGAGGCGCTGAAGAAATACACGCTGGACCTGACCGAGCGGGCCCGCGCGGGCAAGCTTGATCCGGTCATCGGCCGTGACGACGAGATCCGTCGCACCATCCAGATCCTGCAGCGTCGCTCCAAGAACAACCCCGTGCTGATCGGCGAGCCCGGCGTGGGCAAGACCGCCATCGTCGAGGGGCTGGCCCAGCGCATCGTCAACGGCGAGGTGCCCGATTCGCTGAAGAACAAGCGCGTGCTGGCGCTGGACATGGCCGCGCTGCTGGCCGGTGCCAAGTACCGGGGCGAGTTCGAGGAACGCCTGAAGGCCGTGCTCAAGGACATCGCCGCCGACGAGGGCCGCACCATCGTCTTCATCGACGAGATCCACACCATGGTGGGTGCCGGCAAGAGTGACGGTGCCATGGATGCCGGCAACATGCTCAAGCCGGCCCTGGCGCGTGGCGAACTGCATTGCGTGGGCGCCACCACCCTGGACGAATACCGCAAGTACATCGAGAAGGACGCCGCCCTGGAGCGCCGCTTCCAGAAAGTG
>CALIXC010000097.1 GCA_938046755.1 uncultured Lautropia sp. | reverse complement strand
TACCAGGCGCCGTCGTCCCAGTGGCCCGGGGCCCGCACCTCGATGAGGGGCTCGGTCTCAGGCGAGTCCGCTCCGGGCAGGACCCGGTAGGTCAGGCCTCCCGCGTCGATGTCGAGGTGCAGGGTGCCGCCCTGGCCACTGGCGGCGATGACCCTGCCGGCCTGACCACGGCCGCGAGTGCGGAACAGAGCGCGGATGGCGCCGGTGGCCAGGGCCCCGGTCAATCTGAACGGCCTGCTCGAAGGCCGTGCCGAGCAGCGCGTGCCGATGTCGCGCCTGCGTCAGCGCGTGGCCGAGCGCCTGCTGCAATCGCAGCAGACCAACGCTATCCTCACGACCTTCAACGAGGTCAACATGCAGCCGGTCATGTCGCTGCGCAAGAAGTACCAGGAGAAGTTCGAGAAGGAACACGGCGTGCGCCTGGGCTTCATGAGCTTCTTCGTGAAGGCCGCGGTCCACGCACTCAAGAAGTTCCCGATCGTCAATGCCTCCATCGACGGCAACGACATCGTCTACCACGGCTACTTCGACATCGGCGTGGCCGTCGGCTCGCCGCGTGGCCTGGTGGTGCCGGTCATCCGCAATGCCGACCAGCTCTCGTTCCACCAGATCGAGCAGACCATTGCCGACTTCGGCAAGCGTGCCCAGGCTGGCAAGATCGGCATCGAGGAGCTGAGCGGCGGTACCTTTTCCATCTCCAACGGGGGTGTGTTCGGCTCCATGCTGTCCACCCCGATCATCAACCCGCCGCAGTCGGCCATCCTGGGCGTGCACGCCACGAAGGAGCGTCCCGTGGTCGAGAATGGTCAGGTCGTCATCCGCCCGATCAACTATCTGGCGCTGTCGTATGACCACCGGATCATCGACGGCCGCGAAGCCGTGCTGTTCCTGGTCGCCATCAAGGACGCGCTGGAAGATCCCGCACGTCTGTTGCTCGATCTGTAAGGGAGGAAGAACATCATGTCCCTTGAATTCGACGTCGTCGTGATCGGTGCCGGCCCTGGCGGCTACATTGCCGCCATCCGGGCTGCACAGCTGGGCCTGAAGGTCGCCTGCATCGAGAAATGGAAGAACCCGGCCGGCAAGAACGCGCTGGGCGGCACCTGCCTGAACGTGGGCTGCATCCCGTCCAAGGCGCTCCTGGCCTCCAGTGAGTCCTACGAGCACGCCAAGCACGGCCTGGAAGGCCATGGCATCACGGTCAAGGATGTTTCCATCGACATCAAGAAGATGCTGGACCGCAAGGACGCCATCGTCTCCAAGATGACCCAGGGCATCGAGTTCCTGTTCCGCAAGAACAAGATCACCTGGCTGAAGGGCCATGGTCGCTTCATCGGCCGTGAGGGTGAGGCGGTCCGTCTCGAACTGCAGCCCGACGAGGGCGAGTACGAGATCATCCAGGCCCGCAACGTCATCATCGCCACCGGCTCGAAGGCGCGTCACCTGCCCAACGTGCCGGTCGACAACGTGCTGGTCTGCGACAACGAGGGCGCACTGGCCTTCGACAGCGTGCCGAAGAAGCTCACCGTCATCGGTGCCGGCGTCATCGGTCTGGAGCTGGGCTCGGTGTGGCGCCGCCTGGGTGCGGAAGTCACCGTGCTGGAGATGGCTCCGTCCTTCCTGGGCGGCTGCGATGCAGCCGTGGCCAAGGAGGCCGAGAAGATCTTCCGCAAGCAGGGGCTGGCCTTCGAGCTGGGCGTGAAGATCGGTGAGGTGAAGGTCGCCGCCGGCAAGAACGGCAAGGGTGGCAGCGTCACCGTGCACTATGAAGATGCCAACGGCAAGGCCCACAGCATCGCTTCCGACCGCCTGATCGTCTCGATCGGCCGGGTGCCCAACACCGAAGGGCTCACGCTCGACACCGTGGGTCTGGCCACCGACGAGCGCGGCTTCATCCCCGTCGACGACGAGTGCCGCACCAGTGTGCCCAACATCTACGCCATCGGTGACGTGGTGCGCGGCCCCATGCTGGCGCACAAGGGCGAGGAAGAGGGTGTGGCCGTGGCCGAGCGCATCGTCGGCCAGAAGCCGCACCTCGACTACAACTGCATCCCCTACGTCATCTACACCTCGCCCGAGATCGCCTGGGTGGGCAAGAACGAGGCGCAGCTCAAGGCCGAGGGACGCGCCTACCGCGTCGGCCAGTTCCCGTTCATGGCCAATGGCCGGGCATTGGGCATGATGGCGGCCGACGGCTTCGTCAAGATCCTGGCTGACGAGAAGACCGACGAGGTCCTAGGCGTGCACATCATCGGGGCTGGCGCATCCGACCTGATCGCCGAAGCCGTAGTGGCCATGGAGTTCAAGGCCTCGTCCGAGGACATCGCCCGCATCTGCCACCCGCACCCGTCGATGTCCGAGGCGGTGCGCGAGGCAGCGCTCGCGGTCGAGAAACGCGCACTCAACATGTAAGTGCCATCGGCTCGTCACACCATGCCCAACGTCATCGATCGCTACGAAGCCCGGCTGGCCGAGCGCGGCTACACGGCCGACTCGGCCCAGCGGGCCGCCATCGAACGACTGCAGAAGCTGGCCGACGAGCTGGCCGACTTCGACAACCGCCCCGGCGGCCTGTTGAAGCGGCTGATGTCGCGCGGCAAGGTACCGCCGCGCGGCGTCTGGATGTATGGCGGCGTGGGGCGCGGCAAGAGCTTCCTGATGGACTGCTTCTTCGAGGCCCTGCCCACGCCCCGCAAGACCCGCCTGCATTTCCACGAATTCATGCGGGCCGTGCACCAGGAGCTGCGCACCCTCAAGGCCATGGCCAACCCGCTCGACGAGGTGGCCCGCCGCGCTGCCGAGCGCTACGCCATCATCTGCTTCGACGAGTTCCATATTTCGGACATCGCCGATGCAATGATCCTGGAGCGCCTGCTGCACGCGTTCTTCCAGCATCGCCTGGTCTTCGTCATGACCAGCAACTACGTGCCGGATGCCCTGTATCCGGACGGCCTGCACCGCGATGCCATCCTGCCGGCCATCGCACTGCTGAACCGGAATCTGGACGTGATGTCGGTCGATGTCGGCACCGACTACCGGCAGCTCACCATCAAGGGCGTGCCGGCCTACCTGTCGCCACTGAATGACGCCAACCGCACCGCCATGGAAGCGGCCTTTGCGCGCCTTTCCGACGGCGCCGAGATCTCGCCCGAGCTGATCGTCGAGAACCGGCCGCTTCGCGCCGTGCGCTGCGCCGATGAGGTGGTCTGGTTCGACTTCGACACCCTGTGCCGGACCGCCCGTTCACAGAACGACTATCTGGACATCGCCTCGCGCTTCGACACCGTCATGCTATCGGACGTGCCGCAGATGGATTCGCGCATGGCCTCCGAGGCCCGGCGCTTCACCTGGCTCATCGACGTGCTCTACGACCAGAAGGTCAACCTGGTCATTTCGGCCGAGGTGCCACCCGACCAGCTCTACACGTCAGGCGCCATGGCCCACGAGTTCGTCCGCACCGCCAGCCGCCTGCACGAGATGCAGTCCGACACCTACCGCAACGAGGCGCGCCGCGCCCAGGCGGACCGGCTGGGCTGAACGCATGGCATCTTCCTGCCACAGCGGCTGTGCCCGGCCTGTTCTTTCCCGGGCCCATCCCTTTATCATCGGGGCCTTCCCGTTGCCATCCAGGCATCGTCTTGCCCGATACGCCTGCACCCACCTTGTCCAACCCATCCACCGCCGAGGAAGCCGACTCCGACGACGCCCTGCTGGAAGCCACCCGCACCGCCTTCGGGCCCCGGGGAGCACTGGCAAGGGAGGATTCCGGCTACCGGCAGCGCCCCGGTCAGCAGGAAATGGCCGAGGCCATTGCCGATGCCATCGACGCCCAGGCCGTACTGATGGTCGATGCCGGGACCGGCATCGGCAAGACCTTTGCGTACCTGGTGCCCGCGCTGCTTTCGGGCAAGCGCGTGCTGCTCTCCACCGCCACCCGCCAGCTGCAGGACCAGCTCCATCAGCGCGACGTGCCGCGCATCCGGCAGGCCCTGGGCAGCGATGCCGCCGTGGCGGTGCTCAAGGGCCGTGCCAACTATGTCTGCCCCGTTCACTTGTCGCGTGCGCTGCGTGACGGGCGCTTTCGCGATCCCCAGATCCCGGCGCGCCTGCGGATCATCGAGCGCTTTGCAGCCCTCAGCGAGACCGGCGACCGCGCCGGATGCACCCAGCTCTCCGAAGAAGACCCCGCCTGGCAGTTCGCCACCTCCACCCGCGACAACTGCCTGGGACAGGACTGCCCGGAGCTGCGCCACTGTCCGTTGATGAAGGCCCGTCAGCAGGCCCAGAAGGCCGACGTGCTGATCGTCAACCACCACCTGTTCTGCGCCGATCTGTCACTCAAGGACGACGCCATCGGCGACTTCCTGCCCAAGGCCGACATCCTCATCTTCGATGAGGCCCATCAGCTGCCCGACATCGCCACCGAGTTCTTCGGCAACACCGTCTCCACCCGCCAGCTGCTGGATCTGGGGCGCGAGAGCCTGCGAACCGGCAACCAGGACGCCCCCGGTCTGGCCGATTGGCCCGGGCTGTACCGTCAGCTGGAGCAGGTGGCCGGCCGGCTGCGGCTGGCCCTACCGCCCGGCATGCTTCGTCTGGGGCTGGATGAACTTCAGGCCGCCGACGCCCAGGACGTGAACGAATGGCTGAGCGACGTGCTGCCCGATGTGGAGGAAGTGCTGGAAGAGCACGCCGAAGCCCTGCGCCCGGTCGCTGCCGCCTCGGCTGACCTGACCCATCTGCAGGAGCGCACGCTGGAGCTGCTGGGCCGGCTGCGCCACTGGCACCGGGCCTTTGATCGCGCCTGCCATCCCGAAAGCCACCCGGCCAGGCCCGATCCGCAGGAACCCGCGACTTCCACTGCGTCCGGATCCGAATCAGGTGGACGGGCAGGGGAGCCGGCCGCGTCGGTCTTTGCCGGCATCGCGGCCGAACTCACGCCCGCTTCACCGGCTGAGCCCACCGAATCCACCGACGACCTGATCCTCTGGGCCCAGACCACCGACAACCACGCCCAGCTTCGCACCACGCCGCTGTCGGTCGCCCAGCGCTTTGCCGAGCAGCGCGAGCACCTGGGCGGCACCTGGATCTTCGTGTCGGCCACCCTGGCCGTGGACGACAGCCTGGCGCACTTCGCCCGCCAGATGGGCATGCCCGAAGCCTGGCAGATGCAGGTGGCCAGCCCCTTCGACTATCCCCAGCAGGCAGCCCTGTGGATCCCGCGCGGACTGGGCAGTCCCACGGCGCCGGACTTTCCCGAGCGGGTGGCCCGCCAGGCCTGGCCGCTGATCCGCCGCAACCGCGGCCGTGCCTTCGTGCTGTGCACGACGCTGCGCGCCATGCGCACCATTGCCGAACAGCTGCGCGCTCAGGCCGGTGACGACATCGATGTGCTGATGCAGGGCGAAGCACCGCGTCATGAACTGATGACGCGCTTTCGTGAGGCCGAGGCCGCTGTCCTGGTGGGATCGGCCGGCTTCTGGGAAGGCGTGGACATCGCCGGCGACAAGCTCTCGCTGGTCATCATCGACAAGCTGCCCTTTGCACCGCCCGACGACCCGATCTTCCGCGCCCGCAGCCAGGCCATGGCCCGCAGCGGCCAACATGCCTTCCGGGAACTGGCCCTGCCGCAGGCCACGCTGGCGCTCAAGCAGGGCGCAGGTCGGCTCATCCGCACGGAAACCGACCGGGGCCTGCTGGTGATCTGCGACGAGCGCCTGCGCACCCGCAGCTATGGCGCCAGAATCCTCTCCAGCCTGCCCCCGTTCCGGCGACTGGAGAGCTTCGAGGAGGCGCTGGACTTTCTGGCGGAACACTGACCCGCCACGCCCGGAATCAGATCCCCGGCATTCCTTCCATCGGGTTCGGTGCCGGCGCACTGCCGGAATCACCGCCTCCCGTGTCCGGATTCTGGCGAAGCGATTCGGGCAGGTCCGGAATTAGCGGGGCCGTCTGCAAGGGCGCCGTGTTGGCGTCAGCCGGCCGCACCGCGTTCGGATCCGGATCCTTCGGCTTGGGGAAATTCTTCAGATAGGCGCTCTGGGGCCAGGTGCGTGCCAGCACCCGCACCGTGTCGTCACGCAGGTCCGGGAGGTTCAGCCGATCGTACGAGGTGGCCAGGATGTTCAGCGCATCCTCCGTGGCCGGCGTGCCCTGATAGGAAGACAGCACCCCCTGCGCCCGGTTGGCCGAGGCCACGTAGGCCCCGCGGCTGAGGTAGAAGCGCGCCACATGCACCTCGCCTGAGGCCATGCTGTTGACCAGCGAGCGCATCCGTGCAATCGAATCCTCGCGGTAGCGGCTTTGCGGGAAGCGGTTCACCACCTGCTGGAAGGCGTCATAGGCCTCGCGCGTGGCTGCCAGGTCGCGCTCGGAAGCGTCCTGGCCCGCCCAGCGGGCAATCAGCCCGGTGCCGTTGCTGAAGTTCACGAGTCCCTTCAGGTAATACGCATAGTCCAGCCGCTCGTGGGCCGGATGCAGCCGGATGAAACGGTCGATCGCAGAGAGCGCCTCGGCCCGGTCGCCTTCCTTGTAGTGCGCCCAGGCAATGTCCAGCTGCGCCTGCTGCGCATAGCTGCCAAACGGATAGCGCGACTCCAGCCGCTCCATGCCCTTGATGGCACTGGCCCAGTTGCCCGCGTCCAGATCCGCCTTGGCATCGGCATACAGCTGCTCGGCCGTCCAGTTTGCGGTGGGGTCCTTGTCGGTGGACGCACAGCCTGCCAGCAGCACACCTGCAGCCACCACTGCCAGCCAGGCCGAGGCACGACGTGCCGTGGCCCTGCTGGCATGGGCGGCGCGGGTGCGCTGCACGCGGTCATCGGTCATCCCGGCGGCACGAAGCCCCCCGAGACCCGTCTCCGGCGCTGCGTCCGCATCATGCTGCCTTGCCATCTGCCTGCTGCCTTGCCACATCCGAACATTCCTCCGAATAAGCGGCCGATTATAGACAGCCCCCCAGCGGCGCGCGCAAAACGCCCTGTCGCCCGGGCAGCCACGACGCGTATCGGATGGTCACGGCCTGCCTTCACGCCATCCCGACACCGTCTATGGACAACTATTGACTAAACTAGACGCCAGGCCGGCCGAAAGCGCACGAGCCGCCAACCCGCCTCGCCCGGCATCCTTCCGCTTCCGGCCGTTCCCACCGCCCCACCATCATCATGAGCCTGTCCGACGACCTCAGCACCGAATCCTCCCCCGACACGCTCCTTGTCATCGATGCCCGTGAGGGGCAGGGCCAGCGGCTGGACCAGTTCCTGACCCGTCACCTGCAGGAACGGCTCGACGGCATCTCGCGCACACGCATCCAGCGCTGGATCGCCCTGGGAGCGGTGCGTGTCGACCAGCAGGTACGGCTGCCTTCGCTGCGCCTGAAGGGCGTCGAGAGCATCGAGGTCGAACCGCAGCCGCTGGAAAGTGACAGCGCCTTTGCGCCCGACCCGGTGCCGCTTGCCATCGTCCATCAGGACGCCGACATCACCGTCATCGACAAGCCGGCCGGGCTTGTCACCCATCCCGCCCCCGGAAACTGGCGCAACACCCTCATGAACGGCCTGTTGCATACCGACCCGAAGGCCGCCCGGCTGCCGCGGGCCGGCATCGTCCACCGGCTGGACCGCGACACCAGCGGCCTGCTGGTCTGC
>CALIXC010000096.1 GCA_938046755.1 uncultured Lautropia sp. | reverse complement strand
GCCCGGAAAGCGCAGGGCCAGCTCGGTGGCCAGCGCCCGGCCCAGACCGCTGGATGCGCCCGTGATGACGATGCGCCGCGCCTGTGGCGATGCAGCGCTGTCGCGGCCGGCCGCCATCCGGCTCACTTGCCGGCGCCGTCGGCGCCCTTCGGGCTGCGCTCGCGCTGGATCAGCTCATCCAGCACCACGATGGCCCGCTCGTTGGTGCCAGCCACCGACGGGCTGGTGGTGTAGCGGCCATTGATGCCCAGCGTTGGCACGCCATCGATACCGTAGGCGGTGGTCAGCTTGTTGGAACGCTGGATCTGCGTCTTCACGCCGAACGAGTTGTAGGCATTCTCAAAGGCCTTCGGATCCACCTTGGCGGCAGCCAGCACTTCCTTCATCTCGTCCAGCTGCTGCATGGGCTTGCGCTGCTTCTGGATGGCCTCGAAGATCACGTTGCGGGTGTCATCGTCCTCGCGGCCGATGGCCTGCAGTGCATAGAACATCTGCTGGTGCGGACGGCTGAAGAAGGGCACGTGCACGCGGCGGAAGACCACGTCCTCGGGCATGCGGCGGGTCCAGGCCACGATGGTCGGATCGAAGGCATAGCAGTGGGGGCAGCCATACCAGAAGAACTCCACCACCTCGATCTTGCCCGGAGCGGCCTCGGTGGGCACATGCCCCGACAGCGCCTGGAATTCCTTGCTGCTGATCGACTGCTGCTGCGCCAGGGCAGCGCCAGCCGGCATCAGCGCCAGAGCCAGGCCAGCCGCGGAAAGCGTCGAGAGGAACTGTTTGCGATTCATGAGACCCATCCTGAAAGAGGCGACACCCGGAAAGCCTTTCCAGGCATCGTGAAAAACTTGAGGGAACCGTAAAGGCTCCCGGCGAAAGCGCATCCGGCCCGGGGGCCGAAGGTCATCCGCAGCAACGAAGAAGGCGTCGAGCCGGTTTACCCTGCATCAGACCGTTACACCTCGCCGACTATCGGTGGCAGTTCGCAACCGACCGACGGCAGGGCGGGCTTTCTGTTGAAAGCCCCAGGGATCAGCGCCCGCGCACCACGGCCGCTTCGATGCCCTCGTCGGCCAGATCGGCGCGCACCTGGTTGGTATCCTGCAGCGACGGATAGGGCCCGATCCGGACCCGATACACCGTCTGGCCATTCACATTGCCCGATTCCACCCGCGCTTCCAGACCCCGCAGCGCCAGATTGCCCTTCAGACGCTCGGCATCGGCCACGCGCCGGAAGGAGCCGGCCTGCAGCATGTAGCCGCCTCCCACCATGGCAGGCTGCTGCGGCATGGTGGGCAGCTCATCCGTTGGCTGCTCGCTCGCATCACCCGTCACGTCCACTGTGGACACCCCCTGCGACTGCAGGTTGGTGCGCGGGTCCGGTTGCGGCATTACCTGCTGCCGGGATGCGCCCTGATTGGGATCGGGCAGCTGCCCGGCCTGGGGTTGGACGCTGGGCACCGGATTCGGTACCTCGGGCGCCGGCTTCAGCCCCGACGGGTTGCCTTCCTGCACCACGGGCGTGATAAAGGGCAGCGGCGAACGGTAGATGTACCACGCCACGCCCGCGGCCGCACCGGTGCCGATCAGGAGACCCAGCAGCAGGCCCAGCATCGTGCCGCCCCGCTGGCGCGCCAGTGGCGTGCGTGCCACGAAGCAGGGCCGGCGGGACTCGCCTGCACGGATTCCATCGCCCTGATCTCCGGGCAATGTTGTGTTCACCCGGGCTGCTGCCATCCGAGCAGTTGCCTGCGTCATCGGGACATCATCCCGGTTCATCCGCATCATTGGATCGTCGATCTGCATCAAACCTCCCGGCCGTGGCCGTTCACAGCCGTTCCGGCGCCGACACGCCGATCAGCGCCATGCCGCGTCGCAGGACCGTCCGCACGGCCTCCAGCAATGCCATCCGCGCCGACTGCAGTTCGGCATCGTCCACCAGCACCCGTTCGGCGTTGTAGAACGCATGGAAGTCGGCGGCCAGATCCTTCAGATAATAGGCCAGCTGGTGCGGCGCCAGTTCACGCGCAGCCTCGGTCAGCATGGCCGGGAAAGCCGCCATGCGTGCCATCAGCGCATATTCGGTGGGCGCCGTCAGCCGGTCGATGTGCGCCCCGCGTCCCCCCGCGCCGGCCGACTGGCCACCGCGCTCTGCCGCCTGCGCCAGGATCGAGCAGATCCGGGCATGGGCATACTGGACGTAATAGACGGGGTTCTCGTCCGAGCGCGACAGCGCGAGGTCCACGTCGAAGGTAAACTCGGTGTCGCCCTTGCGGGAAATCAGGAAGAAGCGCACAGCATCGCGGCCCCGGGTCTCGTCCCCGCCGCCCGACCACTCGATCAGGTCACGCAGCGTGACGTAGCTGCCCGCACGCTTGGAGATCTTCACCTCCTCGCCGTTGCGTATCACGCGCACCATCTTGTGCAGCACGTAGTCCGGGTAGCCCTTCGGGATGCCCATGTCCAGCGCCTGCAGTCCGGCGCGAACCCGCGCCACCGTGCCGTGGTGATCCGAGCCCTGGATGTTGATGGCCTGCGTGAAGCCCCGCTGCCACTTTCCCAGGTGATAGGCCACGTCCGGCACGAAATAGGTATAGCCGCCTTCGGACTTGCGCATCACGCGGTCCTTGTCGTCACCGTAGTCGGTGGTACGCAGCCACAGCGCGCCGTCCTGCTCGAAGGTATGGCTGCCGGCCACCAGTCGCGCCACGGCCTCTTCCACCTTGCCGTCGGTGTAGAGCGACGACTCCAGGAAGTAACGGTCGAATGACACGCCGAAGGCTGCCAGGTCCAGGTCCTGCTCACGACGCAGGCAGGCCACCGCAAAGCGGCGCACTGCATCCAGATCGTCCAGGTCACCCGTGGCCGTCTCGGGCGGCTGGCCACTCACCTGCACCGTCTCGCGGGCCACGAAGGCCCGGGCGATCTCGGCGATGTAGTCGCCCCGGTAGCCATCAACCGGGAAGGACGGATCGTCCGGCGCAATGCCGCGCCCACGCGCCTGCACCGACAGTGCCAGGTTGTGGATCTGCGCGCCGGCGTCGTTGTAATAGAACTCGCGATGGACCTTCCAGCCTTGCGAGGCCAGAAGGTTGCCCAGCACGTCACCCAGTGCCGCCTGGCGGCCATGACCCACGTGCAGCGGGCCGGTGGGGTTGGCCGAGACGAACTCCAGCATCACCTGCTGGCCGTTGAACGGCTGCTGCCCGAACTGTTCGCCCTGGGCCAGCACCTCGTGCACCACGCGCTGGTGGGCTGCGGGCGTGAGCCGGAAGTTGATGAAGCCCGGGCCGGCAATCTCGGCCTGGGCGATGAGATCGGTCGCGCCGGGCTGTGCCATCAGCGCCGTCACCAGCTGTTCGGCCACCGCGCGTGGCGACTTCTTCAGCGGACGGGCCAACTGCATGGCCAGGTTGGTGGCCAGATCCCCATGGTCGGCCTGCCGGGGGCGCTCAAGCGAGGGCGTCACCGACGCCGCCAGCTCGGCCTCGACTCCAATGGCCTGCATCGTGTGCGCCAGAAGCTGGCGCAATTCATTCAATTGTGTTGGAAGCATCCCCGGATTCTAGAGCCTGCACGCTGTTTTGGGCGGCTGCTGTGGGCTGCCCCTGACGCCGAGAACCGACAGCCGGCATCCGGGTGCGGCCTAGGGCCGGTCATCTCGTGCTGCGCCAATGTCGGTGCCAGGACCGGAGCCATGTACAGCGGCGGTGCGGGCCGAAGGCCTCCTCCGGCTCCCGTTCGCGCCCTGTCTCGGATCCTTGACGATTTTTCCAGTGCATACAAAGACAGACACTGCGTTCTGCATGCAGCATGCGCAGATCGTTACAATACCGCCGTTACATTTTTCCTGGACAGCCCGCTCCCCCATCCATGGACGCCAACTACAAGATCTCCCGCTCGTCCCTGCACGTCGAAGTCACCGATCGCCTGCGCGAGATGATCTACGAACGCAGCCTGCCGCCCGGCGAACGCATCGACGAACTGGGGCTGTCCGCCCGCCTGGGCACCTCGCGCACGCCGCTGCGCGAGGCCCTGAAGGTGCTGGCCCACGAAGGGCTGGTCCGCCTGGTGCCGGGCCGGGGCGCCTTCGTCATCGAACTGAGCGCCGGCGAGGCCGACAGCCTCTTCCCCGTGCTGGGTCTGCTGCAGAGCCGCTGTGCGGCCGAGGCTGTCCGGCGCCAGACGCCCGAAGACATCGTAGCACTGGATACCCTGCTGGCCAGTCTGGAAAAGGCTGTCACCGAACACCGCCTGGCCAACTACTACCGTGCTGTGGACGGTTTCCACGAGCGTCTGCAGACCATGGCGGCCAACCCCTGGCTCACCCGTTCCATCACCGACCTGGGGCGTTTCCTGCAGCTGGTGCGCACCCTGATGCCGCTGCCCGAGAACCGGCTGCGCCAGTCCATGGCCGAATACCGCACGCTGATGAAAGCCATCCACCGGGGAGACGCCGACGCCGCCGAGCAGATCGTCTACCTGCAGGCCATGGCCCAGCAACGCGCTTGGCGCATCTTGCAGCAGCAGGCGCAGGAAATTGCCGCCGCGCAGGAAACGGCCGCGCAAGGTGCGGACACCACAGCCACCGCACCAGCCACGTCAGCCCCCAACGCTGCCGCCACGACCGAAGCGCCGAGCCCCTCCCACCCGGCAGGCGCGGCGCAGGGCAGCCCGAAAAGCAGCGTATCCACGCCCGCCTATCAGGAAGCAAGCGCCCACTCCGGCATGTATGCAACCGGGGCACGCCCGACTCAGCCCGCCGTGCAGCAAACCCGCGACGAGGTGGCCTCACTGGGCGCCTGACGGCACATTTGAAGCACAGGGAATCAAACAAGGGATAGGTCTTGATGGCGCGTGGCGCGACCTGTGATAGATAGGCGCCACGCAGCCCCCTGTTCCGGACCGACTTCGGCCGGCATCAAGCGGACCCTGTTCGGCGGGCCACCCCTCACATCTTGGGGTGCATTTTGAAACCAACGTTCACAAATGCGGTAATCTTTGCCTGTCACACTGACATTTTCATACATCTTCGATCCTTCTCCCGGTGAATTTCGAGGTTCCCCTCAGCATTGGCGGCAACGCTGCCAATCGCAGCGAAGACGCGCTGATCCAAAAGCAGAGCACTGTCCTGCTGTTTGATGCGGATCCGGCCGTTCACCAGCTTGTGTCCGGGTTGCTGGAAGCCCATCGACTGGGCACGCTCTGCGTCATTCAGGACCCGCGTGAGGCCGAGGAGATCATCGAGAGTGAGCGCACACCTTCGTTGCTGCTCGTGCATCTGGACGGGCCCGAAGATCCCCGTCTGAACTGGCTGCGCGAACAGCTCAAGAACGCTGCCTGGCAGCGCCTGTCCGTCATCCTGCTCACGGCCGGAGACCCTCGTCCGCTGTGGCGTGAGGCCCTGGCCCTGAATCTGACCGACGTGCTGGCCAAGCCCCTGGACGAATCTGCCCTGCTGCTGAAGCTTCGCCAGTGCCTGGGATTGAGGATCTATCGGGATCGTCTGCTGCGTCAGGACCTCCTGACCGGCCTGACCAATCACACCGGCTTCATGCGCCGGCTGGAATCCGTGCTGCGTTCCACGCCCCGCGCCTGCACGCTCATGCTGCTGGACCTGGACCGCTTCCGGCAGCTCAACGATGGTCTGGGCCATGCCATTGGCGATGCCTTCCTGAAAGCCGTCAGCCAGCGGCTGGACGATCTGGTCAGCCGCCACACCGGCCCCGAGCGCCGCCGCCGCCTTCGCACCACCAGCCCCTGGCTGGCGCGTACCGGCGCCGACCGCTTCATGGCCCTGCTGCCCGGCCGCCCCGGTGACCCCGAACACACGGCCTGCATGGACGAGCTGCAACGGATCCTGGGCCTGCCGCTGCACATTGAGGGCAAGGAACTCTTCATCTCGGCCAGCGTGGGCATGGCCGTCTTCCCCGACCACGCCACCGACCACACCCAGCTCACCCGCCATGCCGAACAGGCCATGGCCCTGGCCAAGCGTCGCGGCGGTCATCGCATCGAGTATTTCGATCCCACCCAGAAACAGGCGCGCCTGGATGCACTGACGCTGGAAAACCACCTGCGCCACGCCATCCGTCACCAGGAACTGCGGCTCTTCTATCAGCCCAAGATCTGCAGTCGCACCCTGCAGATCACCGGCGTCGAAGCGCTCATCCGCTGGCATCACCGCGAACTCGGCCTCATTCTGCCCGAACACTTCGTGCCCATTGCCGAGCGCAGCGGGCTCATTGCCGAGATTGGCGCCTGGGCCCTGAACGAAGCCTGCCGTCAAGCCCGCGCCTGGCTGGACGAAGGCCTGCCGGCCCTCAAGATGGCCGTCAACGTCTCGGCTGCCCAGACCCAGCGCGGCAATCTGGTCGACACGGTGCGCCAGGCCCTGCACGACAGCGGCCTGCCCCCCGAGCAGCTCATCCTGGAACTGACCGAGACCCTGCTCATCGAAAGCGGCGATCAGGCCCGCTGCCTCATCACCCAGCTCAAGCAACTGGGCCTGAAACTGTCGCTGGACGACTTCGGCACCGGCTACTCGTCCCTCACCTACCTTCACACCCTGCCGTTCGACGAGATCAAGATCGACCGCAGCTTCATTCAGGGGTTGCCCCAGCAGGCCGTCTCCCGCGCCATCGTCAACGCCATCCTGGCGTTGGCCAAGGGACTCAAGCTGGAAGCCGTGGCCGAGGGCATCGAACGTCCCGACGAGTTTGCCTGCATCCAGCAGAACCTGCCCGACTGCACCCTGCAGGGCAACCTGTTCTGCCCCCCACTCAGCGCCGCCGACCTGCGCGCCCGCCTGCACACCGACACCCGATTCCAGCCTGCCCTGCCGGCCTGAACATTCCGGCCTGAAGTCCCGCCAGGTGAAGTCTCGCACCTCTTTCCTGCCCAGGCCGGACACAGTCGCGAGCGCCCGCTCGACACCGGCCCAGGCGCCCGGATTTATATCGCGCCAATTTAACCTGACGCAACAGGTTGCACTTCTTGCGGGGTCAAGCGCCCCCCTCCGTCGCGTTCTGGTCTATCCTTGAAACAGGATCCCACTGGGCCGGGCAGCCCGTGCCTTGGCCTGCCTCTCGAAAGGAGACCTGTCTCATGTACAACCGCGTTCTCATCGCCACGGATGGTTCCCCGCTGTCCGAACGGGCCGTCGATACTGGCATCAACCTGGCCACATCCCTGAAAGCCTCCGTGATCGTTGCCACCGTCGGTGCCCCGTATGCACCGCCTCTCTACGCCGGCGACCTGGTGCCCAACAACTACCTCACCGCCAACGAGCACGACGAGAAAGTGCGCGCCAGCGGCCAGGAGATTCTCGACAAGGCATGCGCCAAGGCCAAGGCGGCCGGGCTGCAGTATGAGACCGGCTTCGAAATCGCCGATGAGCCCGCCGACGGCATCATCAAGATCGCCCACGACAAGAAAGCTGACGTGATCGTCGTCGCCTCGCACGGTCGCGGCGGCCTCAGCGCCCTGCTGCTGGGGAGCGCCACCCGCCGGCTCATCAGCAACGCCAAGATCGACCTGCTGGTCGTGCGCAACCCGGAAGAAGACCGGGTCTGATCCCCGCCCCTGGGCCGTGGCCCGTTCAGGGCCATAGCCAGATCACCTCCGACAGCCCACTGGCCTGCCAGTGGGCTGTTTCAGTTTTGGCCGCTCAAGGCGCCTCTTCAGGGAACGGCTCCCCCCTTGCGGCCGCCCTATTGAATCGCGAAGATCCCACTCCATGGAAGCTCCCAACACATTGGACGCTGCCAGGCGTCAGTTCCAGGGTGATGGCTACGCGGTCATTCCCGATATCTGGACAAAGGACGAAGTTCAGCAGGCGATCGATGCTCTGGATGCACTCGTCGATGACATCCGGGCCCATCCCCTGCGATGGCAGGAACACGTCGTATGGCAATCGGATGTGCCGGAAAGACAGCTGACGGGGATTCCACAGGCGCTCCGAGCCGCTGCAGCGACGCAACCCTACATCATTGGCGACCTGGCCTCACACAGCGCCGTCTTGCGTCGGATAATCCTTGATGAGCGTTGCCGTCGCATGGCCGAGGCTCTCCTGGACACTGAAAGCGTCTGCCACTTCAGCAATGCCACCATCCGTGCTGCCAACGGTGGCTGCGCCTGCAATTGGCATCGGGACTGGCCCAACAGCTACTGCACCACACACACCGGTCGCCAGCTTCGCATTCTCATCTGCCTGGACGGCATGCAGGCAGAACAAGGCGCCACCCGAGTCATCCGCGGCAGCCAGCATTGGAACGACCAACAGTTCAACGCTTGGAAGCAGGAGGAGCATCCATGGGATGAAACAGGCCATGCCGTCACCTGCCCACCCGGCAGCGTCGTCGTGCTGGGATCCCGTATTGTCCATGGTGCCGGCAACAACCTTTCGGCCGTCCCCCGACGCAACCTCATCGCCCAATGGGGCGCCCGGGAAGACCTCATCTGCGCACAGG
>CALIXC010000095.1 GCA_938046755.1 uncultured Lautropia sp. | reverse complement strand
CATCGCCCGTGCGCCGGGCGCCCACCGGCACGGCTCCCCGCGATGCCCCCGTCGTTCCTCTGCCCGTCGATCTGGTGCTCATCACCACCACCTCCGTTGGGAGTGTGGTCGGCGCGGGCCGTTCCGATCAGTTGTCCACAGGTCCGTCCGGGGCCGGACTCACTTCGTCTCCGGCACCTCGAGGTCGGTGTGCTGGATCTCCTCGATGGAGACGTCGCGGAAGGTGAGGACCTTGGCCGACTTCACGAAGCGGCTGGGCCGGTACATGTCCCAGACCCAGGCGTCGCCGAGGGAGACCTCGTAGTAGACGTCGCCGCCCTCGGTGCGCACCTTGAGGTCGACCGCGTTGCACAGGTAGAAGCGCCGTTCGGTCTCGACGGCGTAGGCGAAGATGTTCACCACGTCCTTGTACTCGCGGTACAGATCGAGCTCGAGTCTGCTCTCGTAGGCATCCAGATCATCGGCGCTGCTCATGATTGGACCAGCCTAGCCGCTGCCCGGACGTTCGCGTAGCCGAGCCGGTGGATGGCGCACGGCCCGAGCCGCTCGAGGCGCTCGCGGTGCAGCGCCGTGACGTAGCCCTTGTGGGTGGCGAAGCCGTAAGCCGGGTACTGCTCGTCGTAGCCGACCATGATGCGGTCCCTGGTGACCTTGGCGATGATCGAGGCCGCGCTCACGCAGGCGCACACCCGGTCGCCCTTCTTCCACTCGGGCACGCCCTGCCCCACGGCGGCCACCACCCCGGACACTTCCAGGCCCAGCCAGGGCGATGCCCCGCGCGGCGGCGGATAGCTGCCCACGCGCTGCAGCACGTCCGGGCGGTTCACGCCCGCATAGGCCACGCGGATCAGCACCTCGCCAGCCCCCACTTCGGGCATGTCGCGCTCGGCCAGCTGCAGCACGTCGGCATCGCCGCCCCGGCCATGATCGATGTATTTCATGAAAGATATCCTTGGATACTGGGCAGATCTGGAAACGAACCCGTTCTCGGGTGTGTTCCGGACACGCACCTGGTTTTAATCATTGGCACGATTCTACTGAGCGGGCGATGGTCCACTCGTGCAGGGCCTCATCCGGGACAATCCGTTTCATGACCATGAGGGCGGCGCCTCATCCTGATCGGATTTGCCTTCTGACCTGATCTGCCTTGGCCCCCACCGACCCGCCTCATGGCCCCAGCTACCCCAACCTTCCAGGCCGCATCCCGTGAACACGCTTCGCACGCATGCGCCCGATCGGACAGTTGGGGTAGGATGGCTGCCACTGCCCCTCATTCCAGACCCTTGTCCAGACCCTTGTCCAGACCCGTGTCCCACGCTGAAACTCCTGACGTTCCATCCGGCACTTCCCACCCCACCGACGCCACCAGCCAGCGCCTGATCGATGCGGCCGCCCGGCTGCGCGACGAACTGGAAGCACTGCGCTTCGCCCCACCAGTGGCGCACGTCTACAACCCGCTGCAGTACGCCTGGGCCGCCCATGCCGCCTATCTGACCCACTATGGCCAGGGGCACAAGAAGATCATGTTCCTGGGCATGAACCCCGGCCCCTTCGGCATGATGCAGACCGGCGTGCCCTTCGGTGAGGTCTCGGCAGTGCGCGACTGGATGGGCATCGAGGCCCCCGTCCAGGCACCGCCCCATCAGCATCCCAAGCGTCCGATCGACGGTTTTGCGTGCACTCGCTCGGAAGTGAGTGGTCGCCGACTTTGGAGATGGATTGGCCGCCGCTTCGGCAGTGCCGACGATTTCTTTGCGCAGGCCATCGTCATCAACTACTGCCCACTGGTGTTCCTGGAAGCCTCGGGCAAGAACCGCACCCCGGTGCAGTTGCCGGTGGCCGAGCAGCGCGCGCTGGAAGCCCCCTGCGACCGTCACCTGGCAGCCGTCATCGAGGCGCTGCAGCCGCAGTGGCTGATCGGCATCGGCGGCTTTGCCGAGAAACGCCTCAAGCACGTGGTCTCGGAGGTACTGGACGACCGCCCTCTGGCCCGCCGCCTGCACATCGGGCACGTGCTGCACCCCAGCCCGGCCAGCCCCGCCGCCAACCGTGGCTGGGACGAGGTGGTGGACCGGCAGATGCAGGAATACGGACTTCTGCCCGTCTCCACATAGCCCGGGCCCCAGCACCGGCAGTCGCTTCTTGCCCCCAACATGCCGGCCAGCCCCGCCCATCCGACCGTCGTGCAGCGGCCCCACGGAAATGACCAAGGGCAAGAAAACCGGCTGCCACGCGCTCTAGAATCGCCTCCGCACCGCCGCCCCTGCCGGGGCGCAGTCCGCAACCCAAGAAACCGACATGCTTTCTGAAGCCATCCTTTCCTACTTCCATCTGGCCAGCATCCTGGCCATGGTCGTCTTCCTCACCAGTGAAGGCGCACTCTGCCGTCCCGAGTGGTTCAACGAAGCCGTACTCAAGCGCCTGCAACGCGTGGACATCATCTACATGATCTGCGGCTTCATGGTGGCCATCAGCGGCATCACTCGCATCATCCTGGGCTTTAAGGGCACCGACTGGTACATCGCCCAGCCCATGCTGCACATCAAGGTGCTCCTGTTCCTCGTCGTCGGCGTGATGTCGGTGCGCGTCTCCATGGCCCTGCAAGCCTGGTACCAGACCTGGGAAGAGAACGGCAAGCTGCCCGCCGAGGCGGATATCCGCCGCATCCGCAAGTGGATCATGATCGAGGCCCACATCATCATGGTCATCCCCCTGTTCGCCGTGTTCCTCTCGCGCGGCGTCTTCGGGGCCGATGGCAGCTGACACCCCAGGGCCCGGGCCCGGAATGAGAGCCCGGGTCCGCTCACAGGCCAAATTCGCACACTCCACCCGCCTGGCCGGCCGACATGGGCCGCTGGGGTGCGCCTTGCGCTGGACAGTCCACCATATTTGGTGACAATATTGACACATTGATACTGGGAAGCGGTCGATCCGTCCACGCAAGGAAGCTCTCATGGAACAAAAGCCCGTCGTCATCCTGCTGGGCGGCAGCGGTTTCATCGGCAGCCATCTGGCCCGTGATTTCGCGCAGAAGAACTGGCGCGTCATCGTCGTCACCCGCTTCCCCGATCAGACCCGCAACAAGCTCGGCCCCGGCATCGAGACCCTGGCCGCACTGGCCCACCTCGACCCCAGCGTCCAGCCCGACCTGCTCATCAACCTGGCCGGTACCTCGGTAGGCGAAGGCCGCTGGAACACCGCCCGCAAACGCACGCTGCTGGCTAGCCGTCAGGGTCCCACCCAGCAGATCACTCAGTGGCTCAAGCGCCATGCGCACAAGCCTCGCCTCATCATCCAGGCCTCGGCTGTGGGCTTCTACGGCAACGGCAGCCGCCAGCAGTGGCAGGTGCGCTGCACCGAAGGCTCAGCCCCGCAGGATGTCTTCGTCTCGCGGCTGTGCCAGCTGTGGGAGGCCAGCGCCCAGGAACTGCACCGCGAAAGCGGCGTGCCCGTGGCCGTCTGCCGGCTGGGTGTGGTGCTGGGCAAGGGAGGCGGCATCCTGCCTCAGCTGCTCAAGCCTGTGCGCTTCGGCATCGGGCGCATCGGCAGCGGCAAGCAACCGCTGTGCTGGATCCACATGGACGACGTGATTGCCGCCATCCAGTTCATTGCCCGCCAACCCGTTGACCAGCCCTGGCGCGTCTTCAACCTCACGGCGCCGCAGGCCACCACCCAGCGGGACTTCGCGCAGACCGCCGCCCGACTGCTGCACCGCTCGCTGTGGCTATCGCTGCCGGCCGGCCTGATGCGCGCTGTCATGGGAGAGCAGGCCGATCTGGTGCTGGACGGCCAGCACGTGGAACCGACCAGACTACTGGCCGAAGGCTACAGCTTTCACTACCCCACCCTGGAGGCAGCCCTGGAAAACCTGTTGAAAGGCTGACAGGCAGGCTGCGGGGTACGCAGTTGGGCAGTTGAAGTGGCGGAAATACTCGCATGCAACAGGTTTTGTAGGTATTTTCTTACAGTTCTGACTAAAATTTCAGAAATGCATCATTCCGTTCCAAATGGTCGTCGTGATGCGCATGCTGCGTGGCTGGACAGCTCTTTTCATCACATCCAGTGTCCGGCCATTCCGCCCCTGTACCCAACCCCGTGACCCCTCCGATGCCGCCACATGCCGGAATCGAGGCACAAGCCATACTGCCACCCCCCATGAAGAAATATCTTGCCCTCGCCGCTGTCACGCTGGCCCTGCTCGGCCAGTCGGTCTGCGCCGCCGAGATCGAAAGCCGATCGCTCGACGAGATCCACAAGGAAGCCCTGAAGGAGGGCGGCACACTGGTGGTCTATGCGGGCGGCGACACGCCCGATCAACAAAACGGCATCAAGGCGGCCTTCGAGAAACGCTTCCCGGGCATGACCCTGGACGTGGTGGTGGACTACAGCAAGGTACACAACGCCCGGCTGGACCAGCAGTTTGCCGATGGCAAGGTCGTGGCCGACGTGGTGCAGCTGCAGACGCTGCAGGACTTTCCGCGCTGGCGCCGCGAAGGCCGTCTGCTGGCCTACAAGCCACGCGGCTGGGATCACATCTACAGCAGCTTCAAGGATCAGACCGGCGCCTGGACCGGCATCTTCGTGGACGCCTTCAGCAACCTGGCCAACACCAAGGCCCTGGGCAGCACCCCGGCGCCCAGTAACGCCAGCGACTATCTGGATCCGGCCCTGAAGGGCAAGATCATCTCCACCTATCCCAACGACGACGATGTCGTACTCTTCTGGTACAAGCAGACCATCGACCGTCACGGCTGGGAATGGATGGAGAAATTCATAGAGCAGGAGCCGCACTTCGTGCGTGGCACCCAGGCGCCTGCTGATGCCGTCGCCAGCGGCAAGTACCCCGTCACCTTCACGACCGACGGCAGCCTGAAGCACGATGCCGACAGCCCGGTCCGCTTTTCCATCCCCACCAACGACGGCTTCGTGGCCTGGGCCCAGCGTGCCGCCATCATCAAGGGCACGCGTCGTCCCGAGTCCGCCCGCCTGTACCTGAGCTGGCTGCTGGACAAGGACACCCAGCAGAATGTCTGGTACATGTGGTCGGTGCGCAATGACGTGCCACCACCGGCCGACTACCGGCCCATTTGGGAGTACAGCAACGCCAACCTCAGCAACTTCGAGCGCTTCATGGCTGACCGTGATGCCGTCGAACGCTTCCGTGCCCGCATCCAGCTCTATGTCGGTGAAGTGCAGGGACCGTCCTCGGCGGGCGTGCTGGGCATGACGCCCGTCAAGGCGCTGGCCGCCCCGGCGACCTCGTCGGGGGTCTCCCCGCGCGAGTGCAGGGCTGCCAGCAGGGCGGCGGTTTCGGCCTCGGACAGGTCGCCCGCGCCCAGGGCGGCGAAGACGACGCCGGTCTCCTCTTGAGTCAGTCTCTTGCCCTGAATGACGGCGCGCAGCAGGCGGTGCGCGTCCTCGGTACCGGCCACCGGGGCCGTCGCACTGCTGTCAGTACTTCCGGTATGCCTGGTATGCCCGGTATGCCCGGTATGCACGGCGTTGTTCTCGGCGGGTGCGGGGGTCATGGTCTTTCTCCTCATGGCTTCAAGGCTGGTGTGATCCGTGATGATTCGCGGCGACGAGCGTTCAAGTCCGCGGCTCAGGTCGTTCGGGCGCGGGCGGCAGCGAGGTCGTCGGTGACGGCGCGCAGAATCCCCGGACCGTAGGGGGTGAGCACGGACTCGGGGTGGAACTGCATGCCGACCACCGGGGCCGTGGTGTGGCGGGCGGCCATGACGATGCCCGCCCCGTCCATCTCGATGGTGCGTGCCAGAC
>CALIXC010000094.1 GCA_938046755.1 uncultured Lautropia sp. | reverse complement strand
ACCACCTGGGCGGCCGTCAGCTCGGGACGGTCGCTGGAGGCCTTCTCGCGGCCCACCAGGGCGGGCTGGCCGTCGACGGCCACGGCCGCCACTTTCTCGATAGCGGCCGAGCCACCTTCAGCGGCGGCCTCACCGAAGGACGTGCCACGCACCGTCAGCACCTTGATGGGGTCGCTGCTCTGCACGGTGGCAATGGCGTTGCCGGCGTAGATGGGCCGGCGGAAGGTGTCGGCCGAATCGATGCCGGTCACCTCGGAGATCTGGGCCACGTCCAGCAGGGCGGCCACGCGCGGCATGAAGTCCTTGCCGTGGGCGGTGGCGGCGGCCACCACGTGGCTGTAGTCCTTGGCCAGCGGCACCACCTGGGCGGTGACGACTTCGGCCAGCGGCTCGGCCAGCGCCGCATCGTCCACCACCTTCACCTGGGCCACGCCCGCCACCTTGGCGGCGGCCTGCGCAACGGCATCCACGCCGCTGCCCAGCACCAGCAGGTGCACCTCACCCAGCCGGGCGGCTGCATCCACGGCCTGCAGCGTGGCGCGTTTCAGGGTCTTGTTGTCGTGTTCTGCAATAACCAGTACTGCCATGGGTCACTCCCTCTTCCGTTGCGCCTGATCAGATGACCTTGGCTTCGTTCTTCAGTTTCTCGACCAGCTCCTCGACGCTGGAGACCTTCACGCCACCCTGGCGGGCAGGCGGCTCGGTCACCTTCAGCACCTTCAGGCGTGGCGCCGGATCGACGCCCAGGTCGGCCGGGGAGAATTTTTCCAGCGGCTTCTTCTTGGCCTTCATGATGTTGGGCAGCGTGACGTAGCGCGGCTCGTTCAGGCGCAGATCGGCGGTGATAACGGCCGGCAGCGGCATGCGCAGCGTCTCCAGACCGCCATCGACCTCACGGGTGACGGTAGCCTGACCATCGGCCACCTCGATCTTCGAGGCGAAGGTGCCTTGCGGCAGCTTCAGCAGCGCCGCCAGCATCTGGCCGGTCTGGTTGGCGTCATCGTCGATGGCCTGCTTGCCCAGCAGGATGATGCCGGCCGACTCCTTGGCCTGCACGGCAGCCAGCAGCTTGGCCACGGCCAGCGGCTGCAGCTGGGCATCGGTCTCCACCTGGATGGCACGGTCGGCGCCAATGGCCAGCGCGGTACGCAGCGTTTCCTGGCAGGCGGTGGGCCCGCACGAGACGGCGACCACTTCGGTGGCCACGCCCTTTTCCTTCAGGCGCACGGCCTCTTCCACGGCGATCTCGTCAAAGGGATTGATCGACATCTTGACGTTGGCGATATCCACGTCGGTGTTGTCACTCTTGACCCTGACCTTGACGTTGTAATCGACGACCCGTTTGACTGCTACCAGAATTTTCATGAGACAAGTCCGTTGATAGAGGTAGTCCACATCGCGTGGAATCATACACGCCGCCATTGGAGAGATCCCGGATGGGTCCATCACCCTCCCCAATCGGAAATGCGAGGCCCGGGAGTCCGGGGCATGGAATCAGCGCGGCGGCCTGCAGGTACATGACACGCTCGTTTTTCCGCACATTATAAGAGAGTGTTTCATAAGGGTTTCCCATGAGGTCTGCCTTTTGGAAGGTCATGAACTATCGACCCGCCGCAGTCCGGATGGGCTGACCCGCCCGACGCCCCAGGCGCCACGATGCCCAGGGGGCAGCGGGATGAAGGGCAGAAGGACTGCAAGCCCGAAAGCACGGAAAGCCATCCCCTGCCTGCCCCCTGCTCCCTGACGGCCGACACGGGACCCGAGGATCGGACAGCGGGGGCGCATCCGCGCCCGCCAACCGGCCGTCAGCCCGGAACCGGCCATGCGGGCATTCCCCACTACCATCGGCGCCGGCGGTGACATTGGCCTGGCACAGCAACGCATCGAGATACCGGTGTCCGTGCAGGCCTGCCTCCATTCCTTCACTCCGTCAGGCTGGTTTCCCATGCTGCAAAAGATCCAGGAAGTCGCCATGCAGATCGGCGCCATCGTCGTCGGCAAGCCGCGCCAGATCCGCCTGACGCTGGCCTGCCTGTTCGCCCGTGGCCACCTGCTGCTGGAAGACCTGCCCGGCGTGGGCAAGACCACGCTGGCCCACACGCTGGCCCGCTCGCTGGGGCTCGACTACAAGCGCATCCAGTTCACCAACGACCTGCTTCCGGCCGACATCACCGGCTCCAGCGTCTATCAGCGCCAGGAGCAGCGCTTTTCGTTCATGCCCGGCCCGGTCTTCACGCAGATGCTGCTGGCCGACGAGATCAACCGTGCCTCGCCCAAGTCGCAGAGTGCGCTGCTGGAGGCCATGGAAGAGCGTCAGGTCTCGGTGGAAGGCGTAGCCCATCGCCTGCCCGAGCCGTTCTTCGTGATCGCCACCCAGAACCCGCAGGACCAGATCGGCACCTTCCCGCTGCCCGAATCGCAGCTGGACCGCTTCCTGATGTGCGTGGAGCTGGGCTACCCCGATCCCAAGTCGGAACGCGCCATTCTGGAAGGCCGGGACCGCCGTGACTGGCTGACCGAGCTGAAGCCGATCCTCACACCGGCCGAGCTGCTGCAGATCCAGAAAGCCGTCACCGAGGTGAAAACCTCCGGCCCCCTGATCGACTACGTGCAGAACCTGCTGACCCAGTCGCGGCGCTCGTCGATGTTTGCCGAGGGCCTGAGCCCACGGGCCGGCCTGGCGCTGCTGCGCGCCGCCCGCGCCTGGGCACTGCTGGACGGCCGCAACCATGTGCTGCCCGGCGACGTGCAGGCCGTGCTGCTGCCGGTG